>NZ_JBITZP010000029.1:71091-84777 GCF_044546945.1 Kitasatospora sp. NPDC053057 | reverse complement strand
GGGGGGGGGGCGGGGCCCCCCCCCGCGGGGGGGGGGGCCGGGGGGGGGGGGCCCCCCCCCCCCCCGCGCGCCCCCCCCGACCGGTGGGGGTATCCGGGACCCCGTGTCGGGCCGACACCGGCCGACCGGCCGGGGCCCGAACGAAGCGGCCGGGGCGACGAAACGCACCGGCGAGGAGAACTCTGCACGACGAACACGTGACTATTCGACGATCCGGGGGGTTGTGAGACACTTCCGTCCGTCTCAACGCCATGACCTGGAGTTTGGGACGCCAGGCCGCTGAGGTTGGAGAAGGGGAGACACCGAACGGCCGGACCGGACGCGCGCACCCTCCCGTCCCGTCCACCGTTGTCCCGTCTCGCGAGTCATGGAGGGCCGCATTGGCTTCCGCCTGGAAGGACCTGCCCGAGGAGCTGTCCGAGCCCGCACGGCTGTTGGCGCAGGAGCTCCGGACGATCAAGGACGCCGCCGGACTCTCGCTGTCCGAGCTGGCCGGCCGCACCCACTACAGCCGGGCCTCCTGGGAGCGCTGGCTGAACGGCAAGCGGGTGGTGACCGAGCAGGCGCTGGAGGCGCTGATCGGGGCGGTGGACTGCGACGCGGCGGCGCTGCGGAGGCTGTGGCGGCAGGCGACGGAGCCCGCCGCCGGGGCCATTGAGGACGCGGCCGTCGTCGAGGAGACCGCCGGGCCCGAGGAGCCGACGGAGGAGACGGCGGCCGAGGCGGCGGCCGAAGCCGAGCCCGCGGACGAGGCGGTACCCGGGGAGTCGACGCCGCCGACCGACGAGGCTCCCGAGCCCGCCGTCGCGTGGTGGCGGCGCCCGGTGGCGCTGGTCTCCGGCGCGGTGCTGCTGGCGCTGCTGCTGGCGCTGGTCGGCCTGCGGATCAGCCGGCACGACGGCCAGGCCTCGGCGGCCGACGCACCGGCCCCGACCGCCCCGGCCGGCGCCAAGCCCACCCCCTCCGAGCCCGCCTGTCAGGCCGTGGGCTGCGCCCACAAGGACCCCAAGACCACCGGCTGCGGCAAGGACGCCCGGACCCTGCAGACCCAGGTCATCGGCAAGGTCGTCGTCTACCTCCGGTACAGCCGGACCTGCCAGGCCGCCTGGGCGGCGATCACCGAGGGCGAGCCCAAGGACTACGCGGTGATCACCGACAGCACCGGGGACAGCGAGACCGCGCTGATCCACTGGGGCTACGACAACTACTCGGCGATGCTGAACGCCGCCGGCCCGTCGATCGGCTTCCAGGTCTGCGGCTTCCAGCCCGCCGGGCACGACTGCACCTCGACCGTCGCCGACCTGGCCTCGGTGGTGGCCTCCACCCCGATCCCGATCGGCCCCGCCTCCCCGCCCCCGGGCACCGGGTCCACGCCTGCGACGGCGACGCCCAGCGACTCGGCCCCGCCGTCGCAGGCGCCGCCCACGGACCAACCGTCGCCCAGCCCGTCCGCCCCCTAGGACCCCGGGCTCCCCGGCTCCCCAGCCGCCCCGACCGCTAGTCGAGGTAGCCGCGCAGCTGCTCGGAGTAGGCGTGCTCGCGGAGCTTGATCAGCGTCTTGGACTCGATCTGGCGGATCCGCTCCCTGGTCACGCCGAACACCGCACCGATCTCCTCCAGGGTGCGCGGGCGGCCGTCGTCCAGCCCGTAGCGGAGCTGGACGACCTGGCGCTCGCGCTCGCCCAGGGTGGCCAGCACCGCGTCCAGGTGCTGGCGCAGCAGCAGGAAGGTCGCGGACTCGGCGGGCGAGGCGGCGTCGGCGTCCTCGATCAGGTCGCCGAGTGCGACGTCGTCCTTCTCGCCGACCGGGGTGTGCAGCGAGATCGGTTCCTGGGCCAGCCGGAGCAGTTCGCGCACCCGCGCCTCGGTGAGTTCCAGGGCGGTGGCGAGGTCGGCCGCGGTCGGTTCCAGGCCGCGTTCCTGCAGCAGGACGCGCTGCACCCGGACCACCCGGTTGATCAGCTCGACCACGTGCACCGGCACCCGGATCGTCCGGGCCTGGTCGGCCAGCGCCCGGCTCATCGCCTGCCGGATCCACCAGGTCGCGTAGGTCGAGAACTTGTAGCCGCGGGCGTAGTCGAACTTCTCCACGGCCCGGATCAGGCCGAGGTTGCCCTCCTGGATCAGGTCCAGCAGGGTCAGCCCGCGGCCGACGTAGCGCTTGGCGACGGACACCACCAACCGCAGGTTCGCCTCGATCAGGCGGCGCTTGGCGATCCGGCCGAGGACCACCAGGGTGTCCAGCTCGCGGGCCAGCGGGTCGGGCGGCGGCGGATCGCCGTCCAGCCGCTCCTCGGCGAACAGGCCGGCCTCGATCCGGCGGGCCAACTCGACCTCCTCGGGGGCGGTGAGGAGCCGGATCCGGCCGATTTCGCGCAGGTACTGGCGCAGCAGGTCGGCGGCCGGGCCGGCGCCCTCGGACGGCTCGGGCGGATCGTCGCCGCAGTCATCGGCCTCCCGGTCCGGGTTGTCGGGGTGGCCCTCCGGCAGCCCCTGGGCAGGGATCCGCGCGCCGTCCGGGGGCGCGGCCCCGGCCCGGCCGTGGTCCGTCTCCTGCTCCCCGTCCGGCGCTCCGGCGGGGTCGGTTCGTCTGGTGGCGGTGGTCGCTGTGGCAAGGCCTCGGTCCACGGGCATCCCCTCGGGGCGGGCGCGACTCTGGCGGACCCGCGCTGTACGGAGGTGGGACGCCCTCCAGTGTGGGGTACGCCACGCTCCGTGGCCGAGACTCGTGCGCCGACTTTCTGCGCAGGACTTTCCAGGGCTCACCGGCCCCACCGGGCCTACAGCGCCGCCGCGCCCCGGCTGCGGAGCTGCTGCCCGTACTGCTGGAGCTGCCACAGCTCGGTCTGCACCGCGTGCAGCTGTTCGGCATCGGCCCGGTGGCCGAGCCGCTGGAGGTAGCCGCGGACCTCGGCGATCCGGCGGTCGACGGCCAGCAGGCGCAGCTTCACCAGGAACTCGCCCGCGTAGATCGCGTCCGCCTTGCGGAGCGAGCGCACCGGCTCGACGATCAGCTCGGTCACCAGCGAGCGCACCTGGTCGTCCGGGGCCGCCTCGCGCACCGCGCTGGTGAAATCGGGCAGGGTCGCCCCGTACGCGGCGCCGCCGGCCTTGGCGATGGCCTGCCGGACGGCGGTGTACGGCGGGGTCGGGAACTCGTCCTCGCCGTAGTGGTCGAAGGCCGGGCTGACCAGGTCCGGGTACTGGAGCGCCAGCTTGAGCAGCTCGCGCTCGACGAACTGGGCCGGGTCGCGCGGGTTGAGCCGGAACGCGGGCCGGGCGGGGCGGGGCGCCGCGACGGGCTGCTCGGTGCGCCGCTGCTGGCCGTTGCCGCGGGGGTTCTGCTGCTTCTCCCGCTCCCAGCGGGCCAGCTGCGAGATCCGGCGGACCACGAACTGCTCGTCACCGGGGTTGACGCCGAGCATGCCGGCCAGCCGGATCGCGTAGCCGTGCCGGATCGACGGGTCCTTGATCTTGGCGACGATCAGGGCCGCCTCCTCCATGGCGGCGGCCTGCCCCTCGGGCGTCTCGACCCGGTGCTTCGCCACCGCCGTGTTCAGCGCGAACTCGAACAGCGGGACCGGGTTGTCGATCAGCTGCCGGACCGCCTCGTCGCCCTGGGCCAGGCGCAGCTCACAGGGGTCCATGCCGCCCGGACTGACCGCGATGGAGGTCTTGGCGGCGAACTTCTGGTCGTCCTCGAAGGCGCGCAGCGCGGCCTTCTGGCCGGCCGCGTCGCCGTCGAAGGTGAAGACCGTCTCGCCCCGGTACTGCGAGGTGTCCATCAGCAGTCGGCGGATGATCTTGATGTGGTCCTCGGCGAAGGCGGTGCCGCAGGTGGCCACCGCCGAGGTGACCCCGGCCAGGTGGCAGGCCATCACGTCGGTGTAGCCCTCGACCACCACCGCGCGGCCCGACTTGGCGATCTCCTTCTTCGCCAGGTCGATGCCGTACAGCACGTGGGACTTCTTGTAGATCGGCGTCTCGGGGGTGTTCAGGTACTTCGGGCCGTTGTCGTCCTCGCGCAGCCGGCGGGCGCCGAAGCCGACCACCTCGCCCGCGATGTCCCGGATCGGCCAGACCAGCCGGCCCCGGAAGCGGTCGATCAGGCCGCCGCGCTGGCCCTGCGAGGCCAGGCCGCCCTGCAGGATCTCCTTGTCGGTGAAGCCCTTGCCGCGCAGGAAACGGACCAGGTGCTCCCACCCCGCGGGCGCGTAGCCGACGCCGAAGGTCTTGGCGGCCTCCTCGTCGAAGCCGCGCTCCGCCAGGAAGCGACGGCCGATCTCCGCCTCCGGCGAGGCCAGCTGCTCCTGGTACCAGGCGGCCGCCACCTTGTGCGCCTCGACCAGTCGGGTGCGCTCGCCCTGCTGGTGGCGGGGGCTGTAGCCGCCCTCCTCGTAGCGCAGGGTGATGCCCGCCTGGGCGGCCATCCGCTCGACGGCCTCGGCGAAGGTGAAGTGCTCGATCTTCATCAGGAAGGCGATGGTGTCGCCGTTCTCCTGGCAGCCGAAGCAGTGGAAGACGCCCTTGGCGGGGTTGACGTAGAAGGAGGCGGACTTCTCGTCGTGGAAGGGGCAGACGCCCTTGTACTCGCCGCCGCCACCGTTGGTCAGCTGTACGTAGTCGCCGACCACCGCGTCGATCGGCAGTGCGCTGCGCACCGCCTGTACGTCTTCGTCCCTGATCCGCCCGGCCACCCCGGAAGTCTACTGGGGCGGCCGGGGTTTCCGGCTGCGCCGGGGCACCGCCGACCGGTCCGGCGGGGGTGACCTCGGTCTCCCCCGCCGGGTCGCTACGACCAGGCGGCGCCGACGAGTTTGGCGTGCAGGGCGAGGGCCGAGGCGTCCGTGAGGGTGGCGATCTGGTCGATGACCGTGCGGAGGGCGGCCCGGTCGTCCTCCGACTCGAGGTACATCGCGGCGAACACCGGGTCCAGCCCCTCGGGGGCGCGCTGGGTCAGGACGTACGCCAGCTCGGCGATCACGACCCGCTGGCGGGCCCGCAGCTGGGCCTGCTCGTCGCGCATCATGACGAAGCGGACGGCGACCGCCTTGAGCACCGCGCACTCCAGCCGGACGCCCCTCGGCACCACCAGCTCGGCGGCGTAGCGTGTGAGCCGGCCCGGACCGTAGCGGGCCCGGGTGGCCTGCTCGGCGGCCAGGCAGAAGCGGCCGATCAGCTGGCTGGTGAAGTCCTTGAGCCCGGCCCGGGCGCGCGCCGTGCCGTCGTAGCCCTGCGGCCACCAGTCCTGGGCGAGCAGCCGGTCCAGCGCGGCGGCCAGCTCCTCGGGCTCGGCGTCCGGGGCGTAGCGCTCGGCGACCTTGAACAGTTCGGCGCGCTCGCTGGGGGCGCGCAGCGCGGCCGGGTCGATGTGGCCGGCCTGGAAGCCGTCCTCGACGTCGTGGGTGGAGTAGGCCACGTCGTCGGACCAGTCCATGACGGTGGCCTCGAAGCACTTGCGCCCGGCCGGGGAGCCGGCCCGCAGCCAGCGGAAGACCGGCAGGTCGTCGGCGTAGACGCCGTACTTGGGCGAGGCCGGGTCGACGGGGTGGGCGCCCTTGGTCCACGGGTACTTGGTGGCGGCGTCCAGGGCGGCCCTGGTCAGGTTGAGGCCGACGCTGCGGCCGGGCCAGGGGGCCAGCCGGGCGGCGGGCTGCTCCTCCAGGGGCGCGAAGCGCTTGGGTTCGAGCCGGGTCAGGATGCGCAGCGACTGGGCGTTGCCCTCGAAGCCGCCGCAGGCCTCGGCGGCCTGGTCGAGGGCCTCCTCGCCGGTGTGGCCGAAGGGCGGGTGGCCGATGTCGTGGGCCAGGCAGCCGGTCTCCACCAAGTCCGGGTCGCAGCCCAGGGCCGCGCCCAATTCCCGCCCGACCTGGGCGCATTCGAGCGAGTGGGTGAGCCGGGTGCGCGGGAAGTCGCTGCGCATCGGGGCGACCACCTGGGTGGTGCCGGCCAGTCGGCGCAGCGCGGCGGAGTGCAGCACCCGGGCGCGGTCGCGCTGGAACGCGGTGCGGCCGGGGCGCTTGTCCGGTTCGGGGACCCAGCGGGCCTCGGCGGCGTGGTCGTACGGGATCGGGGCGGCGAGGCGGTGCGTGGTGTCATCCATATGAATCTCACGGTACGCCGCACCCCCGACACGCGGGGTGTGCCGCGCGCGAAGGGGTGCGGACCGGGGCGTGAACCGTGGGAGGCGCGCCGGTGTCCGCCCCCTTCGAACCGGTCGGACCCGAACGGCCCAGCCGCAGCCTGGGCGCGGGTCAGCCCCGGACGGCCTTCAACACGACGCCGGCCACCGCCTCCTCGCCCTTGGCGTTGGGGTGGATCGGGGTGAGCCCGTGGGCCGGGAAGGGCGGCTCGATCCAGCGGGCGCCCTCCCCCGCGCACATGTCGTGCCCGGCCGAGGGCCCGGCGGTGTCCACGAACACCGCCCCGGCGGCCTCCGCGCGCTGCTTGAGCATCCCGTTGAGCTGCTGCTCCTTCTCGGCGAGGAAGCCGAGGTCCGCCGCCGCGATCGTGGTGCCCAGCACCGGTTGGCAGCTCCCCGGGTCGGCCGGGAGCAGTGCCGGGTAGCCGACCACGTACACCCGGGCCTGCGGGGAGCGGCGCCGGATCTCCTGGAGGACGTCGGCGACCTTCCCGCCGGCCTCGTCCACCCGGGCCTGCAGCTGGTCCGCGCCGCCGGAGGCGTAGTGCTCCCGGCAGGGCGCGGCCGAGCCGTCCTCGCCGACCAGGCCCTTCACCGCACCCACCAGGGTGTCCTTGGCGCACTCGGTGACGACCTGCATGAAGCCCGCGTCGTTGCCGCCGATGCCCAGGGTGACCAGCCGGGTGGCCGGGGTCAGCGCGTCCAGCTGGGCCGGGTTGGGCCCGTCGTCGGTCTTCTGCGCGACCTTCAGGTCCCCGGTGCGGGCGCCGCTGCAGCTGACGTCCTGGAACTGCCCGGGCACCAGGGCGAGCGCCTTCGCCACCAGGGAGGGGTAGTTGACCCCGGAGCGGCCGCAGCCGCCCGGCTCGCCGACCTGCGGGTCGATCTTCGGCCCGGCGGTGTACGAGTCGCCGAGCGCCACGTACGGGCCGGTGGGCGGCGGAGTGGGGGTCGGCGTCGGGGTGGCACCGGCCGGGGCACGGCCGGGCAGCGCGCCCGCGAAGCCCTGGTCCGAACCGTCCGAACCGCCCCCGCCACTGCACCCGGCCAATCCGGCCAGCAGCAGGGCGGCGAGCCCGGCCGTCGCGACGGCGGTCGGGCGTGTGGTCCTCGGCATGGCATCCCCCCGGGGGTGCGAGTCACGGGCAGCTCCCTACGGCGGCCCGTCCCCCGGGCGCCGCCGTGTCCAACGTACGGGCGGCGCCGATGACTCCCGTCGGCGCCGTTCCACTCCGGGCAGGCCGGGGCCGCTACTCCGCGCCGCGCTCGTGCTCGGCCAGGAACTCCTCGAAGCGGCGCCCCAGCTCGTCCGCCGAGGGCAGGTCCACCGGCTCGGCCAACAGGCTCTCCCGGCCCTCGGCGCCCGCCACCGCGTCGTACTGGCCCTCCATGCCGCGGATCGCCGAGCGCAACTCGCCGTCCCCCTGGGCCAGCTGCTCCTCGATGTCGGCGTACACCTCGCCGACCCGCTCGCGCAGCCGGGTACCGGGCAGCACCAGGCCGGTCGCGGACTGCACCGCCTCCAGGATCTGCACGGCGGCGGCCGGGTAGGCCGAACGGGCCACGTAGTGCGGGACGTGCACGGCGAAGCCCAGCACGTCGTGCCCGGCCTCGGCCAGCCGGTACTCCAGCAGCGCCTGGGCGCTGCCGGGGACCTGCGCCTGCTCGAACCACTGCGGGTAGCCCGGCGCGAGGTCGAGCCGGTTGCCGTGCGGCGTCAGGCCGACCGGGCGGGTGTGCGGCACGCCCATCGGGATGCCGTGGAAGTCCAGGCTGAGCCGGACCTCGAAGCGCTCGACCAGCTCGCGGACGGCGCGCGTGAAACGCTCCCACTCGACGTCCGGCTCGGGGCCGGTGAGCAGCAGGAACGGGGCCCCGGCGGCGTCGCGGACCAGCTGGAGCAGGATCTCCGGCGGGTCGTAGGACGTCCAGTGGTCGTGGTCGAAGACCATCGCGGGGCGGCGGGCCCGGTAATCGACCAGCCGGTCGTGGTCGAAGCGGGCCACCACCTGCGGCGATCCCGTCTCCAGCAGGTGGGCCACCACCTGGCCGCCGGCCTCGCCGGCGTCCATGAAGCCCTCGAAGTGGTGGAGCAGCACCAGGCCGGCGCCGGTGTCACGCAGCTCCGCGTTGGCCTCGGCCACCGCGGCCACGCCCCGCTCATCCAGCTCGTACAGCGCCTGGAAGTCTCGCACCGCGCACCCAACCCCGTTCCCTGCTCGTCCCGATCCGACCGGCTTCTCGTCCTCTCCAGCGTGCCGGGCCGCGCCGGAATTCCCGTTCCGGCCAACCGCTCGGCGCGCGACCCGCCCGGCGACGCGGCCGGAGGCCGTCTTGGACTGCTCCGGACCATGATCGCACCCGAAGGCAAAGCCCCTGGTCACGGGTGTTCAACAGCCCCATCCGGGGCGCGCGGTGGCGGCCCGCGCCGACATTCGCGTGCCGCGAAGTGACGCACCGCGTTCTGGCGGGTATCGTCCTCTCGCTGCCTCGCATCGTCGCGTCGTCGTCACGTCGTCCGTAACGCCGTCGACCACGACCCGGATCGCTGCTCGGACAGCCACCCACGACGCATCTTGCCTTCACCTGGCCGCCTGCTTCCCTTCGCGCACTCGTTTCCTCTTCGGCCATTTCGCGGACGCACACTGTCCCCTCGCTCTCCCCGCCGGACCGGTCCGAGGATCCGTGTCCGTTCCGGCACCACGCGCCGCCCGTTCCGGGCCGCCGCCCCCGCCCCGCCCGACCGGAATCCTCCGGCGCGCACGGGTACCCGGAGGCGGTAACCGGGCCGGGGCGAAGCCAGTCCACCGCAGCCCGTGCCGCACCCCGGCGCGGACTGCGTCCTACGACCGATGAAGGACCGAAGGTTCCGTGCCCGTACCTGTCATCCTCACCGGCCGCACCGTGCGGCTGGAGCCCCTCGCCGCACACCATGCCGAGGCCATCGCCGCGGCCGGCGCCGAGGACCGTACGACCTACGCCTTCACCCCCGTCCCGCACGGCCTGGAAGCGGCCCGCGACTACATCTCGCGGTCCCTCGCCGACCAGGCCGCGGGCCGGTCGATGCCGTTCGCGACGGTGAACGTCGCCGACGGCCGGGTGGTCGGCTCCACCCGGTTCCTGGAACTCGACTACTGGCGGGGCCCGCTGGTGTGGCCGCCCGCGCCCGGCGTGCCGTTCGGCGATCCGGCGACGGCCGTCCCGGACGCCGCCGAGATCGGCAACACCTGGCTCTCGCCGCGCGCCCAGGGCACCGGCATCAACACCGAGGCCAAGCTGCTGATGCTCCGGCACGCCTTCGAGACCTGGGGCGTGCAGCGGATCTCGCTGCGCGCGGACGCCCGCAACCTGCGCTCCCGGGCCGCCATCGAGCGGCTCGGCGCGACCTCCGAGGGCGTCCGCCGGGCGCACTCGCGCGGGCTGGACGGGGTGGTGCGCTCGACCGCGTTCTACTCGATCCTGGACTCCGAATGGCCCGCCGTCCGGGACATCATCGAGCTGCGGATCGCCGCCGCCACCTCGCCGAGCGCCCCGGATCCGGCGATCAACCAGGAGTGTCTTAGACAAGGCGGCAGCGGCACCGGGCAGCTGATGATCACGGCCTGAGGGGAGATTCGCCGGTGGCAGCGCTGTGCAGGAGTCGGGCGAGGACACCCTCCTCCTGGTTCATGCTCCACCGGTGATGGCTTGCCTCGGCGACAGCGGAGACCGGGTTCCAGCCGCCCCGGACCCTGGCGACCGTCACCTCCCAGAGGGCGTGGCCCTTCGGGTTGCAGATCCGAACGGTGCCCTCACGGGTGTGGACGCGGCAATGGCCCTGCGAGGACCCGGTCCGGATGCGCTGCCACTGTTCGTCCGTTCACACCATCGTCGGCACGGGGTGCGGCCGCGGGACCAGCATGCTCTCGCGGCCCTGGCCGCGCGGGATGCTTCCGGGCTCGGGGAAGGCCCAGGTGGGCAGCGGTTCACGGGCGGCCATCCAGGCTGCGGGGATGCCGACCGTGCCGGTGCAGGCGGCGACCACCCCGCCGGTGATGGCGGCCACCGTGTCCATGTCGCCGCCGGCCGCGATCGCCTCCCAGACTGCGGCCGGGTAGTCGGTCAGATGGCGGGCCGCGCACCACAGGGCGTACGGGACGGTGTCGGCGGCTGAGGTCCGACTGCCGTTGCCGAGCACCCTCGCGGCGACCTGCGGGTCCGATTCGGCGATCAGCAGGCGGATCGCTTCGCCCAGGCCGTCGTGGACGGCACCGAACGGAGTGAAGCTCCGGACCCGTTCGAGAAAGGTGAGCGGGGCCATCCGCGTTCCCCGGCCCACCTGGACGGCGAAGGCCGCCGCCACAGCGACGGCGATCGCTCCGTCGACGGCCTGCCGGTGGGTGTGGGTGATCAACGCGGTCTCGGCCGCGGGCCGGATCGCCTTCGCCGGGTCGTCCGCGTACACCGCCCCCAGCGGAGCGACCCGCATCGCGGCGCCGTTGCCGTACGAGCCCTGGCCGTCGAAGAGTTCGGCGGCCAGCGCCTTGGCGTCGCCGCCCTCGCGGATCAGCCGGAGCATCCGGTTGGCGGCCGGGCCGTAGCCGCGGTCGAAGTCGTGGCGGCGGGCGAAGGCGTGGGTGAGGTCGAAGGTGTCGATGGTGCCGCGTTCGCGCTGGGCGGCGTACACCGAGCAGGCCATCTCGGTGTCGTCGGTCCACGGCCAGGGGCCGGGCGGTTCGGTGCGGGAGGCGAAGTGGGCCCTGGCGGTTTCCGGGACGAAGAACTGGGCGCCGAGGGCGTCGCCCACGGAGAGACCGTTGAGCGCGTCGAGCGCCGGGCCGTTGGGTTCGGTCATCATGTGCTTCCCAGCACAGCGCCTCGACCGCCGTTTCGTCAACCTCCGTGTCTGCCACGCCCCTGACGAGGGATATTTCGCATACCGCCGATCCGGGCGGGCAGCACCCGGGTATGACCCGCGCGCACCCGCTCGACCCCGTCGTCCTGCTCGGCGCCGACCAGCAGCACATCGCCACCAGGGCGCAGCTGCGCCGGCTCGGCGTGCCCTCCGGCACGATCGCCCACCGGCTGCGGCCGGGCGGGCCCTGGCGGCAGGTGCTGCCGCGGGTGATCTGCCTGCAGAGTGGAAGGTTGACGATACATCAGAAACTGAGAGCCGCCCTGGCGTACGCGAGCCCGAAGGGGCGGCAGCCGCAGCCCGGGGAGGTGCTGCTGACCGGGTTCACGGTGCTGGCGGAGGCCGGGCTGCCGAGCGCCGGGCATCCGGCCGACCTGGCCGAGGTCGATGTGCTGATCCCGACCCAACGCCGGGTCAGTGACCGGGAGTTCGTCCGGGTGCACCGGGCGTCCGGGGCGATGCCGGGCGGCTTCCAGCGGGACGACGGGCTGTGGAGCGCTACGGTCGCGCGGGCACTGGCGGACGTGGCGCCACAGGAGAGTGGGCAGCGCCGGTTCCGGGCGCTGTGTGCCGAGGCGGTGCAGTGGCGGCACTGTGAACTCGGCGAGCTGCTGGACCAGTTGCTCGCCCGACCCGGGGCGCTGGCGCTACCGCAGGTGGCCCGGGTGGTGGAGGACCTGACCGCCGGGGTGCGCTCGGTGGTGGAGGGCGAGGCCCGGCAGGTGCTCACCCACGCGGGCCTGCCGGAGCCGCTGTGGAATCCGGTGCTCTTCCTGAACGGCCGGTTCCTCGCCGTGCCGGACGCCTACTGGCCGTACGCCTGCGTGGCCCTGGAGATCGACTCCCGCGCCTACCACCTGCGCCCGGCCGACCACGAACGCGGCCTGGCCCGCGCCAACCGCCTCACCGCCGCGGGCCTGCCGGTGGTGCGCACCACGCCGGTCCAGCTGCGGCGCGATCCGGCGCCGGTGCTGCACGAGCTGACCGCCCTGGTCACCACCGGCCCGCACGGCCCGCACGGGCGGATCAGCTGGCGGCGGGCGCGGTGAACTCACCTGCCGTTCCGGCGTGTTGGGCTCCGGCCGCCTCGGCGGCGGCCACCAGTCGCTGGAGTTCGGCGAGGTGGGCGGCGAGCGCGGCGCGGCCCGCCCGGGTGGCGGCGAGCCAGGTGCGCGGGCGCTTGCCGACGTAGCCCTTCCTCACCGCCAGGTACCCGGCCTCCTCCAGGGCGGTGGCGGCCTTGCTGAGGACGGAGTCGGAGACCTCGCAGTGGTCCCGGACGGCGGCGAAATCGGCCTCCCGGCAGGCACCGAGGAAGGCGAGCACGGTGAGCCGGGTGGCGTGCTGGAGCAGTCGGTCGAGGGCGGCGGGCATCAGTCGGTTTCCGTCAGGCGCCGGACCCGGCGGTTCAGCCGGCCGGTGCCCGCCCAGAAGGTCAGGCCCGCCGCGAGCCCGGCGGCCCCGCCGATCCAGCGCGGGCCGCCGCCGACCTGCCAGGCGAGCACCATGCCGGCCGCCGAGGCCGCGCAGACCGCGAGGACCGCCAGCGCGACCGGACCGCCGACACCGTCCGGCATGCCGCGGCGGACGATGCCGTCGCTGCGCATGGCGACCCGCGCGAGGCCGCCGGTCAGGGCGGCGAAGCCGCCTGCGAGCCCGCCGATCAGGGCGAACTGCCCGGCCTCGATGACCTGGCCGATCCCCAGGCCGTAAGCGGTGAAGGCGAAGGCGAAGGCCGGTCCGTACCAGCGGGGCAGCTCACCCGGCCGCCGGGCGGCCGCGCCGGCCCGGTCGGCCAGGCGCAGCGCCTCCGCGGCGGGCAGGTCGGCAGGAATCGAGTCGCTCATGGCGTCCCCCTCGAAGCGATGGTGACTCCACCATGCCACCGTCTTTCCGAGTTGGAAAGTACTTTCCGTCAACTGCCGGTTCAGCAGCGCGGGTCGATCTCCTGGAAGGTCGCGTAGTGGTCCGGGGACCAGTACTGCTCGCCGGAGCCGCCGGTGACGACCCGACGGGTGCCGCGGTCGTTGGAGCCCGGGGTGACCACGGTGAACTCGTGGTAGTAGCTGTTGCCCTTCTTCGGCAGGCGGCTCTCGCGGTTCTCGAAGACGATGCCGTCCCGGTTGTACGGGTAGGGGCCATTCTTGGCGATCAGGGCGAGGGTGTCCTGGGCCTGACTGGGCAGCTTGGTGCGGCAGACGTCGGCCAGCGCCGGGTCGGCGGGCACCCAGGTGCCGCCGGGGGCGGAGGCACCGCCGGCGGGCGGGGACGGCTTGGGGGCCGAGGGCTTGGGGGCCGAGCTGCCCGCGGTGGCGGTGGAGCTCGCGGCGGCCTTGGGGTGGCTGCTGCCGCCCCTGCCGGCGAGCAGGTACCCGACCCCGGCGAGCACGGCCAGGATCAGGACGGCCACGACGACGAGCGGGCTCTTGCTTCTGGTCATGCGGTCCAGCTTGGCAGGCGCCCGGGCCCGGACCGCCGTGTCACACGCGTGGCCGACACCACACGCGGCGGTGCGCAGACGTACGGCCGGGGGGGGGGGGGGGGGGGGGGGGGGGGGGGGGCGGGGGCGGGGGGGGGGGGGGGGGGGGGGGGGGGGGCCGGGGCGGGCCGGGGCGGGCCCCGTTCAGCGCCGGAAGAACCCCCGCCGCTT
>NZ_JBITZP010000029.1:54496-71082 GCF_044546945.1 Kitasatospora sp. NPDC053057 | reverse complement strand
CCCCGGCCCCCGGCCCGCCGCCCCACCCCGCCCCCCCCCCCCCCCCGCGGCGGGGCGCCGCCGCCCGGGGGGGCGCCACCGCTCGCCGTCGGCCCCCCCCCCCCGGCCGTGTTACGTACGCCGGTTCTCCTGCGCCGAGCTCCGGTGTACGCCCTCCCGACGGGAGGGGAAGCGGTCAGTCGTACCCGCGCGTGAGTAGGGGATGCCTACCCTCTCAGCGCGAGTCGCTGCCCGCCGTCTCGATGGCGGCGCGGCCTGCCTCCAGGCGCGCCACCGGGATGCGGAAGGGGGAGCAGGAGACGTAGTCCAGCCCCACCTCGTGGAAGAAGTGGACCGACTCCGGGTCGCCGCCGTGCTCGCCGCAGACGCCGAGCTTGAGGTCAGGGCGGGTGGCCCGGCCGGCCTCGACGGCGTGCTTGACGAGCGAGCCGACGCCGTCGCGGTCGATGGTCTCGAACGGGGAGACCCCGAAGATGCCCTTCTCCAGGTAGGCGGTGAAGAACGAGGCCTCCACGTCGTCCCGGGAGAAGCCCCAGACCGTCTGGGTCAGGTCGTTGGTGCCGAAGGAGAAGAACTCGGCGGCCTCGGCGATCTGACCGGCGGTCACCGCGGCGCGCGGCAGCTCGATCATGGTGCCGAGCTTGATCTCCAGCGTGACGCCGGTGGACTGGGCGACCTCGGCGAGCACCCGCTCGCACTCGTCGCGGACCAGCTCCAGCTCCTGGACGGTGCCGACCAGCGGGATCATCACCTCGGGGCGCGGGTCCCCGCCGGCCAGCTTGCGCTCGGCGGCGGCCTCGGCGATGGCCCGGACCTGCATGCCGAACAGGCCGGGGATGACCAGGCCGAGACGCACGCCGCGCAGGCCCAGCATCGGGTTCTGTTCGTGCAGCTTGTGCACCGCCTGGAGCAGGCGCAGGTCGTTCTCGTTCGGGTCCTTGCGGGCCTCGGCGAGGGCGACGCGCACCGACAGCTCGGTGATGTCGGGCAGGAACTCGTGCAGCGGCGGGTCGAGCAGGCGGACGGTGACGGGCAGGCCGTCCATCGCCTGGAAGAGCTCCAGGAAGTCGCCCTTCTGCAGCGGCAGCAGGGTGGAGAGGGCGAGCTCGCGGTCCTTGTCGTTGTCCGCGAGGATCAGGTGCTCGACCTCCTTGCGGCGCTCCTCGCCGAGGAACATGTGCTCGGTGCGGCACAGGCCGATGCCCTGGGCGCCGTAGCGGCGGGCGCGCGAGCCGTCCTCGGCGTTGTCGGCGTTGGCGCGCACGGCGAGGCGGCGGCGGCCGTCGGCGTGCGACATCAGCCGGTGGACGGCCTGGACCAGCCCGCCCTGGACGTCGGCGCCGGCGTGCAGCGTGCCCTCGAAGTACTCGACCACGGGGGAGGGCAGCACGGGCACCTCACCGAGGTAGACCTTGCCGCTGGCGCCGTCGATCGAGACGACGTCGCCCTCGTGGACCACCAGGCCGTCGGCGGTGGTGAACTTGCGGCCCTTGGTGTCGACCTCCAGCTCCTCGGCGCCGCAGACACAGGTCTTGCCCATGCCGCGGGCGACGACGGCGGCGTGCGAGGTCTTGCCGCCGCGCGAGGTGAGGATGCCCTCGGCCGCGATCATGCCGTCCAGGTCGTCCGGGTTGGTCTCGCGACGGACCAGGATGACCTTCTCGCCGGAGCGGGACCACTTGACGGCGGTGTAGGAGTCGAAGACGACCTTGCCGATCGCGGCGCCGGGCGAGGCGGCCAGGCCCCAGCCGATCTGCTTGGACTCGGCGGTCGGGGCGAAGCGCGGGAACATCAGCTGGGCCAGCTGGCCGCCGGTGACGCGCATCAGGGCCTCGTCCAGGTCGATCAGGCCCTGGTCGACCAGCTGGACGGCGATCCGGAAGGCGGCCGCGGCGGTGCGCTTGCCGACGCGGGTCTGCAGCATCCAGAGCTTGCCGCGCTCGATGGTGAACTCGATGTCGCAGAGGTCGCGGTAGTGGTTCTCGAGCTTCTGCATGATCGCCATCAGCTCGTCGTACGACTTCTTGTCGAGCTTCTCCAGCTCGGACAGCTGCAGCGTGTTGCGGATGCCGGCGACGACGTCCTCGCCCTGGGCGTTGGACAGGTAGTCGCCGTAGACGCCCTGGGTGCCGGTGGAGGGGTCGCGGGTGAAGGCGACGCCGGTGCCGGAGTCCTCGCCGAGGTTGCCGAAGACCATGGTGCAGACGTTGACCGCGGTGCCCAGGTCGTTCGGGATGCGCTCCTGGCGGCGGTACAGCCGGGCGCGGTCGCCGTTCCAGGAGTGGAAGACGGCGTGGATGGCGAGGTCCATCTGCTCGCGCGGATCCTGCGGGAAGGCCCGGCCGGTCTCGCGCTCGACGATGCCCTTGAACACCTCGACCAGTTCCCGGAGGTCGGAAGCGTCCAGGTCCAGGTCGTTGACGGTGCCCTTGGCGTGCTTGGCCTCGTCCAGGGCCTCCTCGAACAGCTCGCCGTCGACGCCCAGCACGGTCTTGCCGAACATCTGGACCAGGCGGCGGTAGGAGTCCCAGGCGAAGCGCTCGTTGCCGGACTGGGCGGCGAGGCCGGTCACCGAGGCGTCGGAGAGGCCGATGTTGAGGACGGTGTCCATCATGCCGGGCATGGAGAACTTGGCACCGGAACGGACGGAGACCAGGAGCGGGTTGTCGGCCTGGCCGAGCTTCTTGCCCATCTCCTGCTCGAGGGCGTCCAGGTGGGCGCTGATCTCCTCGTGCAGCGAGGTCGGCTCGCTACCCGTCTCCAGGAAGACCTTGCAGGCCTCGGTGGTGATGGTGAACCCGGGAGGGACGGGGAGCCCCAGGTTGGTCATCTCGGCCAGGTTCGCGCCCTTGCCGCCAAGAAGATCCTTGAGGTCCTTGTTTCCTTCGGTGAAGGAGTAAACAAACTTCTGCTGGGACGGCACGGGTCGGTCTCCTCGTACGCGGTTGCCCTGACGCCGGAGAACATACCCATTTCGAAGGCACTTCTCTGCCCTGAATAGGCCACACGAGGCCGGTACCGAGGGGTAACCAGCTAGATCGAAAGCGCATAAAGGCGTTCACCTCTGTTGGTGAAATCGTCCCCCTGACGCGAGGCTGCGTTCAAGTCTTGAAGGCGAGGAAACGGGAGATCGCCCGATCCGGACGCTGGGTAGCGACCGTGGGTCGGTCGCGTTGCCCCGGCTTGATTTCCTGCAGCCGGATCGGCCGATCCGCGTCGAACCGGCTTCGGGAAGCGATTCACACTCGACCTGTCCATTTCGTCCACTGACCTGCCGTCAGCCGCGCCCGCGTGTGGCAAGCGTCACCAGCCCGTCTCACGGCTCGACCGTAGGACGCCTGCGCCAATCGTCGCACTCCGTTCAGAGACGTGCTCACCGAGTGACAGTCGGGCGCCAAAAAGGAGCCCTCCTGTCCAGAATGGACAAAAGGGCTCCGACCGGGTGGCCAGCGGCCCGGGAGGGCCGACTTCGCCGCTATGGACAGATCATCCGCCGGAGGTGTCCGATTCGGCGTCCTCGCCCGGCCGGGCGCAGTCGTACGGATCGTCCAACCAGCCCTCGGGCAGGACGACCCGGCCGTTGCCGCTGGTGCGCCCGCGCGGGCCGTCCGCGCCGATCGGCCAGGTCTGGGTCTGCTCCACGTGGGCGAGGGTCTCGGCCAGTTCGGTCAGCGAGGAGGAGTTCGCCAGCTTCACCCGCAGCTCGGAGCCGACCGAGAAGCCCTTGGTGTACCAGGCGACGTGCTTGCGGAAGTCGATCACGCCGCGCGTCTCGTCCCCCAGCCACTCCCCGAGCAGCTGGGCGTGGCGCACCATCGCCCGGGCCACGTACTCGAATGTCGGGCGGGCGTAGCCAGTGCTTTCGAGGTCTCCCTCGAATCTCGACACCAGGTCCCTGAACAGCCACGGCCGGCCCAGGCAGCCGCGGCCCACCACGACGCCGTCACAGCCGGTCTCGCGCATCATCCGCAGCGCGTCGTCGGCCGACCAGATGTCCCCGTTGCCCAGCACCGGCACGTGCGCCGGGACGGCCTCGCGCAGCCGGGCGATCGCCGACCAGTCGGCCGTCCCGCCGTAGTGCTGGGCGGCGGTGCGGCCGTGCAGGGCGATCGCGGCCACGCCCTCCTCGGCGCCGATCCGGCCGGCGTCCAGGTAGGTGAGGTGGTCGTCGTCGATGCCCTTGCGCATCTTCATGGTCACCGGCAGGTCGCCGGCGTTGGCGACGGCCTCCCGCAGGATCTCGCGCAGCAGGTTGCGCTTGTACGGCAGCGCCGAGCCACCGCCCTTGCGGGTCACCTTGGGGACGGGGCAGCCGAAGTTGAGATCGATGTGGTCGGCCAGGCCCTCGTCCGCGATCATCCGGGCCGCCTTGCCGACGGTCCCCGGGTCCACCCCGTACAGCTGGATCGAGCGCGGCTTCTCGCTCGGGTCGAACTTGATCAGCTGCATGGTCTTGGCGTTGCGCTCGACCAGTGCCCGGGTGGTGATCATCTCCGAGACGTACAAACCCTTGCCGCCGCTCTGCTCGCGGCACAGGGTGCGGAACGGGGCGTTGGTGATGCCGGCCATCGGCGCCAGCACGACGGGCGGCCACACCTGGATCGGGCCGATGTCCAGCGGCGCGAACTCGGTCTCGGGCGCGGTGGGTGCGGGCGTGGCTGTCATGCGCGGCTGACCTCGGGTAGGGGGACGGGACTCTCCATTGTCCCCCACCCGGGTGAGCGGCGGTGCCCGGCTAGGACGACGGATTGATCGAGACCGAGCCCGAGGTGACCGCGGCGTGGATGGTGTCCGGGCTGGCGGTGTCCGCCAGCCCGGGGTCGATCTGGCCGCTGCCGCTGCCGACCTCGCTGGAGAAGGCGTAGCGGCTGCCCTTCGGCACCGTCATGGTCAGCGAGCCGGAGGTGGCCCGGGCGTCCACCGCGTGCGGGGCCTTGGTGAAGTACAGCTCCATCGAGCCCGAGTTGGTCGCCGCGGTCACCCGCTGCGCGCTCAGGTCGGTGCCCTGCACCGACCCGGAGGTGGTCTGCGCCCACACCTCGCCCGAGGTGCCCACCAGCGACAGCTGGCCGGAGGTCAGGTGCATCCGCACGCTCCCGCTCAGGCCCTCCACGGACACCGAGCCGGAGCTCACCGACCCGGTCACCTCGGTAGCGGCGGGCACCTCCAGCTCGATCTCGGCGCCGCAGCCGAAGTCGGCGATCGGCAGCACCAGCCGGCAGTGCATCCCGACGGTGAGCACGTCACCGTCGAAGGTGGCCGACACCACCGGCTTGCGCACCATCCAGTCCAGCCGCTGGCTGACCACCACATGGCCCTCGCGGCCCGCGTGCACCCGCACCGAGGCGCTGCCGGTCTCCAGCCTGACCTGGTGGATCACCACGTTGTACGGCTTGGTCGTGGTCGTCTGCTGCTGCGCCACCAGCGACCAGGTCTGCAGCCCCGCGGCGAGCATCACCAGGACGACCGCGAGCGTCCCGGTGACCCGCCAGGCCTTCGCCCCGTCCACGGCTACCCGACCTCCAGGAACCGCAGCACGGCCATCACCCGGCGGTGGCTGTCGTCGGCCGGGAGGTCCAGCTTGGTGAAGATCGAGTTGATGTGCTTGGCCACCGCGCTGTCGCTGACCACCAGGGCCGCCGCGATGGCCGCGTTGGAACGGCCCTCCGCCATCAGCGCCAGCACGTCCCGCTCGCGCGGCGTCAGCTTCTCCAGCGGGTCCCGGTGGCGGCGCACCAGCAGCTGGGCCACCACCTCCGGGTCCAGCGCGGTGCCGCCCTCGGCGACCCGCTGCAGCGCGTCCACGAAGTCGTCCACGTTGGCCACCCGCTGCTTGAGCAGGTAGCCGACGCCGCTGGTGTTGGTCGCCAGCAGGTCCGCCGCGTAGCGCTCCTCCACGTACTGGGAGAGCAGCAGCACCGCGACCTCCGGCCACTGCCGACGGATCACCATCGCCGCCTTGACGCCTTCGTCGGAGAAGCCCGGGGGCATCCGGACGTCCGCGACCACCACCCCCGGGCGGTGCTCCTCGACGGCGGCCAGCAGTTCCTCGGCGTCCCCGACGGCGGCCACCACCTCGTATCCCACCGCCTCCAGGACCTTGACCAGGCCGACCCTCAGCAGGACCGAGTCCTCGGCGATCACAGCACGCACGGCAACTCCACGGTGATGGTGGTGGGGCCCCCGAGGGGGCTGAGAACGGACAGCGTGCCGTCGACGGAGGCGGCGCGCTTGCGCAGACCGGTGAGCCCGGTGCCACGCGAGGGGTCCGCGCCGCCCACGCCGTCGTCGCTGATGATCAGGCGCAGCCGGTCGCCGACGGTCCGCACCGACACGTCGACCTGCTCGGCCCGGGCGTGCTTGGCCACGTTGGTGAGCGCCTCGGAGACGGTGAAGTAGGCGACCGCCTCGACTGTCGGGGCGATCTGCCCGGACAGCTCGACGTCCAGGCGCACCGGCAGCGGGGCGCGGGCGGCGATCCCGGACAGCGCCGCATCCAGACCGCGGTCCTCCAGGACGGCCGGGTGCAGGCCGCGGACCAGGTCGCGCAGCTCGTCGATGGCCGCCTGGGCCTCCTCGTGCGCCTCCACGATCACCTGCATCACCTCGGGCGGCACGTCCTTGAGGGTGCGCCGGGCCAGGCCCAGGTTCATCGCGAGGGAGGTCAGGCGCTGCTGGGCACCGTCGTGCAGGTCGCGCTCGATCCGGCGGCGCTCGGCGTCCACCGCGTCGACCAGGCCGGCCCGGCTCTCGGCGATCTCCTCGACCCGCTGCTCCAGCTGCTCCGCCCGGTTGGGGCCGAGCAACTGCCGCGCGGCGCGCACCTCCAGCCAGGCCGACAGGCCCGCCAGCCAGGGGGCCGCGACCGCCAGTGCCAGGCCGCCGGCCGTGAGCCCGAGCAGTACGGGCCACTCCCCGCGCAGCCCGCTGGTGGGAGGCATCAGCCAGCTCCAGCCGAACACCGTGGCCAGCACCAGGGCCGCGCCCCAGACGTACACCACCGCCAGCGCGCCGAGCGCCAGCAGCGGGCCGACCGCCAGGTGGTAGACGGCCTGCCGCCAGGTCAGGACCAGACGCAGCCGACCCAGCAGCCGACTCGGGGAGTCCCCGGGGCGCGGCGGCGGCACCTCCACCCCGTACAGGGCGTGCAGCCGGCCGCGCTGGGCGGCGGTCAGCGGGCGGGTGCAGGTCAGTACGACCGCGAGGACCGGGAACAGCAGACTGGACTCGGTGACGGCCAGCCAGACCGGCACGGCCATGGGTATTCCGGCGGCTATGAAGCGGGTGTCCCGCCAGGCCTCGGCCGACCACGGTGGCCGCCGGAGGCTCCTGACGAGCGCTCGGCGCAACGTGGTGGAGGGCATGACGGACAGCGTAGGGCCCGGTGATCATCGCCCACCATGAAGGGGGGTGCCCGGTGGGGGTGTAGCTAGATACACCCCCGATTCGGTGTGCCGCACCACCGACAACGGGCCCCTCGCGGCGGCAGGCTGGGGGCCATGACGAGCACCGCATCGCACTCCGCCACTCCGCCGCACGGGCGGCCCGTCCCCGGGAACCACGGGGGTGTTCCCGGGGGCGCGCTCCGCCCGGCGCCGGGGCCGGAGGGGGCGCTGCCCACCGGGGCCGGGCCCTGGTCGGTCCGCAGCGTCGGGTCCGGCCGCGGCCGGGCCGCGCTGGAGCTGTACCAGCACGGCGAGTTGGCCGACGTCCTGGTCGCCGCCCGGCTCGCGCCGCAGCTGGTGCGCGGTGCGCGGCGCAGCCCGTCCGCCGGGCGCGGCTCGTACGTGCTCGCCTGGGGGCGGCTGCCCGCCGACGGCTCGGCCCCCTCGGTGGTGTTCACCGGCGGGTGGCGGCCGTTCCGTACGGTCCGGGCGGCGGCGGCCGAGGTGGTCACGGTGGCCGGGCAGTTCTGGCTCGCCTTGGCCGAGGGGCCGTACGACACGGTGCTGGTCGAGCACCCGGCGGGCGGGCCCGCCGAGCGGCTGGCGCTGCAGCGGGTGCGGGAGCGGCGGGCGGCCTCGTTCGGGGGTGCCGCATGAGTGTCGCCGTCGTCTCCGGCGCTTCGGCGTACGTCCTGCCGGAGCAGCTCCGGAAGCTGCCGCGGCTGGCGGCCTTCGGGCTGCTGCCCTGGCTGATGGTCCTGGCCGTCAACCACGAGACCCCGTGGGTGGTGCTGGACCTCGCGGAGTTCGCCGCCCTGCTGTCGCTGGACGCGCTGCTGCGCCGGCGCAGTGCCGCCGCCCCCTGGCTGGGCGGGGTGGTGGCGCTGCTGCTGGCCGGGGACGCACTGGTCGACATCGCCTTCGCCGGGCCGGGGCACGCGGTGCTCGCCGCGCTGGTGATGGCGTGCTGCGTCGAACTTCCGCTGGCGGCGGTGTCCCTGCTGCTCGGGCGCGAGGCGATACGCGGCTAGCGCCCGAGCAGCCGGGCCTCAGCGCCGGACGGGCAGCTTGTCCATCAGGACGCGGGTCTCCTCGTCCAGCGGGGTGTAGCTGATCATGCGCGTCCCGAGCCGGGGGCTGAGCCAGAAGTTGGTGTAGTCGCAGCGCAACAGGCCCACGCCCGGCACCTGGAAACGCTTGATCCCGTTGCCCGGCCCCATCACCTCGTGCCGCTGCCACTCCTCCTCGAAGTCCGGCGAGGCCTTGAGCAGCCGGGCCAGCAGCGCCTTCCAGGCCGGCTCGGCCGAGTGCTCGGCCATCGCGGCGCGGAACCGGGCCACCATGCCGAGGCGTTCCGTCCGGTAGTCGATCAGCACCTCGCGGAACCGCGAGGGGGTGAACGCCAGCCACATCAGGTTCCGCTCCTCCAGCGGCAGTTCACCGAGGTCGCCGACGATGGCGGTGTACGGCACGTTGTGCGCCAGGATCTCGTAACGGGAGTTGACCACCGCGGCCGGGTACGGCGCCATCTGCTCCAGCACCAGGCGCACGCTCGGCGTCACCGAGGGGCACTCCGTCACCGGCGCCGGGTCCTCCGCGCCGGCCAGGGTGAACAGGTGCGCCCGCTCGCTCGGGTCCAGCAGCAGCGCCCGGGCCACCGCGTCCAGCACCTGGGCGGACACCTGGATGTCCCGCCCCTGTTCCAGCCAGGTGTACCAGGTCACCCCGACGGCGGCCAGCTGCGCCACCTCTTCCCGGCGCAGCCCCGGGGTGCGGCGGCGGCCGGTCATCGGCAGGCCCACCTGCTCGGGCGCGATGCGCTCGCGACGGCTGCGCAGGAACGCCGCCAGGTCGTGCCGGCGGGCCTCGTCCGGGGTGCCGCGGTGCGGTCCGGCGAAAGCGGGACGGGCTTGCGCGGCCGGGGTCATCAGGCTCATGCTCCCCAGCATGCGCCACGCCGCAGCCTGTTGCCAGGTACTTCTTATACCTGGATAACCACACTCTGGTACCAGGGTACGAAGCGGCGGATCGTATGACCCGTGACTCAACAACTCGCCGTCGCCCCGGCCCCGACCCGGACCGCCCCCGCAGCCGCTCCCCACACCCCCACCCTCGGCACCGCCGGGCTGGTCACCGTCCTGCTCGGCGCCTTCCTGCCGATGCTCGACTTCTTCATCGTCAACGTCGCCCTGCCCACCATCGACAAGGACCTGGCCGCCGGACCCGCCGTCCTGGAACTCGTCGCCGCCGGCTACGGCATCGCCTTCGCCGTCCTGCTCGTCCTCGGCGGGCGACTCGGCGACATCTTCGGCCGCCGCCGGCTCTTCGTCGCCGGCGCCGCCGCCTTCGCCCTCACCTCGCTGGCCTGCGGCCTCGCCCCCGACGCGTGGTCCCTGGTCGCCGCCCGGGCCGCCCAGGGCGCCTCGGCCGCACTGCTGATCCCGCAGGTGCTCGGCACCATCACCGCCGCCACCGACGGCGCCCGGCGCGGCCGCGCACTCAGCATCTACGGCGCGGTCGGCGGCATCTCCGTGGTGATCGGGCAGGTGCTCGGCGGGATGCTCGTCGCCGCCGACCTGTTCGGCACCGGCTGGCGCTCGGTCTTCCTGCTGAACGTGCCGTTCGCGCTGCTCGCCGTCGTCCTCGCCGTCCGGTACGTGCCGGAGAGCCGGGCCACCCAGGCCGCCGCCGTGGACGTCCCCGGCACCGCCCTGCTCACCGCCACCCTGCTCTCGCTGCTCGTCCCGCTGATGGAGGGCCGCGCGGCCGGCTGGCCGCTCTGGTCCTGGGTGCTGCTCGCCCTGTTCCCGGTGTTCGCCACCGCCTTCGCCCTGGTCGAGCGCCGCGCCGAACAGCGCGGAGCCGTCCCGCTGGTGCCGCCCACCCTGCTGCGGATCCCCGAGATGCGGCGCGGCCTCGGCATCGCCCTCCCCTACTTCGCGGGCTTCGGCGGCTTCATGTTCGTCATCGCCGTCGCCCTCCAGCAGGGCCTGAAGCTCGGCGTGGTCGCGGCCGGCTGGGCGCTCGTCCCGATGGCAGTCGGCTACTTCACCGCCTCGCTCTCCGGCCCGCGGCTGATCGGCCGCTGGGGCAGCCGGGTGCTCAGCGCCGGCGCCGTCGTCCAGGCCATCGGCCTCGCCACCATCGCCCTGACCGTGCTCGCCGACGCGGACCACTTCTCCCCGCTGCGGATGGCGCCCGGCGTCGCCCTCGCGGGCATCGGCCAGGGCCTGATCGGCACCCCGCTGTTCCGGGTCGTCCTCTCCAAGGTGCCCGCCGCCCGGGCCGGCGTCGGCAGCGGCGTCCTCGCCACCAGCCAGCAGGCCAGCCTCGCCCTCGGCGTCGCCACCCTCGGCACCCTCTACCTCTCCCTCTCCCCCAGCCTCGGCATGGGCCGGGCGCTCGCCCTGTGCCTGGGCATCCAGCTGCTCGGCTCCTTCACCGTGCTGTACCTGACCACCCGCCTGCCCCGCTCCATCGGCTGAGCCCGCGGGCCCACGGGCCCCGGGCGACGGCGAACGGCCCCGCGATCGGTTCCTCCCGATCGCGGGGCCGCTTTCGCATGACGCTCGTCGGGTGAAATCGACGCACGCTGCTCGCGATCGCCGCACGGTCACTGGGTCCCGCCCGCGATCGACGTCCAACTCCCTTCGGCTACTGAGGCTCTCCGCAGGATGCGCGAGGAAGAAGACCGTTGATCTACCTCGACTCCTGCGCGATCCTCAAGCTTCTGCTTCCAGAGGCCGAATCTGCCGCACTCCGCACGTACCTCTCCTCGCACGGCTCCGAGGGCCATGCGACCAGCGTGCTGGCCCAGGTCGAGGTCCCGCGCGCGCTCATCCGGATCGGCGCGCCGCAGCAGGTGCTGGACGCCGCGGCGGACCTGCTCGACCGCATGCTCCGCATTCGCCTCTCCGACCCGATCCTTCGGGCCGCCAGCCGCTTCCCCACCCGGCACCTGCGCACGCTCGACGCCATTCACCTGGCCAGTGCCGAGCACCTGGAACACGCGCTCACCGCCTTCGTCACATACGACAAGCGCCTCGCCGAAGCGGCTGACGAACGTGACCTGCCGATCAGCTCGCCCGGCTCGGTGCCGGGCACCGAGCGCAGCGGCGATCCCGCATAGCTGTCGTCAGCCCGGTGCCGGCCCACTGGCGGGAGTCGAAGGACGGGCCCTATGGCGCCAGCGCACCGATGAAACCGTCCAGTCGCGTGACGACCTCGCGCAGGGTGTCGACCGAGGCGATCGGGTCGTGGGGCACTTCGAGGCCGTGGTCGGCGGCGGGCAGTTCCAGGACCTGGTGACCGGTCGAGTCGGCGGCGGCCCGGTTCCACGCCGGGGCCGCTGGCGCCAGGGCGATCGAGGCGAAGGCGGCCAGTGCCCCGGCGGTGCCGACCGCTCCGGCCAGCGCACCGCCCAGCAACGCGCCCACCGGGATGACGAGTTGGCCGATCGAACGGGACATGAACATCAGGGCGGACACGGCTCCGCGAGAGGGTGGAGGAGTGGCTCCGGGGGCGGCTCCCGCGTTCTCATCTGCCATGCGCCCCAAGCTACTTCATCCATCCGATGCGCCGAGATCCGTACCGCATCACGCTGGTTGGTGCAATGATCGAGCCCGGAGGAAGGGGATTCCATGGGCTTCGTTCTCGCATTCCTGGTCGCCCTCGTGGCCACCATCGTCGGCACCACCCTCTTCCTGGTGCGCCGGGAGCGGGCTCGCCGACGTTGGGCGGGCGCGAGCGAGGGCCTGCTGATCGAGCAGTACCGGACCGCCCAGGCCGCCCGGATCCGCTACGCCTACACCAGTGCGTCCATGCACCACGGCAATGGGCTAATCACCGACGAGCTGCACAAACACCACTCCTGAGGATGCGAACGGGCGGGCGCGGGGCGGGCGGAAACCCGCGTGCAGCGGCCGCTCGGCCCGGGGACACTACCCGCATGACCTCCGAAGCCGTCCGGACGCCGCAGCAGTCGGCCCTCGACCACGTGGCCGCGCTGTCCTCGGGCCCGCCCGTCGATCCGACCCTGCGGGTGACCCTCAACTTCCACCCGGACCGCTCCTCCCACGGCAGGCCGATCCTGGACGCCCTCGCCCAGGGCGGCGTCTACCTCTCCCAGTTCGCCACCGGCACGAGCAACGGCGGCCTGACCGCCCACCCCGGCGGGGACCGCTGGCGCTGGGAGAGCCGGATCTTCAACCGCGCCTACGACGAAGCCGCGCCCGCCGAGCGGCCCACCTACGGGGCGCTGGACTACCGCCGCAATCCGGTCGGCGCCGCGCCGCGCTTCGGCTCCGCCCACTTCCGGCTCGCCGCCCCCGCACTGGAGCGCACCACCTTCTGCTACCCGGACAGCTTCCTGGCGCCCACGGACTTCGGCACCTCGGGCCGCATGCGGCTGGTCGAACTCGCCCTGGCCGACCGCCGGGACGCCCTCGACGACTACATCGAGGCACAGGTCCACGGCCCGGTCCGGCTCGCCCACGACATCGAGGCCCTGGTGCTGGACCCCTGCTACCGGGGCACGGCCGTCGAGGAGGCCGCCCGCCGCCTCCCCTCCCCGGTGGAGTGGCACCCCGGCTTCCAGCTCACCGTCCAGGAGCTCCGTCGGCATCCCGACTACCGGGGGCAGGAGTTCGTCGACCTGGGCGCCGAGATCGCCGTGGACGGCGCGCTCGATCCGCGCATCGTCGGCGCCGCCGTCGAGACCGGCCGGCACGACCCGCAGGCGGTCAAGAAGGTGTGGCACTACCTCGCCCGCTTCGGCTCACCCGCGACGCGCACCACCGCACCGAGCTGAGCGGACGTCACGACCCGAGCGGCCCGAGCGACCCGAGCGGCCCCGGCGGCGCCAGCGGTCCCAGTGCCGCCGGCGGCACCGCGCCGGCGGCGGCCGAGCCGAGCAGCAGGGCGGCCAGGTCGTGCGGCGGCGCCGGTTCGCCGGTCGGGGTCGCCGCCGCGATGCGGTCCAGCCGGAAGCCCCGGCCGGCCTGCCGGGTGCGGCACCAGGCGATCAGGTACCACTTGCCCCCGGCGGTGAGCAGCCCGGCCGGTTCGACCGTCCGGTCGCTCTCCCGCCCGGCCGCGTCCAGGTAGGACAGCCGCAGCACCGTGCTCTCGGTGAGGGCCTGCTCGACGGCCGTCCGGACCGACTCGGCGGTGCGGGTCGGCAGGGCGACGATCCGGGCGGCGAGCTGCTGTGCCGCCGTGGAGGCGGGCCCGCTCATCGAGGCCGCGATCTTCTGCGAGGCCGTGCGGGCCGCACCGGCGTACGGGGCGGAGGTGTCGGCCGCGGCGAGCGCGGCGACCAGGGCCGAGGCCTCGTCGGGGGTGAAGCGGATCGGCGGGAGGGTCATCGCCGGGTCGATCGACCAGCCGCCGCCGCGCCCGGTGGTGGTGCGCACCGGGACGCCCGCTTCCATCAGCGCCTGGAGGTCGCGCTGCACCGTACGGGTGCTCACCTCGAAGCGCGCGGCGAGCGCGGCGACCGTCAGCGATCGGGGCGCCGCCGCGCGCAACTCCTCCACCAGTGCGTAGAGCCGAGGGGTGCGGTCCATGCGGCCGACGCTACCGTCCCGCGGTGGCCAGGAAGTCCCGCTCCCGCCGGTGCTCGCGCTCGGTGACGGTCAGCGGGAACAGGGTGAAGCCGTGCATCGCGCCGGCCACGACGTCGAGCCGGACGGGCGCCCCGGTCGCCTGCCACCGCTGGGCGAGGAAGCGCGAGTCGTCCAGCAGCGGGTCCTCGGTGCCGACGACCATCCGGGCGGGCGGCAGGCCGGTCAGGTCGGCGTACAGCGGGGAGACCTCCGGGTCGCGGCGCTGCTCGGGGGTCAGGCCGGGCGTGAAGAGCTCGTAACTCCCCCGGACCGACTCGGTGTTGCTCAGCAGCCGCCGGGAGCCGAACAACCGCTGGCTGGGCGTCATCGACAGGTCGTACGAGCCGAAGGCCAGGTGGGCGGCCCGGAACGCGCCGGTGACGCCGTGCCGGTCGCGCAGGCGGAGCAGGGTCAGGACGGTGAGGTGGGCGCCGGCCGACTCGCCGCCGATCAGCAGCCGCCGGGTGCCGAACTCGGCCTCGGCGTGCTCCACCAGCCAGCGGGCGGCCGCCTCGCAGTCGTCGGGTCCGGCGGGGAAGGGGTGTTCGGGCGCCAGGCGGTAGTCCACGCTGACCACGGCCAGCCGGGCTTCCGTGGCGAGGCGCCACAGCTTCTCGTCCTGCCCGCCCGCCGAGCCGAAGGCCCAGCCGCCGCCGTGGATGTGCAGGTACACGCCGTCGACGTGCTCGGGGACGAAGGTCCGGATCGTGACCCCGTCCGGAAGGACGCGGTCACGGCCCTGCGGCAGCCGCACCGGGGGCGTGTCGCCGCCGAGGCGGTTGGTCCGCAGGTGTTCGAGCGTGGCGGCGTCCACGGTTCGGCCGCGGGGCGGGCGGAGTGCGGCGGCGGCCTCGAACTGCTCGTTGAAGGCCAGGGTCTCGGTGAGGCAGTCCTCGTCGGTGATCGTCATGGGTCGATCCTCATGGCCGTCCGCGACAACCCCATGTCACCCTTTTTCGGTGACCTGCGTCACATTCCCCATTCGCGGAAGGATCAGCCGGTGACGGTGGGGAGCTTGGCGGTCAGCGCGGCGGGGACCTTCACCACGTCCGCGTAGCTGTAGCGGCCGGAGTCGAAGTCGGCGGCCGCCAGGGCCTGCTTGCCGCCGCCGACGACCCGCCACACGGTGGTGGCGTCGGGCGAGAGCAGCAGGGTGCCGTCGGCGGGGACGGTCCTGGCGGCGGCGCCGCCGAGCCAGCTGCCGGGCACACCCATCAGGGCCTGGGTGTCGTAGCCGAGGCCGGTGTAGTCGGTGCCGGTGAGCGGGACGGCCAGGCCGCCGGCCATCACGTAGACGGTGGGGTTGGCGCCGGAGGCGTCCTTGACGACGGTGCCGTTGCGCAGGGGCTTGGCGGCGGCTCCCTGCAGCCAGGCCTCGGGGGCGCCCATCAGGGCCTGCTTGTCGTAGCCGTCGGCGGTCCACTCGTCGGCGGAGATGTGCAGGGCGGTGCCGTTGACCATGACGTAGATCGAGGGATCGGTGCCGCCCTGGCCGGTGACGACGGTGCCGGTGGGCAGGGTGGCGTTCGCGGCGGCGGCCAGCCAGCCACCCGGCACGCCCATGTCGGCGCGGGTGTTGTAGCCGTCGGCGGTCCACTCGGAGCCGGAGATCGGCAGGGCGGCGCCGTCGACGACGACGTAGCGGGCCGCGCCGCCGGCCTGGTCGTGGACGACGAGCCCGGTCGGGAGGGTGGCGCCGGCGGCGCCCTGCAGCCAGGCGCTGGGCACCCCGAGGTCGGCCCGGGTGTTGTAGCCGGCGGCCGTCCAGTCCGCACCGGAGATCCGCAGCGCGACGCCGGCCACCATCACGTAGCGGTCGGCGCCGCCGGCTTGGTCGTGCACGACGGTGCCCGGCGGCGGGGTGGTGGGCAGGGCGTTGAAGCGGGCGTCGTCGACGGTGACGACCTTGCCGAGGTCGTAGCCGTCGGGCGCGACGTCGGAGCCGGCGACCGGCACGCCCGCGCCGTTGATCAGGATCCTGACGTCGGGGCCGGCCGGGGACTTGACCAGGGTGCCGGTGGGAAGCGAGGCCGGGTCGGGGTAGGAGCTGGTGGCCGGGTACGGGTCGGCGTGGTCGTTGAGCAGCGGGCCGCGGCACTTGGCGGCCCAGGCGGTGGGGCCCTGACCGGCCAGGACCTTCTCACCGATCAGGATCTGCTGCTGCTTGGTGGCCTGGTTGGCGTAGGGCGCGTACTGGGCGCCGCCGTAGGCGAGCCAGGTGCTCTGGGTGAACTGGAGGCCGCCGTAGTAGCCGTTGTGGGTGTTGATGCTCCAGTTGCCGCTGCTCTCGCACTGGGCGACCTGGTCCCAGCTGGCCACGGAGGCCGCCGAGGCCTGGCCGGCGCCGAGGACGAGCGGGGCGGCGAGGCCGAGCAGGACGGTGGCGGCGGCGAGTACGGGCTGCTTGCGGGCGGCGGCGGTCATGGTGGTGGAACCCCCTGGGGCGTGGCGCGGGTCGGTGGTCGGGGAGGGCCGGGGGGGCCGGGCCGGGGGGGGGGGGCGGGGCGCCCCGGGGGGGGGGGCGGGGGGGGGGGGTGCAGGCGGTTAAATACGTTGGCCACCCCGCAGGCTTTTTAGGGTTGTGCGGCCGGGAACC
>NZ_JBITZP010000029.1:0-54486 GCF_044546945.1 Kitasatospora sp. NPDC053057 | reverse complement strand
GGGCTGGTGGGGGGGGGGGGGGGGGGGGGGGGGCGGGGGGGGCCCCCCCGGGGGGGGGGGGGGGGGGGGGGGGGGGGGGGGGGGCGGGGGGCCGGGGCGGGGGGGGGGGGGCGGGCCCCCCCGGCGGCGGCGGAGTGGATCAGGCGGTCACGGCGATTCAGACCGTGGCCGACCGCTCAGGCTGTGACGGTTGCTCAGGCCGTGACCGTGGGGAGCTTCGCGGTCAGCGCGGTGGGGACCTTCACCACGTCGGCGGCGTTGTAGCTGCCGGCCGCGGCGGCCTTCTTGCTTCCGCCGACCACCTGCCAGACGGTGGCGCTGTCGGAGGACTGGATCAGGGTGCCGTCCGCCGGGGCGGCCTTGGCGGCGGCGGCCTGCTCCCAGGTGCCGGGGACGGCGCGCAGCGGGAGCTTGTCGTAGCCGTAGCCGGTGTAGTCGGCACCGCTGAGGAGGACGGCCATGCCGCCGGCCATGACGTAGACGTTCGGGTCGGTGCCGTTGGCGTTCTTGACCAGGGTGCCGTTGGCGAGCGGGCGGGCGGCCTGGGCGGCCTCCCACTCCTCCGGGACGCCCAGGACGGGCTGGTTGGCGTAGGAGGTGGTGAACTCGGCGCCGGTCAGGGGCAGGGCGGAGTTGTTGACGACGACGTAGACGCTGGGGTCGGTGCCGGCCTGGCCCTTGATCAGGGTGCCGTCGGCGACGCCATTCTTGGCGAGGGTGCCGAGCCAGCTGCCGGGGGCCGCCGCGAGCGGCTTGCCGTTGTAGCCGTCGGCGGTCCATTCGGCGCCGGAGATGTGGGCGGCGGTGCCGCCGACCATCACGTAGCGGCCCGGGTCGGTGCCCGCGGCGTCCGCCAGGACGGTGCCGTCGGCGGGGCCCTTGGCGGCGGCGGTGCCCAGCCAGGCGCCGGGCACGCCCAGGACGGGCTGCTTGTCGTAGCCGTCGGCGGTCCACTCGGTGCCGGAGATCGGCGCGGCGGCGCCGCCGACCATCACGTAGCGGGCCGCGCCGCCGGCCTCGTCCATGACGACGGTGCCGTTGGCGGGGGCCTTGGCGGCGGCGGCGTTCAGCCACTGGCCGGGCACGCCCATCAGGGGCCGGAGGTTGTAGCCGTCGGCGGTCCACTCGTCGGCGGAGATGTGCAGGGCGGCGCCGTTGACCATCACGTAGCGGGCCGAATCGGCGCCGGACTGGTCCATCACCACGGTGCCGGAGGTCAGCGAGCCGGCGGCGGCGCTCTTCAGCCAGTCGCCGGGCACGCCCATCAGGGTCTGCTTGTCGTAGCCGTCGGCGGTCCACTCGTCGGCGGAGATGTGCAGGGCGGTGCCGTTGATGATGACGTAGCGGCCCGGGTCGGCACCGGACTGGTCCATCACCACGAGTCCGGTGGACAGGGTGTTGCCGACGGCGCCCTGCAGCCAGGAGGTGGGCACGCCCATGTCGGAGCGGGTGTTGTAGCCGTCGGCGGTCCAGTCGTTGCCGGAGATCGGCAGGGCGGAGCCGCCCACCACGACGTACCGGGCGGAGCCGCCGGCCTGGTCGTGCACGACGGTGCCCGGCGGCGGGACGGTGGGCAGGGCGTTGAACGCGCCGTCGTCCACCGTCACGATCTTGTTGAGGTCGTAGCCGTCGGCGGCGACGTCGGAGCCGGCCACCGGCACGCCGGCGCCGTTGATGATGACCTTGACGGACGGGCCGTTCGGCGACTTGACCAGGGTGCCGGCGGGCAGCGAGGACGGCGAGACGTTGACGTCCTCGACGACGTTCTTGTAACGGCGGGCGTGGTACTCGCTGTTGGGGTGGGAGTCGAGGGTGCCGTTGATGGACATGCCGGTGCGGTGCTTCACCGGGGTGGAGCCGAAGGAGTAGTAGGAGAAGGTGGTGTGGGCGTCGTCGTCCCACTTCTCGAAGAGGATGACGTGGTTGTAGTAGCTGTCGAGGATGTCGCCCGGGCGCAGGTCACTGCGCGGGATCTCGTAGCTCTCGCTGTCCCAGAGCGCCCGGGTGTCGGCGCTGTAGCCCATGTGCCAGGCCATGGAGACGTAGCCGGAGCAGTCCGTGCGGTAGCTGCGGCCGCTGGAGTCGCGGAACGTCCCGCCCTGGTTGTACGTCAGGCCCGGGTTCTGGTTGAACCAGTACTGGGCCCGGGAGAGGATCTCGGACCGGCTGATCTGACCGCCCACGGTGGACGTGGTGGCCGCGCTGGCGACGGTGGTGGTGAAGGCGGTCACGGCTATCGCGCCGGAGGCGGCGATGGAGGCGGCGAGGGCGACGCGGGTGAGCTTGGACAGCTTGGACGAAGGCATGGCGGAGTGAGTCCTGACGGCGTGAAGGGTCCGGGGTGGTGCTCGCGCGGACACCGGTGGTCGGCGCGGAAGTCGGTGGGGCGGGCGCCCGGCGGGGACGGCTGCCCTGCAGGAGCAGCGGTCGGGTGGCCTGGGCGGCGCGGGGTGGAGCGGGCGGGCCTGGGGCCGCGCGGTGGGAGCGGGCGGGCCTGCGGGGCCCGGGCCGTCAGTCCCAGATGGTGTTCGCCGGAGCGGCGGCGGTGGGGGCGTCCCAGATGGTGTTGGCGGACGCCTGGCCCGCGAGCGGGAGCAGGGCGGTGAAGGCGAGGGCGGTGACCGCGGCGGCCTTGGCGAGGGAGGAGCGCAGCATGGTGGTGGAACCTTTCGGGAGCTGGAACGAAGGGGTGGTGCGGCCGGTCTCGCGTCCCGCGGTTGACGCTTCACCGTGCCTTCCGGGCTGTGCTCCCGGCTGACGAGTACTACTTTCGCCGCAGCTCAGGGCGGGTGGAAGAGCTTTCAGATGGACGGAAACGGCAGTGACCGATTCCGTCCAGCCGGGCCGCTTCCGGACAGCAGGCGCTCATAGAACGGGGCCACCAGCGGGGCCCCGACGCGCAGGACAGTCCACCCCCCGAAGGCCGGGAGGGCCGGCAGCGCGCGGCGGCAGAAGCCCGCGACGGCGGATTCGGCCTCGGTGAGCCGCTCGGCGAGCACGTAGACACCGAGCACGGCGCCGGAGCCGGTGTCCTCGTGCACGACGACGTGCTCGATGCGCTCGGCGGGCAGGGCGGCGGCCAGCAGGGCCCGGGCGAGGTCCGCCCCGAGGGCCGCGCCGGGGGCGGGGGCCCGGAGTTCGGCGTGGATCAGGTACATGGGACGGACTCTGCCGAACCGGCGGCATCGCAGCATAGGGGGGCAACGCGGACGGTTCCGGCGCTGTCCGGAACCGTCCACCGGCCGTTCTGGTCCGGTCGAACACCGTGTGGAATGATCGCGTGCGCGGCGATTCACGCTTTACGCACAGGGGGAACGGGCATGCTTGCGGCGCTTGGGCTGGACGCTGTCTCGGAGTCGGTCTACCGCACCATGCTGGCGCATCCCGGTGACGGGGTGCGAGCACTGGCCCAGCGGCTCGGACACGGCGAGGAGGAGATCCGCCGCAGCCTCGACCTGCTGAGCGAGCTCGCCCTGCTGCGTGTCTCCTACGAGCGGGAGGGCGAGCTGCGGGCCGTGCCGCCCGAGGTGGGCATGGAGCTGCTGATGGCCCGGCAGCAGGCCGAACTCGCGGCGCAGCAGCTGCGGATCGAGGCCTCCCGCGCGGCGGCGGCCCAGCTGATCGCGGAGTACGCGGACCTGAAGCCGGCCGCCGTGCACGCCGGGGTGGAGCAGCTGGTCGGACTCGATCAGATCCGGGACCGGATCGCCTCCCTGGCACGCGAGTTGACGACCGAGATCATGACCTTCGCGCCCGGCGGCGGACACAGCCCGGCCAGCATCGAGGCCTCGCGCCCGCACGACCGGGCACTGCTGGCCCGGGGCGTGCGGATGCGGACGGTGTACCAGGACAGCGTGCGCAACAGCCTGCCGACGGTGGCGTACGTGGAGTGGCTGGCGGAGCTGGGCGGGCAGGTGCGCACGATGCCGGAGCTGCCCACCCGGATGATCATCTTCGACCGGAAGGCCGCGCTGATCCCGGTCAGCGGGGAGGACACCCGCGCCGGAGCCGTGGTGCTGACCGGGCACGGCACCCTGGTGGCGCTGTGCGCCCTGTTCGAGCACGTGTGGGTGCAGGCGCAGCCGCTGGGCGGAGCGACGGCCGCGGCGAAGGAGGACGGCGCCCTCAGCGCACAGGAGACCACCGTGGTGCGGCTGCTGGCGCAGGGGCTGACGGACGATGCGATCGCCAAGCGGCTGGGGGTGTCACCGCGCACGGCACGGCGGGTGGCGACGGAACTGATGGACCGGCTCGGGGCGCGCAGTCGCTTCGAGTTCGGGGTGCGGGCGGTGCAGAACGGCTGGCTGCCGGCTCGGGCTTAAGTACCGTACGGCCCGGCGGTTCCGGAACCCCATCTGTCGGGTGAGGGGGTGGTCCGCCGCCGAAATCCGGTGGTCCGACCGCCGTACGCCGTTCGACAATCGCCGGATGACCGACGATGACCAGATCGACTGGGACCGCTTCCGAGCCGCCCGCCGGGCCTGCACCCGCTTCCTCTCCGGCAGCCGCCCCCTCACCATCCACGAGCGGCTCACCACCCTGATCGCCGCGACCGAGCCGGACGTCCGCCCCGACTTCTACGGAAACGGCGGCCCGGTCGGCGAGTTGGAGGAGCGCACCGCCGCGCTCCTCGGCACAGAGGGCGCGGTCTTCTTCCCCACCGGCACGATGGCCCAGCAGGTCGCCCTGCGCTATCACGCCGAGCGGACCGGCAACCGGGCCGTCGCCCTCCACCCGCTCAGCCACATCGAGCGGCACGAGCGCCACGCCCACACCCAGCTCACCGGGCTGCGCGGCCTGTGGCCCACCACCGAGCAGCGCCAGCCGACGCCCGAGGAGTTGCGCGCCCTCGGCGAGCCCTTCGGCACGCTGGTGGTCGAACTCCCCCTGCGGGACCCCGGCTACCTCCTCCCCACCTGGGAGGAGCTCACCGAACTCACTGCCGCCGCCCGGGAATCCGGCGCCCGGGTGCACTTCGACGGCGCCCGGCTCTGGAACACCACGGCCCACTTCGGCAAGCGGCTCGACGAGATCGCCGCGCTCGCCGACAGCGTCTACGTCTCCTTCTACAAGGACCTCGGCGGCATCAGCGGCGCCGCCCTCGCCGGGGACGAGGCGCTCACCGCCTACGCCCGCACCTGGCGCCACCGCTACGGCGGCCAGCTCTACCAGCAGTGGCCGGCCGCCCTCGCCGCGCTCTCCGGGCTGGACACCGCGCTCCCCCGGCTTGCCGGTTACGCCGCCCACGCCGCGACGCTCGTCCCGGCCCTGGCCGCCCTCCCCGGTGCCCGGATCCACCCGGCGGCGCCGCCCACCCACGAGTTCCAGCTCTGGCTGCCCCACCCCGCGAACGCCCTGAACGCCGCCGCCCTCGCCCTCGCCGAGCAGGAGAAGACCTGGTTCCTGGACTGGACCGACGCCGCCCCCGGCCTCGCGATGGCCGAGGTGAGCCTCGAAGGCCCGGCGCAGGACTGGACGCCGGGCGAGGTGACCGAACTCGGCCTGCGCTTCCTGGAGTTGGTCGCAGCCGAGAACGGGAGCCCCGCCGCCCACCAGGCCTGACCGGCGACGTCACCGAACCCCGCACCGGCAAAGGGTTGGCGGGCACCCGACCCTTTGTGTCAGAATGACGATTATGAGCAAGCAGCATGTGGGGGGCTTCGCCGACGTCCGCGACCGCGAGGAGCTGGCGGCCCTGATGACCACCGGGGCACAGCCGAAGTGGGTGATGTTCTGGGGGCACACCGTACGCAAGGGCCGTGAGCCACGACAGGAGTGCCTGAGCCAGTGGTGGCCCGGGCGGTTCACCGTCGACGGGGTGACGTACGCCTCCGCCGAGCACTGGATGATGGCCGGGAAGGCCCGGATGTTCGGGGACGAGGCCGTCGAGCAGCGGGTGCTGGAGGCCCGTACGCCCGCCGAGGCCAAGAAGCTGGGCCGACTGGTCAAGGACTTCGACGAGAAGACCTGGTTGGCGGGCCGGTTCGACCTGGTGATCGAGGGAAACGTCGCGAAGTTCGGCCAGGACGAGACCCTGCGGGAGTACCTGCTGGGCACCGGCGGCCGCGTCCTGGTCGAGGCCAGCCCGGTGGACCGGATCTGGGGCATCGGGCTCGCCGCGGACGACATCCGGGCCGAACGCCCCCTGGAGTGGCGGGGGTTGAACCTGCTCGGGTTCGCCCTGATGGAGGCGCGGGCACGGCTGGCCGGATGAGGCCGGTCGTCGCACTGCCGGACGGGGCGGTGGCGGTCTCGACCGCCACCGCCCCGCTGCTCGCGGTCGGCTACGCGGTCGCGCGGTTCACCCCCCGCCCGCACTACGAGGCGACCCTCCTCCGGAGCACGACCGGCGCACTTCTCTCAACGGCCGCCCTCTGCACGCCCCTTGACACCACTCGGGCACGACTGGCCGCGCTCCCGTAACTCCTTCGCCACATTCCGACGCCAGGATGGCCCGAAGTCAGGGTTCAGATGGACAGGTTGGGGCGATCATGCGCATGCGGTCGACGGAAGAATCCGCAGGCCGGCAGCCGGAGGGCGAGCAACGGGCCGCCGAACTCCGGGCAGAACTGGACGAGTTGCTCAGCGCGAGCCGCTACGCGGGCCAACGCGAACGGCGGCTGAACGAGGCGATACGGGCGGCCCCCGGCCGCCGGCGCCCGGACGGCGACCTGCTGCGGCAGCTCGCCCAGGCCCGCACCCTCCGCGAGGGCCTGGGCGCACGCTGCCTCGAACTGAGCGACCAACTCCACGAGTTGGAGTCCCACCTCAGACAGGGGCAGCATCCGGAAGACCGACAACCCCCGCAGCACCCACAACCCCCGCAACCCCCGCTCCCCCCGGAGCCGCAGTCTCGCCAGGCCCCGCCGCCACCGCCGCCCGCCCGGCCCGACCTCGGCACCCTCACCGAGCGGGTCACCGGCCTCCACCGCCGCGGCGCCTTCCCCGAGGCCGAGGAACTGCTGAACCAGGCCGCCGCCCGCCTCGCCCCCGCCGACGCCGCATTACTGGTCGGGATGCTCTCCCAGCGCGGCCCGACCGGCGCCTCGCTCCACCTGGCCCGCACCACCGCCGACGGCTCCCCGGACCACGCGGTCGCCGTACTGGCGGAACTGCGCGAACTGGGCCTGGCCGAGGAGGCCGCCGAACTGTTCCACGCGTTCTGGAGCTACCCGGCGTCCACCGTCCCGGCCCTGCTCGCCGCGCTGGAGCAGGCCGGGCAGCACGCCGACCGCGCCACACTGCTCTGGGAATGGGGATCGGCCCCGACGCCGGAGCTGACCTCCCTCGCCGCCTGCCTCCAGCAGCACGGCCGCCCCGCCGACGTCCGGACCCTGCTGCGCCAGGCCGCCGGCCGCCCGACCGCCGACCTCGCCGGCCTCGCGACGGAGCTGCCGCCCGCGCTCGCCACCCTCCTGCTGCACGAGCTGGCCACCCTGCGCCCGCCCGTCGAACTGGTCCGCCTGGCCGCCGCACTGGACCGCCGCCCCGACCTCTACGAACAGCTGCTGGGCGCGCTGCTCGCGGACGGGTCCCGCCACCGCACCACCCTGGCCGCCCTGCGCAGCGCCGGGCTGTCGACCGCCCTGCCGGGCGCCCAGCGCTCCCGCTGGGGCCGGCGCCAGTAAGCGAGCGCCGCCACCGGGCAGGCGGAAAGCGGGGAGCCCCCGCCCGCCCCCGTGCAGGAGGACGGCCGGGGGCTCCCCGGGGTACCGGACTCAGCAGCCGATCAGACGGGCCGCCAGGTAGCCCTTCACCTGGTCCAGCGACACGCGCTCCTGCGACATGGTGTCGCGGTCGCGAACGGTCACCGCGTTGTCCTCAAGGGTGTCGAAGTCGACCGTGACGCAGAACGGCGTACCGATCTCGTCCTGGCGGCGGTAGCGCTTGCCGATCGCGCCCGCGTCGTCGAACTCGACGTTCCACGCGGTGCGCAGGTCGGCGGCCAGGCCGCGGGCCTTCGGGGAGAGGTCGGCGTTGCGCGACAGCGGCAGGACGGCGACCTTGACCGGGGCCAGGCGCGGGTCGAGCCGCATGCCGACGCGCTTCTCCATGACGCCCTTGGCGTTCGGCGCCTCGTCCTCGAAGTAGGCGTCGATCAGGAAGGCCAGCATGGCGCGGTTGAGGCCGGCCGCCGGCTCGATGACGTACGGGAAGTACCGCTCGCCGCTCTCCTGGTCGAAGTACTTGAGGTCCTGGCCGGAGGCCTCGCTGTGCACCCGCAGGTCGTAGTCGGTGCGGTTGGCGACGCCCTCCAGCTCCGAAAACTCGCTGCCACCGAAGTTGAAGCGGTACTCGATGTCCACCGTGCGCTTGGCGTAGTGGGAGAGCTTCTCCTTCGGGTGCTCGAAGAAGCGCATGTTCTCGGTGCGCAGGCCGAGGCCGACGTACCAGTCCCAGCGCTGCTGGAGCCAGTACTCGTGCCACTGCTCGTCCTCGCCCGGCTTGACGAAGAACTCCATCTCCATCTGCTCGAACTCGCGGGTGCGGAAGATGAAGTTGCCGGGGGTGATCTCGTTGCGGAAGCTCTTGCCGGTCTGGGCGATGCCGAACGGCGGCTTCTTGCGCGAAGTGGTCTGGACGGCCTTGAAGTTGGTGAAGATGCCCTGGGCGGTCTCGGGGCGCAGGAAGGCCAGGCCGCTGGCCTCCTCGGTGACACCGAGGTGGGTCTTCAGCATGCCCGAGAAGTCCTTGGGCTCGGTGAACTGGCCCTTGGTGCCGCAGTCGGGGCAGTTGACGTCCTTGAGGCCGTTCGGCGGCGGGAAGCCGTGCTTGGCCTCGTACTTCTCCTCCAGGTGGTCGGCCCGGTGGCGCTTGTGGCAGGAGAGGCACTCGGTCAGCGGGTCGTTGAAGGTGGCGACGTGGCCGGAGGCCTCCCAGACCTCGCGGGCCAGGATCACCGACGAGTCGAGTCCGACGACGTCCTCACGGGCCTGGACCATCGTGCGCCACCACTGGCGCTTGATGTTCTCCTTGAGCTCGACACCCAGCGGTCCGTAGTCCCAGGCGGCACGCGTGCCGCCGTAGATCTCGCTGCAGGGGTAGACGAAGCCACGGCGCTTGCTCAGGCTGACGATCGTGTCGATCTTGTCGGCGGCCACAGTGCTCTCTTCAGTACGTACGGCACGGTCAGGGCACGGCTGGTTGCGCGTACCCGAGTACCTCAGGTTACCGGCCAGACGGGTACGGGGTTCAAATCGGTATCGCCCGGCTCCCCCCACCCATGGCCACCTCCCGTTCACCCAACCGAGTGAGTTGACAATCATTTCCAATTCAGATGAGAATGATTGTCATGATGATCGGACTGCCTGGCCGCCGGACCCGCACGACCATTGCCCTGACCACCACCGCACTCGTCGCCTCGCTGGCCCTCACGGCCTGCGGCGGCAGCAGCAGCGCCAAGGGCACGGACGGCAAGCTGAACGTCGTCGCCTCCTTCTACCCGATGGAGTTCCTGGCCCAGCAGATCGGCAAGGACCACGTCTCGGTCACCGACCTCACCGCGCCCGGCGTCGAGCCGCACGACCTGGAGCTCACCGCCAAGCAGGTCGCCGGCGTCCAGAAGGCCGACGCGATCGTCTACCTCAAGGGCCTGCAGCCCACCGTCGACCAGGCCGTCGACCAGTCGTCCGCCAAGACGAAGGTCGACGCCACCGCCGCCAGCCCGCTGGTCGACCACCATCTCGACGAGGGTTCCGAGGGCGGGGACGCCCACAAGGACAAGGGTCCGGCCGGCGACCCGCACATCTGGCTCGACCCGGCCCGCTACGCCGCGATCGCCAAGAGCGTCGGCGACGGGTTCGCCAAGGCCGACCCGTCCCACGCCGAGGACTACAGGAAGAACACCGACGAGCTGGTCACCAAGCTCACCGCCCTGGACCAGGAGTTCCAGGCCGGGCTGAAGGACGTCAAGACCAAGACCTTCGTCACCAGCCACGCCGCCTTCGGCTACCTCGCCGACCACTACGGCCTCACCCAGGTCGCCATCAACGGCGTCGACCCGGAGTCCGAGCCCACCCCGGCGCGCCTCGCCGAGGTGCAGAAGGCCGCCAAGGACAACGGCGTCACCACGATCTTCTTCGAGACCCTGGTCAGCCCCAAGCTCGCCGACACCGTCGCCAAGGACCTCGGCCTCAAGACCGCCGTCCTGGATCCGCTGGAGGGCGTCAAGGACCCCTCGAAGGACGACTACCTGAGCGTCATGCGGCAGAACCTGGCCAACCTCCAGGCCGCCCTCGGCGCCCCCGCCGGCACTCCCAGCCCTGCCGCCACCAGCTGACGGGAAGCACCACCATGACCCACCCGATACCCCCGGCCGTCCGCCTCCGTGACGCCGTCGCCTCGCGCGGCGGCCGGCCGGTGCTGCGCGGCGTCGACCTCACCGTCCGACCGGGCGAGGTCGTCGCGCTGCTCGGCGCCAACGGCTCCGGCAAGTCGACCACCGTCAAGACCGTGATCGGCTCCGTGCCGCTGGAGCAGGGCACCCTGGAGCTGTTCGGCATCCCGTACGGCTCCTTCCGCGCCTGGCACCGGATCGGGTACGTCCCACAGCGCACCACCGCCGCCTCCGGCGTCCCGGCCACCGTGCGCGAGGTGGTCTCCACCGGGCGGCTGGCGCAGCACCGGCTGCTGCCCTTCCGCCGCAAGGACCGCGCCGCGGTGGACCGCGCGCTGGCCGCCGTCGGCATGCTGGACCGGGCCGGGGACGGCGTCGCCGACCTGTCCGGCGGCCAGCAGCAGCGGGTGCTGATCGCCCGCGCCCTGGTCGGCACCCCCGACCTGCTGATCATGGACGAGCCGATGGCCGGTGTGGACGCCGCCAGCCAGCAGGTGCTCGCCGACACCCTGCGCACCGAGGTCGAGCGCGGCGCCTCCGTCCTCCTGGTCCTGCACGAACTCGGGCCGCTGGAGCCGCTGATCGACCGCGCCGTGGTGCTGCGGGACGGCTGCGTCGCGCACGACGGCCCGCCCGTGCCCAACACCGGCCTGCACGCGCTGCCCGGCCACGACCGCGTCCACCCGCACGCCGACCTCACCCCGCCGAGGCTGCTCGCATGACCGAGATGCTCTCCTACGACTTCATGCAGCGCGCCCTGCTCGCCGCCGTGCTGGTCGGGATCACCGCCCCCGCCGTCGGCATCTACCTGGTGCAGCGCCGCCAGGCCCTGATGGGCGACGGCATGGGCCACGTCGCGATGACCGGCGTCGGCCTCGGCTTCATCTTCCAGACCAGCCCGGTCTGGATGGCCGTGCTGGTCTGCGTGCTCGGCGCGGTCACCATGGAGCTGGTCCGCTCGCGCGGCAACCAGCGCGGCGACATCGCCCTCGCGATGCTCTTCTACGGCGGCATGGCCTGCGGCAAGCTGCTGGTCTCGATGTCCGCCCAGGCCGGGGCCGGCTCCCTGGAGAGCTACCTGTGGGGCTCGATCCTCACCGTCGCCCCCGAGGACCTGGTCACCATCGCGGTGCTCGGCGCCGTGGTCATCGCGGTGACCGTCGGCCTGCGCCGCCAGCTCTTCGCGATCTGCCAGGACGAGGACTTCGCCCGGGTCACCGGCGTGCCGGTGCGCACGCTCAACCTGCTGCTCGCGGTGATGGCCGCCGTCACCGTCACGGTCGCCATGCGGGTGGTCGGGCTGCTGCTGGTCAGTGCCCTGATGGTGGTTCCGGTGGTCGCCGCCCAGCAGCTCACCCGCTCCTTCGCCGCCACCCAGGCCGCCTCGATCGCGCTCGGCGTCGTGGTCTCGCTGGCCGGCGTCACCGGCTCCTACCAGCTCGACGTGCCCTCCGGCCCGGCCATCGTGCTGCTCGCCATCGCGGTCTTCGCGGTGTTCAGCGTGATCGCCGCCCCGCTCGCCCGCCGCCGCCACCGCCGCGGCGACACCGAGCAGGGACCGCAGGTCTGCGACGTCCGGATCCCTGGTCAGCTCCCAAGCCAAACCCCCGGCCAAGAGCCGGGAAAGACTTCCTCCGACACGACCACCCCGGAGCGGCGGGCCGGGCTGGCACAATGAGGTGCGTGACGCCCATGACCCCAGGAGGACCCACGGTGACCACCGCAGGCCCGTCGCCGCGCGCCCGCTCGACCCGGCAGCGTGCCGCCGTCTCGGCGGCCCTGGACGAGATCGCGGACTTCCGCAGTGCGCAGGAGCTCCATGACCTGCTCAAGCACCGCGGGGACTCCGTCGGTCTGACCACGGTCTACCGCACCCTGCAGTCGCTCGCCGACGCCGGTGAGGTGGACGTGCTGCGCACCGCGGACGGCGAGGCCGTCTACCGCCGGTGCAGCAGCGGGCACCACCACCACCTGGTCTGCCGGCACTGCGGCGCCACCGTCGAGGTCGAGGGCCCGGCGGTCGAGCGCTGGGCCAACGCGGTCGCCGCCGAGCACGGGTTCAGCGACATCGCCCACACCCTGGAGATCTTCGGCACCTGCGCGGACTGCGCGAAGAAGGACTGAAGCCCGTACCGGGGCAGCCGGTACGGGCAGCCGGAAGGGGCCCGCAGGAATCGTTCCTGCGGGCCCCTCCTCGTGCCCGGGAGGCCGTCAGCGCTGGGCGGGCAGCACGCCCGGCGCGGGGAGCTCGTTCGGGATCGCCCCGCCGAAGCGGCGGTCGCGCATCGCGAACTGCTCGCAGGCGCGCCACAGGTCGCGGCGGTCGAAGTCCGGCCAGAGCACGTCCTGGAACACGAACTCGGCGTACGCGGACTGCCAGAGCAGGAAGTTGGAGGTGCGCTGCTCGCCGCTGGGGCGCAGGAACAGGTCCACGTCCGGCATGTCCGGGTGGTACATGTAGCGGGCGAGGGTCTTCTCGTTGACCTTCTTCGGGTCCAGCTTCCCGGCCGCGACGTCCAGCGCGATCGCCTGTGCCGCGTCGGCGAGTTCGGCCCGGCCGCCGTAGTTGACGCACATGTAGAGCGTCACCGCGTCGTTGCCCTTGGTCTGCTCCTCGGCGACCTGCAGCTCCTGGACGACGCTCTTCCACAGCTTGGGCATCCGGCCCGCCCAGCGGATCCGCACGCCCATCTTGTCCATCTCGTCGCGGCGGCGGCGGATGACGTCCCGGTTGAAGTTCATCAGGAACTTCACCTCGTCGGGGGAGCGCTTCCAGTTCTCGGTGGAGAACGCGTACAGCGAGATGTTCTTGACGCCGAGCTCGATCGCGCCCCTGAGGACGTCCAGCACGACGGACTCGCCGATCTTGTGGCCCTCGGTGCGGGGCAGCCCGCGCTCCTTGGCCCAGCGGCCGTTGCCGTCCATCACGATGGCGACGTGGTCCGGGACCAGCTCGCCGGGGATCTTCGGGGGCTTTGCGCCGCTGGGGTGCGGGGTCGGGGGTTCGTAGACCCGCTGCTTGCCGCCGCCGAAGAGCCGTCGCGCTACCATGTGCTCACTTCTCCACGTATCTCATCGAGCGGATGCCCCGCTCCAGGTGCCACTGCAGATAGGCCGCGACCAGGCCGCTGCCCTCCCGCCAGTACCGCGGCTCGCAGGCGTCGGCCGTCCGCCAGTCCCCTGACAGCAGTGCCCCGAGCAGTACCAGTGTCTCAGGGGAGGGTACGGCACATCCGGGCACTCGGCAGTCCGCGCACAGCACCCCCCCTGCGGGGAGCGAGAAGAAACGGTTCGGCCCGTCCAGGCCGCATTTGGCGCAGTCGGTGAAGCTCGCGCCGTACCCGTTGACCGCGAGCGAGCGCAGCAGGAAGGCGTCCAGCACCAGGTGCGACTCGTGCAGCCCGGCCGCCAGCGTGCGCAGCCCGCCCACCAGCAGCAGGTACTGCTGGACGGCCGGCTCGCCCTCGTTCTCGGCGAAGCGCTCGGCCGTCTCCAGCATCGCCGTGCCGGCGGTGTAGCGGCCGTAGTCGGTGACGATCGAACCGCCGTACGGGGCGATCGTCTCCACCTGGGTGCACAGCGGCAGCCCGCGGCCGACCAGCTCGCTCCCCCGGCTGAAGAACTGCACGTCGACGTGCGAGAACGGCTCCAGGCGGGCCCCGAACTTGGACTTGGTCTTCCGCACCCCGCGCGCCACCGCGCGCACCTTGCCGTGCTGGCGGGTCAACAGGGTGATGATCCGATCGGCCTCGCCGAGCTTCTGCGCCCGCAACACGACGCCGTCGTCCCGGAAAAGACTCATGCGGTCCATTGTCCCCCAGCCCACGGACAGCCGTGTTGCCCGCACCGGGGGCCGTGGGGGAGACCACTGCGATGCGGGTCACGGCGGGCCCGGAGGGGGGATCGGGCCCGTTTGTGGGGGATGCGGAAGGTCTACGGGGTGCCCGGGCGCCGGGTCCTACAGGTTCTCGTACGGCGCCCGGGTCGCCGCCTCCAGCAGCGCCGGCACCTGGCTCTTCGGCAGGTCCAGACAGCTCCCGACCGCGGCCAGCGCGTCGCGCTCCTGCGGCAGGTAGCGCCCGTCGGCCAGGGCGATCGCGGCGCCCAGCAGCAGCAGCCGCTCCCGGCCCTGCTGGGCCAGGTGCGGGGCGAGCGGTTCGAGCACCGCGTGCAGCTCCACGGCCAGGCCGCCGGCCATCCCGTGGGCGTCGTAGAGCTCTCCGCCGAGCCCGGACAGCGCGGCGAGCGCGGCCAGCACCTGGGCCTCTCCGCAGTCCTCGAACCCGGCCTCGCGCACCGCCGTGCAGGCCGCCTCGCGGGCCGCCCGGTGGGCGGTGCCGCCGGCCGCGAGCAGGGCCAGCGCGATGGTGTACTGGGCGTCCCGCAGCATCGCGCCGAGGCGCACGCTGGTGGGCTGCTCCAGGGCCTCGACGCCGTAGCGCCCGTGGCAGCTGGTGCACTGCACGCTGCCGATCACCGGCCCGAGCGGGAGGACGGGTGTCCCCAGCAGCCGCAGCCACCGCCGGCCGTGCTGCCGCCGGTAGTTGCGGTCCCCGCCGCAGCCCGGGCAGAAGAAGTCACCGAGAACGTCAGTCCGCCACCTCGGGCGAACACCCCACAACCTGGTCACGGCGCCACTCCCCAGACATGGCAGGCGGCCTGCACAACTATGGGCAGGTCACGCGACCGGACACCGAGGCCGTCCCACCGACCCGGCTTTCCGGTGGATCGATGTTGCCATGGTTACCGGCACGTGTCAGTACCTCGAACGGCTTCCGATCCGAAAAAATGTGGCGCAGGCCACAATGTGCGACCCGTAGGGCGAAGGGCCGCCCGCCAGGACGGCCCTTCGCGTACCACCCGTACGAATTAGCCGCGCTGTGAGCGGTTGACGGCACTGATCATCGCCTTCAGCGAGGCCAGCACGGTGTTGCCGTCGATGCCCACGCCCCACAGCACCTTGCCGTCCACCGCGCACTCCACGTACGCGGCGGCCTGGGCGTCGCCGCCCTCGCTCAGCGCGTGCTCGGCGTAGTCCAGCACCCGTACGTCCACGCCGATCCGGGCCAGCGCGTCCGCGAAGGCGGAGACCGGGCCGTTGCCGGCGCCGGACAGGGTCACCGGGGCGCCGTCCACCACGGCCTCGGCGGTCAGCGCGTCCCGGCCGTCCTCGGTGGTCAGGCTGCGCGAGCCGGCCAGCGACAGCCGGCCCCACGGGTTGGCCGGGGTCGGCAGGTACTCGTCCTCGAAGACCCGCCAGATCTCGGCCGGGGTGACCTCGCCGCCCTCGGCGTCGGTCTTGGCCTGGATGATCCGGGAGAACTCGATCTGCATCCGGCGCGGCAGGTCCAGCTTGTGGTCGTTCTTCAGGACGTACGCGACACCGCCCTTGCCGGACTGGCTGTTGACCCGGATGACCGCCTCGTAGGTGCGGCCGACGTCCTTCGGGTCGATCGGCAGGTACGGCACGCCCCAGGTGTGCTCCTCCACCGGCACCCCGGCCGCCCTGGCGTCCGCCTCCAGGACCTCGAAGCCCTTCTTGATGGCGTCCTGGTGCGAGCCGGAGAAGGAGGTGTACACCAGGTCGCCGGCGTACGGGTGGCGCGGGTGCACCTCCATCTGGTTGCAGTACTCGGCGGTGCGGCGCACCTCGTCGATGTCGGAGAAGTCGATCTGCGGGTCGATGCCCTGCGAGAACAGGTTCATCCCCAGCGTCACCAGGTCGACGTTGCCGGTCCGCTCGCCCTGCCCGAACAGACAGCCCTCGATGCGGTCGGCGCCCGCCATGTACGCGAGTTCGGCGGAGGCGACGGCGGTGCCGCGGTCGTTGTGCGGGTGCACCGACAGGCAGACGAACTCGCGGCGGGACAGGTTGCGCGACATCCACTCGAACTGGTCGGCCTGGACGTTCGGGGTGGCCCGCTCGATGGTGGCCGGCAGGTTCAGGATGATCTCGCGGCCCTCACCCGGCTGCCAGACGTCCATCACCGCCTCGCAGACCTCCAGCGCGAAGTCCAGCTCGGTGTCCACGAAGATCTCCGGCGAGTACTGGTAGCCGAAGACGGTGTCGTCGCCCAGCAGCTTCTCCGCGTACTCCATCACCAGCCGGGTGCCGTCCACGGCGATCGCCTTGGTGGCCGCCTTGTCGTTGCGGAACACCACCCGGCGGAACAGCGGGGCGGTCGCGTTGTACAGGTGGACGGTCGCCCGCGGGGCACCGACCAGCGCCTCCACGGTCTTCTCGATCAGCTCCTCGCGGGCCTGGGTCAGCACCGAGATGGTGACGTCCTCCGGGATCGCCCCCTCCTCGATCAGCGACCGCACGAAGGCGTGGTCGGTGGCGCCGGAGGACGGGAAGCCGACCTCGATCTCCTTGTAGCCCATGGCGACCAGCAGGTCGAACATCTTCCGCTTGCGGGCCGGGGACATCGGGTCGATCAGCGCCTGGTTGCCGTCCCGCAGGTCGGTGGAGAGCCAGCGCGGCGCCTTGGTGATCACCTTGTCCGGCCAGGTGCGGTCCGGCAGGTCGACGGTGCCGAACGGCAGGTAGCGCCCGTGCCGCATGCCCGAGGGCCGCTGGCGGACGGAGGCGGCGGTGATCGGGGTCGGCCGGTCGACGAAGGCGCGAGCGGCGGGGACGGACGCGGCGGAGGTCTGCTCGGTCATGGAGGTGACTCTCGGCTTCCTGTGGATGCGTGGTACGGGCGGGTCGGGAGGGATCAACACCGACTGGCCGGCCTCTGCTGCCGCTCGCGATACGCCGTTGGATCGCGGATTCCGCGCACAGCTCGTTCCCCGCGGCGAGGGAGCCGGCCCCAGTGGACTACAGGCCCTCGACGCGGCAGCTAAGAAGAAGCAGCCCGTTGCGCATGATGGGACCCAGCGTAACCCAGCGCCGCGCGCCCCCGAAGTGATCCGGGCTTCCGTTCCACTCCTTGAGACGTCGATCGATCCTGCCAAAGATGGTGACAACCGGTCATCGAGGCCTCACTCTGGGCTACATGACAGCAGCAGTACCGATCTGCGCGATCGTCCCGCCGTACGTCCTGGACCGCCTCGCCGAGGCCGGTCACGAGCCCGCCGTCCGCTCCCTCGCCCTCGACACCGCGCACCGCGCGGCCCGTCTCGCCGCTCCCCCGCCGACCGCCGGCGCCCCCGGGCTGAACCGGGTGATCTCCGACGCCGGGCACGGCCAGCAGCTGCCCGGGCGCACCGTCCGCACCGAGGGCCGGGCCCCGGTCACCGACCCCTCCGTCAACCACGCCTACGACGGCCTCGGCGACACCTTCGCGCTGTACTCCCAGGCCTTCGGCCGCGACTCGGTCGACGGCCGGGGCCTGCGCCTGGACGCCAGCGTGCACTACGGCCAGAACTACGACAACGCCTTCTGGAACGGCCGGCAGATGGTCTTCGGCGACGGCGACGGCGAGATCTTCGGCGACTTCACCGCCTGCATCGACGTCATCGGCCACGAACTCACCCACGGCGTCACCCAGTTCACCGCCGGCCTGGAGTACCAGGACCAGCCCGGCGCGCTGAACGAGTCGGTCTCCGACGTCTTCGGCTCGCTGGTCAAGCAGTACGCGCTGCACCAGAACGCCGCCGACGCCGACTGGCTGATCGGCGCCGGGCTGCTCGCCCCCGGCATCCAGGGCGTGGCGCTGCGCTCGATGAAGGCCCCCGGCACCGCCTACGACGACCCCCAGCTCGGCAAGGACCCGCAGCCCGCGCACATGCGGGACTACGTGAACACCGCCGAGGACAACGGCGGGGTGCACATCAACTCCGGCATCCCCAACCACGCGTTCTACCTGCTGGCCACCACCCTCGGCGGCCAGTCCTGGGACCGCGCCGGGCGGATCTGGTACGACGCCCTGACCGGCGGCGGGCTGCCCGCCGACGCCGACTTCACCGCCTTCGCCCGGGCCACCGTGGCCGCCGCCAAGGCCCGTTACCCCGACCAGGCCTCGATCGCGGACACCGTGACGGCCGCCTGGGCCCAGGTCGGCGTCAGCCCCGGCTGAGCCCCAGCCCCTCATGACGAAGAGCGGGTTGAGCCGGGCTCAAGGTCACGGTCCGGGAAAAGTGCCGCAAAAGCCTTCCCTGCGTAGCACCATGGACACCATGCGCATCCAGGTGACCCGGACCGGCGGCCTCGCCGGAATCTTCCGCCACGCGGAGCTCGACACCGTCGACCGCACGGACGCCCCGCACGTCCACGCGCTCGCCCGCGAAGCCGTCGCGGGCGGGCTGCGCGCCCCCTCGTACGGCGTGCCGGACGGCTTCCACTACGAGATCACCGTCGACGGGCGGACGGTGTACTGCGCCGACCCCAAGCTCACCGACTCGCAGCGGGAGCTGGTGTCGCTGGTGCTGCGCGAGGGCGCCTGACCCCCGCGCCGCACCGGCGACTTCAGAAGCCGAACTGGTCAGAAGCCGAGCTTGCGCAGCTGCTTGGGGTCGCGCTGCCAGTCCTTGGCCACCTTGACGTGCAGGTCCAGGTAGACCGGCGTGCCGAGCAGCGCCTCGATGTGCTTGCGGGCGGTGGTGCCGACGTGCTTGAGCCGCGCGCCCTTGGCGCCGATCACGATCGCCTTCTGGCTCTGCCGCTCGATGTAGACGTTGGCGTGGATGTCCAGCAGCGGGCGGTCGGCGGGGCGGCCCTCGCGGGGCAGCATCTCCTCGACCACGACGGCCAGCGAGTGCGGCAGTTCGTCCCGCACGCCCTCCAGGGCGGCTTCGCGGATCAGCTCGGCGACCATGATCTGCTCGGGCTCGTCGGTGAGGTCGCCCTCCGGGTAGAGCTGGTCGCCCTCGGGCAGCAGCTTGGTGAGCAGGTCGGCGACCAGCTCGACCTGCTTGTCGCCGACGGCGGAGACCGGGATGATCTCGGCCCACTCGAAGCCCAGCTCGACGCCGAGCTGCTGGATGGCGATGAGCTGCTCGGCCAGCCGCTTGGAGTCGACCAGGTCGGTCTTGGTGACGATGGCGACCTTGGGGGTCTTCTTGATCCCGGCGATCTCCTTGGCGATGAACTTGTCACCGGGGCCGATCTTCTGGTCGGCGGGCAGGCAGAAACCGATCACGTCGACCTCGGCCCAGGTGGTGCGGACCAGGTCGTTGAGGCGCTCGCCGAGCAGGGTGCGGGGCTTGTGCAGACCGGGGGTGTCGACCAGCACGAGCTGGGCGTCCGGGCGGTGCACGATGCCGCGCACGGTGTGCCGGGTGGTCTGCGGGCGGTCGGAGGTGATCGCGACCTTCGTCCCCACCAGGGCGTTGGTCAGGGTCGACTTGCCCGCGTTGGGACGGCCGACGAAGCACGCGAACCCGGAGCGGTACGAGGAGGAAGGGGCATTCATGGGCTCCATTCTCCCTGATCACCGGAGCCGCGCCGTCCGGGGTCGGTCGTCACGCTCCGCTCAGCCCTTGCGGCCGCCCCGCCCGACCAGTGAGAACAGCACCAGCAGCACCAGGAAGGCGAGCGAGCCCCAGAGCCAGTAGACCGTGCCGGTCTCCTGCCACTTGCCCATCCCCATCACGAACAGCACCAGCCCGGCGACGAACGCCAACGCCCCCATGCCCCAGCCCCTCACCGAGTCCACTCCCCCGGTGAGATTATCGGCTGAACACATGGGGGCAAGGCCCGTCCTACGGCCCCAGGAGGCCGACGACGGCCCCACGACAGTCCTGCGACGGCCCTGCAGCGGCCCCGCAGCGGCCCCTCAGCGGCCCCTCAGCGGGCCTGGGCCGACACCCGCAGCGTTCCGTCCGGACCGGCCAGCAGCACCGGCGTCCCGGCCCCGCCCAGGTCCCGCACGGCCGCCAGGTCGGCCTCGGCCGGCTGCTCGGCCTCGCTCACCACGGCCGCCGCCTCCAGCGACTTCGCACCGCTGGCCACCGCCATCGCCACCGCCGTCTGCAGCGCGCTCAGCCGCAGCGACTCCAGCGCGACCGTCCCGGCCACGTAGGTGCGGCCGGTCTCGTCACGCACCGCGGCCCCCTCGGTCACGCCGTTGCGGGCGCGGGCCGAGCGGGCCAGGGTGATGATCTTCTTGTCTTCGGGGTCGAGTTCGACGATGTCACTCATGCCGCCGAGCATAGGCGGCCCCGGCCCGGCCTCAGTGGCCGACCGGGTGGGTGCGCCCGCGGTTCGGGTTGAGCACCTTGACGAAGGTCTTCGCGGCCCCGGACGGCAGCTGCTCCTCGTCCGAGATCCGCTTGCGCCAGAACGGGTTGTCGTGCGGCAGGTGGCTGCTCACCCGGCCGTACATCCCGAAGGTGGTCACGACGATCCCGAAGACGAACGCGAACAGCACGTTCGACATCCGGAAGTTGAGGATGTTCGCGTCCGGCCGGCCGAGCACCGTCAGTCCGTAGAAGCCGGACAGGACGAACAGCACACCGACCACCATGTTGAGGTTGGACGCGAAGTTCCCGCCGATCACGGCCCCGACCAGCAGGATCGCACCCGCCACGATGGACAGGATGCTCAGCGCCCCGTTGGTCGACAGCCCGGCGATCCGGTCACCGTGGGTGGCCAGGAAGCCGGGGTGGTCGGCCAGCCCCAGGATCCCGAACACGATCAGGAAGATCCCCCCCAGCCCCGCCCCGACCCGCCACACCAGGGCGAGCCGGCGATCGACGGTCGGCAGTTCGTCTTGCAGCTTCATGGCGACCTCCAGAGCTTCGGCGACTCGCCAGCCGTACGGACGGCTAGCTGTACGGATGGCTCCCCTGCATGTGCGGCGTCTCGTGCATGTAGAGCGAGCCGCACTGCTGGCAGCAACGAAGCCCGGTGCCCCACTCCTGCTCGGGCCGCGTCTCGGCGTCGTCGGGCATGGTCCGGCCACAGAGCGCCGTCGACGGGTCCTCGTCCCGCACCACGTGCCAGGACCTGACCCCGCCGGCCGCCCCCTGCGGGCCGTACTCCGCGCGCAGTTTGTGCGTCATGCCCTCCATGGTCGCGCGGCCACCGCCCACCCGCTACTCGCCCGGAGCCCCCGCCGCCTCCGCCCCGCGCACCGGCGAGGCGACCATCGAGCCGATCCGGTTGCGGCGCCCGGCCGAGGACTCGGCCGTCAGCAGGATGCCGGTCAGGCCGTCCGCGACCGGCTCGGGCAGCGGGATCTCGCAGGAGGAGCCGGGGATCGGCACCCGGCCGAGGTGCTTGGCCAGCAGGCCGCCGACGGTCTCGACGTCCTCGTCCTCCAGCTCGATGCCGAACAGATCGCCCAGGTCCTCGACCAGCAGGCGGGCGGTGATCCGGTACGAGCCGTCGCCGAGGTCCTCGATCGGCGCGATCTCCCGGTCGTACTCGTCGGTGATCTCGCCGACGATCTCCTCCAGGACGTCCTCGATGGTGACCAGGCCCGCCGTGCCGCCGTACTCGTCGATCACGATCGCGACGTGCGAGCGGCGCTGCTGCATCTCGCGCAGCAGGTCGCCGGCCGGCTTGGAGTCCGGGACGAACACGGCCGGGCGCATCACCGCGCCGACCTCCTCGGCCTCCGCCTCGCGGTTGATGTGGGTGCGGCGCACCAGGTCCTTGAGGTAGACGATGCCGACCACGTCGTCCTCGTTGTCGCCGACCACCGGGATCCGCGAGAAGCCCGAGCGCAGCGCCAGGGTGAGCGCCTGCCGGACGGTCTTGTGCCGCTCGATCATCACCAGATCGGTGCGCGGCACCATCACCTCGCGCACGATGGTGTCGCCCAGCTCGAAGACCGAGTGCACCATCCGGCGCTCCTCGTCCTCGATCAGGTCGTCCTTCTCGGCGAGGTCGACCAGCGCCCGCAGCTCCGCCTCGGAGGCGAACGGCCCCTCCCGGTAGCCCTTGCCCGGGGTCAGCGCGTTGCCCAGCAGGATCAGCAGCCGCGGGATCGGGCCGAGCACCGCGGCCAGCGGCAGCAGCACGAAGGAGGCCGCGGTCGCGGTGGAGATCGGGTGCTGGCGCCCGATCGTGCGCGGCGAGACGCCCACCGCGACGAAGGACACCAGCACCATCACGCCGAAGGCCAGCAGCACGGCCTGCCAGGTCGGGTGGATGTTGCGCACGCACACCGCGGTGACCAGCACCGCGGCCGCCATCTCGCTGGCCACCCGGATCAGAGTGGCCAGGTTGAGGTAGCGGAACGGGTCGGAGGCGACGGCCAGCAGCCGCGCGGAGCCGCGCCGCCCGTTGCGCACGGCGTCCTCCGCCCGGAACCGGGAGACCCGGGAGATGCCCGCCTCGGCACACGCGGCCAGCCAGCCGAGCACGACCAGGGCCACGGCCCCGAGGATGAAGCTCGTACTCTCACCACTCACAGGGGTTCGGGCTCCGCGCTCAGTGGGTGGTGGGGGCCGGCGAGATGCCGCCGAGGCCGCGGCCCGCCCGCCAGTCGTCCAGGATGCGCTTCTGGAGGGCGAACATCTCCTCCTCTTCGTCCGGCTCCTCGTGGTCGTAGCCGAGGACGTGCAGCACGCCGTGGACGGTGAGCAGTTGAAGCTCCTCGTCCATCGAGTGCTTGGAGGGGGCCGCCTTGCCCTGCTGCTCGGCGACCTCGGGGCAGAGCACGATGTCGCCGAGCAGGCCCTGCGGCAGCTCCTCGCCCTCCTTGCCGGGACGCAGCTCGTCCATCGGGAACGACATCACGTCGGTCGGGCCGGGCAGGTCCATCCACTGGATGTGCAGCTCCTCCATCGCCGCACCGTCCACCAGGATCACGGACAGTTCGGACTGCGGGTGGATCCGCATCTTGTCCAGGGCGAAGCGGGCGACGTCGAGGATGGCTTCCTCATCGGCGTCCCAGCCGGACTCGTTGGCGATGTCGATCGACATGACGGGCTGTGTGCTCAGCTTTCGGTGCGATGGGACTGTCGGGGTGCGCGCGCCACGGTGGTCTTGCCGGGGCGCCGCTGGGCGGGCTTGCGGGGGGCCGGGGCGTTCTCCTCGGCCTCCTGCCGCGCGTCCCAGCGCTCGTAGGCGTCCACGATCCGGCCGACCAGCTTGTGGCGGACCACGTCGGTGCTGGTGAGGACGGAGAAGTGGATGTCCGGGACGTCGGCCAGGATCTCCTGGACGACCTTGAGACCGCTGCGGGTGCCGCCCGGGAGGTCGATCTGGCTGGTGTCGCCGGTGACCACCACCCGGGAGTTGAACCCGAGGCGGGTGAGGAACATCTTCATCTGCTCGGGCGAGGTGTTCTGGGCCTCGTCGAGGATGATGAAGGCGTCGTTGAGGGTGCGGCCGCGCATGTACGCGAGAGGGGCGACCTCGATGGTGCCGGCCGCCATCAGGCGCGGGATGGAGTCCGGGTCCATCATGTCGTGCAGCGCGTCGTACAGCGGGCGCAGGTACGGGTCGATCTTCTCGTAGAGGGTGCCGGGCAGGAAGCCCAGCCGCTCGCCCGCCTCGACCGCCGGGCGGGTCAGGATGATCCGGTTGACCTCCTTGGCCTGCAGGGCCTGGACGGCCTTGGCCATCGCCAGGTAGGTCTTGCCGGTGCCGGCCGGGCCGAGGCCGAAGACGATCGTGTGCTTGTCGATCGCGTCGACGTAGCGCTGCTGGTTGAGCGTCTTGGGGCGGATCGTGCGGCCCCGGTTGGAGAGGATGTTCGCGGTGAACACCTGGGACGGCGCCGGGCTGTCCGGGCCCTCCTCGCGAAGCATGGCGATGGAGCGCTCCACGGAGTCCTCCGTCAGGGGCTGGCCGGTGCGCAGCACCAGCATCATCTCGTTGAAGAGCTTCTGCACGAGGGCGACCTCGGCACGCGCCCCGGTGGCGGTCACCTCGTTGCCGCGGACGTGGATGTCGGCGGCGGGGAAGCCCTGCTCGATCACGCGCAGCAGCGAGTCCGCCGTGCCGAGCAGGGTGACCATCGGGTGCTTCTCGGGGATCACGATCCGGGCGCTCACACGGCCGTCGTCGGCCGGTTCGGGGCGCGACTGCCCATCGGTACGGGTCTGCGATGTGTCACTCATAGGTCGGCGCTGGGGCCTGCCTCATCCCATCCGTGGTCTCGTGTGCCGCTCGGTCTCTCCGGGGCACCAGGGTACGCCGCGAGCGTGATCGCTGCGGCGGGCGGCGGGGCCGCACCCGACGATGCTGCGGCAGATCGCAGGGTGGCGCGAACCCTTTTTCCGTCGGACTTCCGTACCGGGCCCGGGCGGTGGCGCGCCGGTCACGGGTGGCGGCGGGCCGGGACGGGCACCCGGGCGAGGTCCTCGGCGAGCACCAGCTCCCCGTCGAAGTGCTTGCGGGCGTCGGCCAGGTGCTGGCTCAGGTCCGGGTAGCGCTGGGAGAAGTGGGTCAGCACCAGGGTGCGCACCCCGGCCTCGGCGGCGGCCTTGGCGGCCTGGCCGGCGGTGAGGTGGCCGTGGTCCTCGGCGAGCTGGGCGTCGGCGTCGGTGAAGGTGGCCTCGACCACCAACAGGTCGGCGCCCTCGGCGAGTCGGTGCACGCCCTCGCACAGCCGGGTGTCCATCACGAAGGCGAACTTCTGGCCCGGTCGCGGCTCGCTGACCTCGTCCAGCGTGACGGTGCGGCCCTCCACGTCGATCGCGCCCTCGTGCTGGAGCCGGCCGACGGCCGGGCCGTACACGCCGAGCGCGGCGAGCCGCTCGGGCACCAGGCGGCGGCCGTCCGGCTCGGACAGCCGGTAGCCGAAGGACTCCACCGGGTGGTCCAGCCGGACCGCGTCCAGCGCGAAGCGGGCGCCGGGCGCGGGCAGCGGGCCCGGCTCGTCGATCGGCCGGGGCCGCAGCACGGCGGTCTCGTGGTAGGCGGTGGCGTGCCGCAGCCGCTCGAAGTAGACCTCGCCGGAGGCCGGGAAGTAGACGTCCACCGGGTGCGGGACCCGGTCAAGGTTGATCCGCTGGATCACCCCGGCGAGGCCCAGGCAGTGGTCGCCGTGGAAGTGGGTCACCGCGATCCGGGTGATCTGGGTGGCCGAGACCCCGGCGTGCAGCATCTGCCGCTGGGTGCCCTCACCGGGGTCGAACAGCAGGCCCTCGCCGTCCCAGCGGAGCAGGTAGCCGTTGTGGTTGCGGTGCCGGGTGGGCACCTGGCTGGCGGTGCCCAGGACGACGAGTTCGCGCTGCGACACCTGGGATCAGACCATGCTCTCGGTCATGCGCTTGCCGCCGAGCAGGTGCACGTGGGCGTGGAAGACGGTCTGCCCGGCGCCCGCACCGGTGTTGAAGATCAGCCGGTAGTCCTCGATGCCCTCGTCCTTCGCCACCGCGCCCGCCTCGGCGAGCAGTTCGCCGGCGATCTCCGGCTCGGCGGCGGCCAGCGCGGCGGCGTTCGGGTAGTGGACGTGCGGAATGACCAGGACGTGCACCGGGGCCTTGGGGGCGATGTCGCGGAAGGCGAGGGTGCGTTCGGTCTTGCGCACCACGGTCGCCGGGATCTCGCCCGCCACGATCTTGCAGAACAGGCAGTCGGGCTGCGGCTCGCCGGCCATCGGCTTCTCCTCGGGTCGCTGGGTCTTCGTTGAAGGTCGCTGGGTCTTCGTCGAATTGGGGCCGTACGGGCGCAGCCTAGCCGAGCCGCCCGACCGCCTGCTGGTACTCCTGCAGGTGCTTCCAACGCACCGACCGCATCCCGACGATGTCCCCCTCGGACACCTCGACGTCCTCGGAGATGATCACCACCGCGAGGAAGACGAAGCCGAGCAGCCAGCGCCTGGTCAGCCGCCACATGTTGGGGCGCATCACCCGCTTGCGGCGCACCACCCGCATCGCCATGATCCCCTTGCCCACGCTGAAGCCGGTCAGCCGGGCCAGCACCACCTGGTTGAGGAACGAGGCCAGCAGGCCGACGCCCAGGAACGCCACCCAGAACGGCACCACCGGGCTCTGGGTGGCGGCGTGGCCGACCGCGTGCACGACGGGCTTGGCGTGCTTCGCGGTGTTGTCGTCGGCGATGGCGGCGGCGAAGCCGAGGCTGAAGACGAGGACGAAGTCCAGCACGATCGCCAGGAAGCGCCGCCCGCCGTTCGCCTCCGGCGGGCACGGCGGGAGCGCGGGCTGCGCGTGCGGCTGCTCCACGTACGGCTGCTGGAACTGCTCGGGCTGCCCGTAGGGCTGCTGCTGGTAGCCCTGCGGCGGGTACGGGCCCTGGCCGTACGGCTGCGGCGGCTGGCCGTACGGCTGGGGCTGCGGCTGGGCATACGGCTGGGGCTGCGGCTGCTGGCCGTACGGGTTCGGCCCGTAGCCGTTCTGCGGGTACTGCGGGTACTGCGGCGGCGGATAGCCCTGCGCCATGGTGTGATCCCCCGTGAGCTGTCGATCAGATGATGCAAGATCGCGATCAAGAACAGCCCCGCATCCTACCCACGCCCCGGAGCGGGAGGTCGACCTCGCCGACTTCCCGCTCCGGGACTGCACCTCCCGACTACATCCAGGGCGCCGCCGGTGCCGTGCGCGCCGGGGTCTCGGCCAGGGCGGCGAGGGCGATCCGGACGCCCTCGGCCAGCTGCGGGTCCTCGCCAGCCGCCCGCTGGTGCGGGGCGATCGGCACCTCGACGTCCGGGTCGACGCCGTGGTTCTCCACGCCCCAGCCGTACTTCTCCAGCCAGAACGCGTACTTGGGCTGGGTGACCAAGGTCCCGTCGACCAGCCGGTAGCGGCTGTCGATGCCGATCACGCCGCCCCAGGTGCGGGTGCCGACCACCGGGCCGATCCCGAGCGCCTGGATCGCGGCGTTGACGGTGTCGCCGTCCGAGCCGGAGAACTCGTCGGCCAGCGCGACCACCGGTCCGCGCGGGGCGTCGGCCGGGTACGGCATCGGGTGGGCGATGTCCCGGGCGAAGTCCCAGCCGACGATCCGGCGGGCCAGCTTCTCGATCACCAGCTGCGAGAGGTGACCGCCGCGGTTCTCCCGCACGTCGACGATCACGCCCTCCTTGGCCATCTCGGTGGTCAGGTCGCGGTGCAGCTGGGCCCAGCCGGCCGACTGCATGTCGGGGATGTGCAGGTAGCCGAGCCGGCCGCCGGACAGCTCGCGCACGGCGGCCCGCCGGCCGGCCACCCAGTCGTGGTAGCGCAGCGGCTCCTCGTCGGCGAGCGGGACGACGACCGGATGGCGGAGGTCCGTGCCGTCCTTGCCGGCCACGGTCAGCTCGACCGGCTGCCCGGCGGTGCCGGCCAGTAGCGGCGCCGGCCCGGTGACCGGGTCCACCGGGCGCCCGTTGACGGCGAGGACCGCGTCGCCCGAGCGGATCGCCGCGCCGGGCGCGGCCAGCGGCGAGCGGGCCCGGGGGTCGGAGGACTCGCCGGGCAGGATCCGGGCGACCCGCCACTGCTCGCCGTCCTTGACCAGGTCGGCGCCGAGCAGCCCCTGCCGGCGGGCCGGCTCGGTGGGTCGGCCGTACGGGAGCACGTAGGCGTGCGAGGTGCCGAGTTCGCCGTGCACCTCCCAGAGCAGGTCGACCAGTTCGTCGTGCGAGCCTATCCGCTCCACCAGCGGGCGGTAGCGTTCCAGCACGCCCGCCCAGTCGAGGCCGCCGAGGTCCGAGCGCCAGAAGTTGTCGCGCATCAGGCGGCCGTTCTCGGAGTACATCTGGCGCCACTCGGCGGCCGGATCGACGGTCACCCTCAGCCGGGTGAGGTCGACGGCGGTCTCGTCGTCCTCGCCGCCCGCCTTGTGGTCGGCCGGGACGATCCGCAGCTCGCCCTCGTCCAGCACGGCGACCCGGGTGCCGTCCCCGCTGACCGCGAAGTCGTCCAGGCCGTGCACCAGTTGCTCGGCGCGGCGCCGCTTCAGGTCGAACCGCTCCAGCACCGGCCGGGGCCGCTCGTCGTCCAACGAGGCCGCGTCGTCGCCCAGTTCGCCGAGCAGCGGGGAACGGGTCCACAGCACGCCGTCCTTGGCGGCGCGCAGCCGGCCGAAACGGCCGCCCTCGACCGGGAAGGGCACGATCCGGTCGGCGAGGCCGTCCAGGTCGACCCTGGTCACCGGCAGGGCGTCGGTCTCGCCGTCCTCCTTCTTGCCGCGCGGCTCGTCCTCCTCCCCGCCGAGCGGGCGCCCGGCCCGCTGCGGCCCGAACGGCGAGGGCGTGTCGGCGGCCAGCGTGATCAGGTACGGGCGGCAGCCGCCCGGGAAGGCCATGTCGAAGCCGTGCGAGTCGTACACCGGGTCGAAGTTGCGCACCGACAGGAAGGCCAGGTGGCGGCCGTCCGCGGTGAAGGCCGGCGAGGTGTCGAAGAAGCGCGGCTGGGTGGCCTCGCTGACGGTGCGGGTGGCCAGGTCGGCCAGCACGATGTGGCGCAGCGAGTACGGGCCGAGGCCGTGCACCGGGCGGGACCAGGCCAGCCAGGCCGAATCCGGGCTGAAGGTCAGCCCGCTGACCTCGCCGTCCCGGCTGCGGGCCAGCTCGTGCACGGCGCCGTCGGCGAGCGCCACCAGCAGCACCCGGCCGTCGTGCACGCCGAGCGCGGCCTGCCGGCCGTCCGGGGAGACGGTCAGCGAGTTGACCCGGCCGAGCCGCCCGGCCGCCAGCCGGCGGCGCGCGGCGCCGTCCACGGCGGGCGCGAACTCCAGCGCGTCCTCGCCCTCGGCGTCCGAGACCCACAGCACGCCCTGGGCGCCGTCCTCCCCCGGCACCACCCGGGCCAGCCGCCCGCGCACGCCCGGCGTCTCGTCCAGCACCCGGGCCGGGCCCTCCCGGTGGGTCAGCCAGTGCACGCTGCCGCGCACCACCACGGCGGAGGCCCGGCCGGTGCGGTCGGGGGCGGCGGTCTCCAGCCAGTGCCCGGCGTGGACCGGGCGGGGGCGCCGGCCGGCGCGCGGGCCGGCCAGCCGGACGTCCAGGCGGCGGGGCGCGGCACCCTCCAGGTCGTCCAGCAGCCAGAGGTCGCCGGCCCGGTGGAAGACCACCCGGGTGCCGTCGGTGCTGGCGTTGCGGGCGTAGAAGCCGTCCGGGTCTGTGCTGTGGCGGCGCAGGTCGGAGCCGTCCGGGCGGCTGGAGTACAGCTCACCGACGCCCTCGTGGTCGGACAGGAACCCGATCCGCTCGCCGACCCACAGCGGCGAGCCGAGCTGACCGTCCAACTCCTCGTGGATCCGGACGAATTCGTCCCGGCCGAGCCACAACTTGCCCGCCCGGCCGCCCCGGTAGCGCTTCCACCAGGCCGGCTCGCGGTTGTTGGCACTGACCAGCAGCACCCGGTCGCCGTCCGGCTCGAAGGCCAGCCCGCCGACCAGCCCGTACGGCAGCCGCTGCGGCTCGCCGCCGTCCAGCGGCACGGCGTACGCGTGGGTGCGGCGCAGGGTGGCCTCGCCCGCGGTGGTGGCGGCGATGGGGCGCCCGTCCGCCGTCCAGCCGTGCACCTGGGTCTGCTGACTGCCCCAGTACGTCAGCCGCCTCGACGGACCGCCGTCCACCGGCACCACGTGCACCTCGGGGGCGCCGTCCCGGGTGGAGGTGAAGGCGATGTGCCGCCCGTCCGGGGAGAACCTGGGGTGGTGCACCGGCAGGTGATCGGCCGTCAGCCGCCAGGCCCGGCCGCCGTCCAGCGGGGCGAGCCACAGGTCGTCCTCGGCGACGAAGGCGGCCAGCTCACCGTGCAGATGGGGGTGGCGCAGATAGGCGCCCGCGGTGGTGCTCAGGGAGTCCGTCACCCGGTCAGCGTAAGCAGGTGCGGGTACGAGCCGCTCCGTTTTCCCGAGACTCCCGGCGGGCGCACGGGGAGCGCGGACGGGCCCTGAGGCGCGTCCGACAAGCCCTACGCCCAGCGGCCGGTGCGCCCCAGCAGCAGCGCCCCGGCGGCCACCCCGGCGGTCGAGGTGCGCAGCACCGAGGGGCCCAGCCGGTACGGCTTGGCGCCCGCCTCGGCGAAGGCGGCCAGCTCCTCCGGGGAGACCCCGCCCTCCGGGCCGACCACCAGCACGATGTCCCCGCCGGCGGGCAGCGCGGTCTGCGCGAGCGGCTCGGCACCCTCCTCGTGCAGCACGGCGGCGAGGGCGGCCCCGGCGAGCAGCGGCGCCAGCTGCCGGGTGGTCATCGGTTCGCGCACCTCGGGGAAGCGCAGCCGACGGGACTGCTTGCCCGCCTCCCGGGCGGTGGCCCGCCACTTGGCGAGCGCCTTGGCGCCGCGCTCGCCCTTCCACTGGGTGATGCACCGGGAGGCGGCCCACGGGATCACCACGTCCACGCCGACCTCGGTCATGGTCTCCACGGCCAGCTCGCCGCGGTCGCCCTTGGGCAGCGCCTGGACGACCACGATCCGCGGCGCCGGCTCCGGCTCCCGCCGCACGGCGTCCACCGTGACGTCGATGGCGTCCTTGCCCAGTACCTCGGCGACGGTGCCGTCCACGCCCAGGCCCAGCCCGTCCGCCAGGGTCACCGCCTCGCCGGCCGTCAGCCGCTTCACCGCCGCCGCGTGCCGCCCCTCGGCGCCGTCGAGCCGCACCACGGTCCCGGGCGCGGCGGCGGCGATCCGCTCGGTCTCGACGACGAAGACGGGCGCGGTCATGACGAGGACCTTTCCAGGAGGGGCCTGCGGCCGAATGGGGACAACACGGAAGGGGTGCCGGGGAACTGCCCCCGGCACCCCTTCCCGGACGACTACCGGCCGTTGAAGGCGTCCTTCAGGCGCGAGAACAGGCCCTGCTGGCCCGGCGCGAACTGGCCGGACGGCCGCTCCTCGCCGCGCAGTATGGAGAGCCGGCGCAGCAGCTCCTCCTGCTCGGGGTCGAGCTTGGTGGGCGTCTGCACCTCGACATGCACTATCAGGTCACCCCGGCCGCCCCCGCGCAGGTGGGTGATGCCCCGGCCGTGCAGCGGGATCGACTGGCCGGACTGGGTGCCGGGCCGGATGTCGACCTCCTCCAGCCCGTCCAGGGTCTGCAGCGGCACCTGGGTGCCGAGCGCGGCGGCCGTCATCGGGATGGTGACGGTGCAGTGCAGGTCGTCCCCGCGCCGCTGGAAGACGCTGTGGCTGGTCTCGGCGATCTCGACGTACAGGTCGCCGGCCGGGCCGCCGCCGGGGCCGACCTCGCCCTCGCCGGCCAGCTGGATCCGGGTGCCGTTGTCCACACCGGCCGGGATCTTGACCGTCAGGGTGCGGCGGGCCCGCACCCGGCCGTCGCCCGCGCACTCGGGGCACGGGGTCGGCACGACGGTGCCGAAGCCCTGGCACTGCGGGCACGGGCGGGAGGTCATGACCTGGCCCAGGAAGGACCGGGTGACCTGGGAGACCTCGCCCTTGCCGCGGCACATGTCGCAGGTCTGGGCGGAGGTGCCGGGGGCCGCGCCCTCGCCGTTGCACGTGGTGCAGGTGACGGCGGTGTCGACCTGGAGTTCCTTGGTGGTGCCGAAGGCGGCCTCCTCCAGGGTGATCTCCAGCCGGATCATGGCGTCCTGGCCGCGGCGGGTGCGCGAGCGCGGGCCGCGCTGGCCGGCCGCGGCGCCGAAGAAGGCGTCCATGATGTCGGAGAAGCCGAAGCCCGCCGCGCCGGCGCCGAAGCCGCCCGCGCCACCGCCGCCGGGCGACAGCGGGTCGCCGCCGAGGTCGTAGACCTGGCGCTTCTGCGGATCGGAGAGCACCTCGTAGGCGGCGTTGATCTCCTTGAACCGCTCCTGCGTCTTCGGGTCCGGGTTGACGTCCGGGTGCAGTTCGCGTGCCAGGCGCCGGAACGCCTTCTTGATCTCGTCCTGCCCCGCATCCCGTCGGACGCCGAGTACCGCGTAGTAGTCCGTGGCCACCAAATGCTCCGCTTGTTCCGCCTGTAGTAGTGCGACTGGACACCGCCGCCGGACTTCCGACGGCGGTTGCTTGCTACGACTCGGCCAGGATCTGCCCCACGTACCGTGCCACCGCTCGCACCGCCCCCATTGTGCCCGGGTAGTCCATCCGGGTCGGACCGATCACGCCCAGTTTCGCCACGCTCTCGTCGCCCGAACCGTAGCCGACCGAAACGACCGAGGTGGAATTCAGCCCTTCGTACGCGTTCTCCCGCCCGATCCGGACCGTCATCGCGGCGTCCGCGGTCTCACCCAGGAGGCGGAGCAGGACGACCTGCTCCTCCAGGGCCTCCAGCACCGGCTGGATGGTGAGCGGGAAGTCGTGCCCGAAGCGGGTCAGGTTGGCCGTGCCGGCCAGCATGATCCGCTCCTCGTTCTGTTCGGCGAGCGCCTCGAACAGCGTCGCCAGGACAGTACTGACGGTCGGCCGGTCGACCTGCTCGAAGATCCCCGGCAGCTCCTCCAGCAGTCCCGGGACGTCCGGAAGCCGCTGGCCGGCCGCCCGCGCGTTGATCCGCGCCCGCAGGTCCGCCAGGACCGTCTCGCCGACCGTGCCCGGGCAGTCGATCATCCGCTGCTCGACCCGGCCGGTGTTGGTGATCAGCACCAGCATCACCTTGGCCGGGGCGAGCGCCACCAGCTCGATGTGCCGGACGGTGGAGCGGGTGAGCGAGGGGTACTGCACCACGGCGACCTGCCGGGTCAGCTGGGCGAGCAGCCGCACCGTGCGCCTGACCACGTCGTCCAGGTCGACGGCGCCGTCCAGGAAGTGCCGGATCGCCCGGCGCTCCGGGGAGCTCATCGGCTTGATCTCGGCGAGCTTGTCGACGAACAGCCGGTAGCCCTTGTCGGTGGGGATGCGCCCGGCGCTGGTGTGCGGCTGGTGGATGTACCCCTCCTCCTCCAGCGCCGCCATGTCGTTGCGGACCGTGGCCGGGGACACCCCGAGGTTGTGCCGCTCCACCAGGGCCTTGGAGCCGACCGGCTCCTCGGTGCCCACGTAGTCCTGGACGATCGCGCGCAGCACGGCGAGCTTGCGGTCGTCCAGCTGGCGGACCTCACCGGCCATGGGGCACGCACCTCCGTCTTCGCACGTTGTCCGTCTGTGATGCTGCGAGCCGCTCCTCGGAGGGCCCGACCTTGGCACTCTGCGCACACGAGTGCCAAAACCGTACCTGCCAGTGTACGGCCCGGGTCCTACCGCAGGAACGGCCCGGCCAGGGTGATCCTGCCCGCAGTTCCGGACGGCCACCACGACACTCCGCGTGCGGGGGTGGTGCCCCGGGGCCGTCCGGGTGGCAGCATCGAAAGCGACGGCGAACGGAGGAGCAAGAGATGTCGAGCTCGGGCCAGCACACCCGTTTCGCGCCCGACCGCGGCCTGACCGGCCGCATGGTCGCGACGATGTTCGTGATCGGGCTGCTGTACGTCGGTTTCACGGGCCTGCTGATCGCGCTGCTGCGCGGGGCCTGGCCGCTGATCGTGCTGATCTCCGGCGGGCTGTTCGTGGCCCAGTTCTGGTTCAGCGACAAGATCACCGAGCGGGCCATGGGCGCCCGGCCGGTGACCGAGGAGCAGTACCCCCAGCTGCACGGCACCATCGACCGGCTCTGCGCCCTGGCCGACATGCCCAAGCCCCGCGTGGCGGTCGCCGACAACGACATGCCCAACGCCTTCGCCACCGGCCGCAACCCGCAGAACGCCGTGGTGTGCGTGACCACCGGCCTGTTGCGCCGGCTCGAACCGGAGGAACTGGAGGGCGTCCTGGCGCACGAGCTGTCGCACGTCGCCCACCGGGACGTCGCGGTGATGACCATCGCCGGCTTCCTCGGCGTGCTCGCCGGGGCGATGACCCGGATCGCCATGTACGGCGGGTTCATGGGCGGCGGCCGCAACAACAACGACCAGAACGCGGCCATCGCGGCGCTGATCATCCCGCTGGTGTCGATGGTCGTCTACGCCATCAGCTTCCTGCTCACCCGGCTGCTCTCCCGCTACCGCGAGCTGGCCGCCGACCGGGCCGCCGCCCAGCTCACCGGACGGCCCAGCGCCCTGGCCTCCGCCCTCACCAAGGTGACCGGGCAGATCTCCGCCATCCCCACCGAGGACCTGCGCAAGTCGCAGCCCTACAACGCCTTCTACTTCGCCCCCGCGCTGAACGCCAAGGAGACCGCCTCCCAGCTGCTCTCCACCCACCCGACGCTGGAGAAGCGACTGGCCCAGCTGGCGAAGATCTCCGAGCAGCTCGGCCGCTGACCCGTTACGACCCCGTTCACGAAAGGACCCCCGTGGGATTCCTGGACGCCCTGTTCGGCCGCACCAAGCCCGTCAAGCCCGACCTCGACCAGCTGTTCGGTGTGCCGTCCGCCGCACTCACCCTGGAGGCCGCGGCCGGGTTCCTGCCCACCGGGCTCGGCTCGGTCTGCTTCGCTGCCGTCGAGGGCGCGTCCTTCGTCCAGGTGGAGCAGCAGGTCCGGGCGCTGCTGGACGCCGACACCGAGCGCGGCGGCGTCCCGGTGGAGGCCTCCAAGGACGGCTACGGCTACTCCTGGCTGCTCGCCCGGCACACCCCCCAGGAACTGCCGGAACTGGTGAACGACCTGCACGCGGTCAACAGCGAGCTGGAGGCGAACGGCTTCGGCCCGCAGCTGCTCTGCTCGCTGGTCGGCTTCCGCAATCCGGAGGGGCAGTCGCTGGCCCTGGTCTACCTCTACAAGCGCGGCACCTTCTACCCGGTGTGTAAACAGCCTGGCCAGGAGAAACGGAACAACCCTCTGGAGATCGAGATCTCCAACCTCCTCAAGAATGATCTTCGGATCGAGCCGGACCTGTCCCGCTGGTTCCCCGTCTGGGGCGCCCCGGGCATGGAGGAGTGAGAGCTGTGATCAGCGATGCCTCAGCTCCTCAGACGGTTCCTGGAACTTGGTGAGGACAGGGCCCGGCGTCAGGACCGAAGGTCGACCGGACCGGCCATGGCGGAAACTCCTGGGACGGTTGCCCGGCGGCAAGAGCGTTCCATCGATCGGCCCAGGGCTGTGCCATCTCCGGGCAGCACCACACGCGGCCCCAGTTCCAGTAACCGCCTTCTTCCCGTACCTTCTGCACCGCAGGGCTGTAGACGGCCTTGACCCGGAAGTTCTCCAGGTGCCGTCGGAAGAGGACCATGGAGATCTGCCGCCTGCGACCCCCACGGTGGATCCCGATCACCTGGAGCCGATCGTCCTCGTCCTGGTAGCGGGGCGGAAGCACCCGGAGCTTCGCTCCGGGCGGGAAGTGCTTGAGGCCGGACTGGACCTCCTCTCCGCCGGGTCCATGGGTGGTCAGGCGCGCCACGTTGGCGATGACGCACCACTCAATGGGTTGACTGGTCTTCTCTTCGGTCTCTGTCACGCCGAGCAGTGTGCACCGGTCGAGCCAGTTGGCGAACAGGAATTATGTTGTGCGCAATGTGGCGCGCCGTGTCCGTGTACAAGGGTCGAGTGAGGGCACGTTCTACCCCTTCGCCCCGATGCCCGGCGGCGTCTCTGACGGCCCGTCCGTATAGTCGCCTCCATGCGCAGCCACCAGTACGGACCCGACCTCACCCCGCCGTGGAAGAAGCAGCAGCCGGCACCCGAGGTGGCCGCCGAGCGGGACCTGGTGGTCGAGGAGGCGGCCACCGGTTTCTGCGGGGCGGTGGTGCGCTGCGAGAAGACCGCGGAGGGCTTCACCGTCACTCTGGAGGACCGTTTCGGCAAGCACCGGGTGTTCCCGATGGTGCCGCGCGGCTTCCTGCTGGAGGGCCGAGTGGTGACCCTGGTCCGCCCGACCGGCCCCGCCCCCGCCCGTACGCCGGGCCGCACCGCCTCCGGCTCCGTCGCCGTCCCCGGCGCCCGCGCCCGGGTCGCCCGCGAGTCCCGCATCTACGTCGAGGGCCGGCACGACGCCGAACTGGTCGAACGGGTCTGGGGCGACGACCTGCGGATCGAGGGCGTCGTCGTCGAGTACCTCCAGGGCATCGACGACCTCCCCGCGATCGTCGCCGGCTTCGCCCCCGGCCCCGGCCGCCGCCTCGGTGTCCTGGTCGACCACCTGCTCCCGGGAACGAAGGAACACCGCATCGCCGCCCAGGTCACCGGCGAGAACGTCCTGATCGTCGGCCACCCCTACATCGACATCTGGCAGGCCGTGAAGCCCTCCAGCGTCGGCATCCCCGCCTGGCCCGCCGTCCCCCGCGGCGAGGACTGGAAGGAGGGCACCTGCCGCCGCCTCGGCTGGCCGACGGACACCCCGGCGGCCTGGAAGCACATCCTGTCGAAGGTGAACTCCTATAAGGACCTGGAGCCCGAACTCCTCGCGAAGGTCGAGGAGTTGATCGACTTCACCGCCCTGCCCGGTCAGGAGTAGGTCTGGAACTCCGAGGTGTCCAGGGCGATGTCAAGCAGGTCGACATGAATCGGGTCACCGAACTTGGTGGTCCGCTCGGACCAGTACACCGGGGTACCCGAAGGCGTGTCAGTGGTCAGATCCGTGAGGAGCACGCACACGCCCTTGAGCGGATCGACGATGAGGTACGCCGGAATCCCGCCTTGGGCGTACATCTCACGCTTGGTCCGGTAGTCCCGGTGCACGCTGGTCTTGGAGACCACCTCCACCACCAAGGTCACCGCGGAGGCGGACAGCAGACGGCCCGCCTCCGGGACGACACCGCGCTCGAACACGACCAGATCCGGTTGGGGTTCGCTGGCCTCGCCGGAGATGATCAGATCCTGGGTCTGAAGCGCCCGCCACCGGGCGTACGGGGTCTGGTGCTGAATCGCGGAAACGATGAGGTTGTGGACCATGTCAGGCCCGGCCATCATCACGATTTCCCCCCTGATGAGTTCGGCCTTGACGCCTTCCGGAACCTCCAGGTTCTCGAAGATCCCGGTCATCCGATCATCGATGGCGGTCATCGCACGCTCCCTCCGACGGCTGACACCCACGTTAACGAATGTCAGTCCACCAGGTCACGTACAACAGCGTCCGCCAGCAGCCGCCCCTGGAGGGTGAGGACGGCGCGGCCGGCCTCGTAGGGTTCGGGGGCGAGGAGGCCGTCGACGAGGGCCTTGGCGGCAGCCTCGCGACCCGCCCGGGCCAGCAGGTCGAGCGGGACGCCCTCGACCAGGCGCAGTTCCAGCAGGATGCGCTCGACCCGGCGGTCCTCGTCGCTCAGGACCTCGCGGCCGAGCGCCGGGGTGCGGCCCTCGGCGAGGGCCTGGGCGTAGGCGGCGGGGTGCTTGGCGTTCCACCAGCGGACGCCGCCGACGTGGCTGTGGGCGCCGGGGCCGGCGCCCCACCAGTCGGCGCCGGTCCAGTAGAGCTCGTTGTGGCGGCAGCGGCCCTCGGGGGTGGTGGCCCAGTTGGAGACCTCGTACCAGCTGTAGCCGGCCGCGCCGAGCGCCTGCTCGGCGATGAGGTAGCGGTCGGCGTGCACGTCGTCGTCGATCATCGGCAGTTCGCCGCGCTTGACCCGGGCGGCCAGCTTGGTGCCGTCCTCGACGATCAGGGAGTACGCGGAGACGTGGTCCGGCCCGGCGCCGATCGCGGCGTCCAGGGAGGCCCGCCAGTCGTCGTCGGACTCGCCGGGGGTGCCGTAGATCAGGTCGAGGTTGACGTGCTCGAAGCCGGCCGCGCGGGCCTCGGCGACGCAGGCCTCGGGGCGGCCGGGGGTGTGGTGGCGGTCGAGCAGCTGGAGGACGTGCGGGCGGGCGCTCTGCATGCCGAAGGAGATCCGGTTGTAGCCGCCCTCGCGCAGCTCGCTCAGGTACGCGGGGTCGACGGACTCCGGGTTGGCCTCGGTGGTGACCTCGGCGTCCGGGGCGAGCCCGAACTCCTCGCGCAGCGCGGCGAGCATCTTCACCAGGTCGCGGGCCGGCAGCAGGGTGGGAGTGCCGCCGCCGAGGAACACCGTCTGCACCGGGAGGTCGACGGGGCCCAGCACCTTGCGGGCGAGCCGGATCTCGGCGACCACGTTGTCCGCGTAGGTCTCCTGCGAGGCGACCGCCCCGGAGGAGCGCAGTTCGGTGGCGGTGTAGGTGTTGAAGTCGCAGTAGCCGCAGCGGCTGGCGCAGTACGGCACATGCAGGTAGAAGCCGAACGGCCGCCGGCCCAGCCCGGCAAGGGCGTCGGTGGGCAGGGAACCGTCGGACGGCACCGGTTCGCCGTCGGGGAGTGCGGAGGGCATGACCCCATTGTCCCGTACGGCCCGCGAACCCCGCGCGGACCGTACGGGAGCCGGGCTCAGGCCTCGTTGGCGCCCTCGTACATGGCCGTCACGGCGTCCGCGTAGGTCCGCTCGACCACCGGGCGCTTGATCTTCAGGCTGGGGGTGAGCTCGCCGTGCTCGATGTCGAGGTCGCGCGGCAGCAGGTGGAACTTCTTGATCGTCTGCCAGCGCTGGAGGTCGGCGTTGACCCGCTTGACGAAGCCCTCGATCAGCTGGTGCACGGCCGGCTCGACGGCCAGCTCGGCGTAGCTCTTCCCGGCCAGGCCGCGCTCGGCGGCCCACGGCATCAGCACCGCCTCGTCCAGGCCGATCAGCGCGGTGCAGTAGTTGCGGCCGTTGCCGATCACCAGGATGTTGCTGACGAACGGGCAGGCCGCCTTGAACTTGCCCTCGACCTCGCTGGGCGCCACGTACTTGCCGCCGGAGGTCTTGAACAGGTCCTTCTTGCGGTCGGTGATCCGCAGGAAGCCGTCGGGGGTCAGTTCGCCGATGTCCTCGGTGTGGAACCAGCCGTCCGGCTCCAGCACCTCGGCGGTCTTCTCCGGCAGGTCGTGGTAGCCGCGCATGACGCCGGGGCCGCGCAGCAGGACCTCGCCGTCCTCGGCGATCCGCACCTCGGTGCCGGGCAGCGCGCGGCCGACCGTGCCGATCCGCACGTCCTCCTTGCGGTTGACGCAGGAGCCGGCGCTGGTCTCGCTCAGCCCGTAGCCCTCCAGGATCGGCACCCCGGCGCCGAGGAAGAAGTAGCCGATCTCGGGGGCGAGCGCGGCGCTGCCGGAGACGGCGCCGCGCATCCGGCCGCCGAAGGCGGCCCGGATCTTCGCGTACACCAGCTTGTCGGCGAGCGCGTGCTGCAGCCGCAGGCCGAGCGGGGCGCTCTCGGTGCCGGTGGCGATCCGGTTCTCCTGGACCACCCGGGCGTACTCGCGGGCGACCCGGGCGGCCCACATGAAGATCTTGTACTTGGCGCCGCCCTCGGCCCGGGCCCGGCCGGCGATGCCGTTGTAGACCTTCTCGAAGATGCGCGGCGCCGAGGCCATCACGGTGGGCCGGATGACCGGCAGGTTGTGGATGATCCGGTCGACCCGGCCGTCCACCGCCATCACGTGGCCGGTGGCGATCTGGCCGGAGATCAGCGTCTTGCCGAAGACGTGCGACAGCGGCAGCCACATGAACTGGACGTCGTCGGGGCCGAGCAGGCCGCTGGCCTCCTGGGCCTTGCCCTCGTACGACCAGCAGTCGTGCACCAGGCGCACGCCCTTGGGGCGGCCGGTGGTGCCGGAGGTGTAGATGAGGGTGGCCAGCTGCTCCTTGTCGAGCGCGGCCACGGCCTTCTCGACCGCGTCCGGGTGCTGCTCCAGGTACTCGGCGCCGCGCCGTTCCAGCTCGGCCAGGGTGATCAGGTCCAGGCCGGCCGTCTGGAGTGTCTCAGGCCGGGGCTCCTCGGCGGGGGCGTCGAAGAGGATCACGGTGCGCAGCTCGGGCAGCTGGTCGATGTGGTCGACGGCCTTGGCCAGCTGGGCGGCGTTCTCCGCGAACATGGCCCGGGAGCCGGAGTTGGAGAGGATGAAGGCCGTCTCGTCCGCGTTGGTGCTCGGGTAGACCGTGGTGATGGCCGCGCCCGCGCACATCGCGCCGAGGTCGGTGAGGATCCATTCGATCCGGGTGGAGGAGGCCAGCGCGACCCGGTCCTCCGGCTGGATGCCGAGCGCCATCAGGCCGGCGGCCACCGCCTTGACCCGGACCGCGGTCTGCGCCCAGGTGAGCGAGCGCCACTGCTCGGCGCCCGGCGCGCCGTCCGCGGCCTGCTCGTCGACGGAGGCGGGGTGGCGGTAGGCCTCGGCGTTCGGGGTGGCGGCGACGCGTTCCAGGAACAGGTGGGCGACGGAGGCGGGACGCCCGGCGACGATGTCGGCTTTGCCGGAGTCGATCAGGGACTGCGCGGAACTCAACGAGGACCTCCGGGGGCGGGTGGCCGTCTGAGGGATTGTCGCGGCGTCCGTGGGGGCGGCCGCCGGGCCCCGGTCCACCTGAGCGGAGAGCCATACCGGTCAGTAACAAGGGCGCAGTCAGCAGCCTAGGGGGAAATCGGTCATTCCGTAAGGGGGCGGATCCAGCTGGCACGCCCCCGCGGGGCCGATGCCCGGACCGGCCGCGGCAATGGCAAAGGCCCGGCAAACCTCAGCCGGACAGCCCGCGAATCGTCTGTACGACGCTACAGAACGACGAGAATTGGGGTGCGAACCCGACCGGCGACGACAAGAGTGGGCCAGTGCTGATCAGACTGCTCCGGGCGTACCTGCGCCCGTACTCCCGACCGATCACCTTGCTGGTGATCCTCCAACTGGTATCCACCCTGGCGGCGCTCTACCTGCCGACGCTCAACGCCGACATCATCGACAAGGGCGTGGTCAAGGGCGACACCAGCTACATCCTGCGCCTCGGCGCCGTGATGATCGGCGTCACCCTGGTCCAGGCGCTGTGCTCGATCGGCGCCGTCTACTTCGGCGCCCGCACCGCCATGGCCTTCGGCCGCGACCTCCGGGCCGCCGTCTTCGACCGGGTGCAGGGCTTCTCCTCCCGCGAGGTCGGCCAGTTCGGCGCCCCCTCCCTCATCACCCGCACCACCAACGACGTCCAGCAGGTCCAGATGCTGGCTCTGATGAGCTTCACCCTGATGGTCGCCGCGCCGATCATGTGCGTCGGCGGCATCATCATGGCGCTCAACCAGGACGTCCCGCTGTCCGGGCTGCTGCTCGCCGTCATCCCCGCGCTCGGCGTGGTCGTCGCCCTGCTGGTGCGCGCCCTGCGGCCGAAGTTCCGCAGCATGCAGGTGAAGATCGACACCGTGAACCGGGTGCTGCGCGAGCAGATCACCGGCATCCGGGTCATCCGCGCCTTCGTCAAGGACGACCACGAGCAGACCCGCTTCGCCGACGCCAACGAGGACCTCACCCACACCGCCCGCCAGGTCGGCCGGCTGATGTCCGTCATGTTCCCGGCCGTGATGATGGTCGTGAACGTCTCCAGCGTCGCGGTGCTCTGGTTCGGCGCCCACCGCATCGACAGCGGCGACATGGAGATCGGCGCGCTCACCGCCTTCCTCTCCTACCTGATGCAGATCCTGATGAGCGTCATGATGGCCACCTTCATGTTCATGATGGTGCCGCGCGCCGAGGTCTGCGCCGAGCGCGTCCAGGAGGTCCTGGGCACCTCCTCCAGCGTCGTCCCGCCCGCCGCCCCGGTCACCGAGCTGCTGCGCCGCGGCAACCTGGAACTGCGCGACGTCGACTTCCGCTACCCCGGCGCCGAGGCCTCGGTGCTGCGCGGCATCGACCTCACCGCCCGCCCCGGCGAGACCACCGCCATCATCGGCTCCACCGGCAGCGGCAAGTCCACCCTGCTCGGCCTCGTCCCCCGGCTCTTCGACGCCACCTCCGGGCAGGTCCTGCTCGACGGCGTGGACGTGCGCGAGCTCTCCGCCGACGCCATCGCCGACAGCGTCGGCATCGTCCCGCAGAAGCCGTACCTGTTCGCCGGCACCGTCGCCAGCAACCTCCGCTACGGCCACCCCGACGCCACCGACGAGGAACTCTGGCACGCCCTGGAGATCGCCCAGGCCAAGGAGTTCGTCGAGAAGCTCGCCGAAGGCCTGGACGCCCCCATCGCCCAGGGCGGCAGCAACGTCTCCGGCGGCCAGCGCCAGCGCCTGGCCATCGCCCGGGCACTCGTCCGCAGGCCCGACGTCTACCTCTTCGACGACTCCTTCTCCGCGCTCGACTACGCCACCGACGCCAAGCTGCGCAAGGCCCTCGCCCGCGAGACCGCCGACGCCACCGTCCTGATCGTCGCCCAGCGCGTCTCCACCATCCGCGACGCCGACCGGATCATCGTCCTCGACGAGGGCGCCGTCGTCGGCAGCGGCACCCACCACGAACTGATGGCCGACAACCCGACGTACCGGGAGATCGTGCTCTCCCAGCTCACCGAGCAGGAGGCGGCGTGACCACCCCAGGAAGGCCCGCCGGGCCGACGGCCGAAGCTGCGTCCGGCAAGCCGCAGGACCGGCTGCCCAGCGACTCCCAGGCCGCCGCCGCCCGCCGCGGCCCGGCCGGACCGGGCCGCTTCATGGGCGGCCAGGGCGCCGAGAAGTCCATGGACTTCAAGGGCTCCGGCAAGCGCGTCCTCGGCCTGCTGCGCCCCGAACGCAAGCTGCTGATCGGCGTCCTGGTGCTCGGCGTCCTCGGCATCAGCTGCGCCGTCACCGGCCCCAAGATCCTCGGCGACGCCACCGACCTGATCTTCGCCGGCGTCATCGGCGCCCGCTTCCAGCCCGGCACCTCCAAGGCCGAGGTCATCGAGGGGCTGCGCGCCCACGGCCAGGGCGGCGTCGCCGACCTGCTCTCCGCGGTCGACTTCACCCCCGGCCACGGCATGGACTTCGGCGCCATCGGCTCCATCCTGCTCTGGGTGCTCGGCATCTACGTCGCCTCCGCCGTCTTCGGCATCTTCCAGGGCCGCCTGGCCACCAAGGCGATCCAGTCCGCCGGCTACCGGCTGCGCCAGGACGTCGAGGCCAAACTCGCCCGCCTGCCGCTCAGTTACTTCGACAAGCAGCCGCGCGGCGAGGTGCTCAGCCGGGTCACCAACGACATCGACAACATCGGCCAGTCCATGCAGCAGACCATGGGACAGGTCGTCAACTCGCTGCTCACCGTGGTCGGCGTGCTGGCGATGATGTTCTGGATCTCCTGGCTGCTGGCGCTGATCGCCCTGATTTCGGTGCCGCTGTCGGTGGTCGTCGCCGCCAAGGTCGGCAAGCGGGCCCAGCCGCAGTTCGTCCAGCAGTGGAAGTCCACCGGCCAACTCAACGCCCACATCGAGGAGATGTACACCGGCCACACCCTGGTCAAGGTGTTCGGCCGGCAGCGCGAGTCCGCCGCGACCTTCCGCGAGCACAACGACGCGCTGTTCCACGCCAGCTTCCGCGCCCAGTTCATCTCCGGGATCATCCAGCCCGCGATGATGCTGATCGGCAACCTTCAGTACGTGCTGGTCGCGGTGGTCGGCGGGCTCCGGGTGGCCAGCGGCTCGCTGTCCATCGGCGACGTCCAGGCCTTCATCCAGTACTCCCGGCAGTTCAGCCAGCCGCTCACCCAGGTCGCCAGCATGGCCAACCTGGTGCAGTCCGGGGTCGCCTCCGCCGAGCGCGTCTTCGAGCTGCTCGACGCCCCCGAGCAGAGCCCCGAACCGGCCATGCCCGAGAAGCCGGACACGGTCCACGGCCGGGTCGCCTTCCAGGACGTGTCCTTCCGCTACGACCCCGACAAGCCGCTCATCGACGACCTCTCGCTCAAGGTCGAACCCGGCCAGACCGTCGCCATCGTCGGCCCCACCGGCGCCGGCAAGACCACCCTGGTCAACCTGCTGATGCGGTTCTACGAGGTCAGCTCCGGACGGATCACCCTCGACGGCGTCGACATCGCGGCGATGTCCCGCGAGGACCTGCGCTCCGGCATCGGAATGGTCCTCCAGGACACCTGGCTGTTCGGCGGCACCATCGCCGACAACATCGCGTACGGGGCCGGGTCGGCCACCCGCGAACAGGTCATCGAGGCCGCCAAGGCCGCCCACGTCGACCGGTTCGTGCGCACCCTCCCGGACGGCTACGACACCGTCATCGACGACGAGGGCACCGGCGTCAGCGCGGGCGAGAAGCAGCTGATCACCATCGCCCGGGCCTTCCTCGCCCAGCCGTCGATCCTGGTCCTGGACGAGGCCACCAGCTCGGTCGACACCCGCACCGAGGTGCTCATCCAGCGGGCCATGGCCCGGCTGCGCAGCGGCCGCACCAGCTTCGTCATCGCCCACCGCCTCTCCACCATCCGCGACGCCGACGTCATCCTGGTGATGGAAAACGGCTCCATCGTGGAACAGGGCTCGCACGACGAGCTGATCGCCGCCGACGGCGCCTACGCCCGGCTCTACCAGGCGCAGTTCGCGGAGGCCGTGGCCGAGGTCGACTGACCGGGTACGCGGAAGGGCCCGGGGCCGATCGCCCCGGGCCCTTCCGTCGTCGCTACTTCTTGTCCTTCGGCGTCTCGGCGTCGGTGGACAGCGCGGCGATGAAGGCCTCCTGCGGGACCTCCACGCTGCCGACCATCTTCATCCGCTTCTTGCCCTCCTTCTGCTTCTCCAGCAGCTTCCGCTTGCGGGAGATGTCACCGCCGTAGCACTTGGCGAGGACGTCCTTGCGGATCGCGCGGACCGTCTCGCGGGCGATCACCCGGGAGCCGATGGCCGCCTGGATCGGCACCTCGAACTGCTGGCGCGGGATCAGCTTCTGCAGCTTGCCGGCCATCATGACGCCGTAGCCGTAGGCCTTGTCCTTGTGCACGATCGCGGAGAAGGCGTCCACCGCGTCGCCGTGCAGCAGGATGTCGACCTTGACCAGGGCGGCGGTCTGCTCGCCGATGGGCTCGTAGTCGAGCGAGGCGTAGCCGCGGGTCTTGGACTTCAGCTGGTCGAAGAAGTCGAAGACGATCTCGGCGAGCGGCAGGGTGTAGCGCAGCTCGACCCGGTCCTCGGACAGGTAGTCCATGCCCTGCAGGCTGCCGCGGCGGGACTGGCAGAGCTCCATGATCGCGCCGACGAACTCGTTGGGCGCGAGGATGGTGCCGCGCACGACCGGCTCGTACACCTCGGCGATCTTGCCGGACGGGAACTCGCTCGGGTTGGTGACGGTGTGCTCGGTGCCGTCCTCCATCACCACCCGGTAGACCACGTTCGGGGCGGTGGAGATCAGGTCGAGGTTGAACTCGCGCTCCAGGCGCTCCCGGATGATCTCCAGGTGCAGCAGGCCGAGGAAGCCGCAGCGGTAGCCGAAGCCCAGCGCGACCGAGGTCTCCGGCTCGTACACCAGGGCGGCGTCGTTCAGCCGCAGCTTGTCCAGGGCGTCGCGCAGCAGCGGGTAGTCCGAGCCGTCCAGCGGGTACAGGCCGGAGAACACCATCGGGCGCGGGTCCTTGTAGCCGCCGAGCGGCTCGGTGGCGCCCTTGTGCATCGAGGTGATCGTGTCACCGACCTTGGACTGCCGGACGTCCTTCACGCCGGTGATGATGTAGCCCACCTCGCCGACGCCGAGGCCGTCGGCGACCTTCGGCTCGGGCGAGATGACACCGATCTCCAGCAGCTCGTGGGTGGCGCCGGTGGACATCATCTGGATGCGCTCGCGCTTGGTGAGCTGGCCGTCCACGACACGGACGTAGGTGACCACGCCGCGGTAGGAGTCGTACACCGAGTCGAAGATCATCGCGCGGGCCGGGGCGTCCGCGACGCCGACCGGGGCCGGGATGGTGTTGACGATGTGGTCCAGCAGGTCCTCGACGCCGAGGCCGGTCTTGGCGCTGACCTGCAGGACGTCCGAGGGGTCGCAGCCGATGATGTGCGCGATCTCCGCCGCGTACTTCTCCGGCTGGGCGGCCGGCAGGTCGATCTTGTTGAGGACCGGGACGATCGTGAGGTCGTTCTCCAGCGCCAGGTACAGGTTGGCGAGGGTCTGCGCCTCGATGCCCTGGGCCGCGTCGACCACCAGGATGGTTCCCTCGCAGGCCGCGAGGGAGCGGGACACCTCGTACGTGAAGTCCACGTGGCCGGGGGTGTCGATCATGTTGAGGATGTGCGTCGTCCCGGCGTCCGGCCCGGTCTTCGGGGCCCACGGGAGGCGGACCGCCTGCGACTTGATGGTGATGCCGCGCTCGCGCTCGATGTCCATGCGGTCGAGGTACTGGGCACGCATCTGCCGGGGGTCGACGACGCCGGTGATCTGCAGCATCCGGTCTGCGAGCGTCGACTTGCCGTGGTCGATGTGGGCGATGATGCAGAAGTTGCGGATCAGCGCCGGGTCGGTACGGCTGGGCTCTGGCACATTGCTGGGGGTCGCGGGCACCTTGGTCCGATTCTCCGTTGGTCCGGGGCCGGGGGTGTCCGGATCATCGCTGACCGGCTATCCCGGGGACCGGACAGTCTCGTCCGATCGAAATAGTTCCTCCCATCTTCCCACGACTGCGGCACCGGACACCGTTCGGGCACCTCGCGGCCCTCCGCCGGGGCATTCCCGGGGGTGTTCCAGGCGTGTTCCTGGGGGTTTTCCGGGGGCTTCCGCCCCGCTCCGCAGTGACGGCAGGATGGGCTGCCATGATCCTTGAAAGCGCCCTGCTCGACGTCCTGCCCGGCCGGGAGGACGAGTTCCTCGCCGCCTTCGCCGAGGCCCGTCCCCTGATCGCCGTCCAGCGCGGCTTCCGCTCCCTCCGGCTGCACCGCTGTCTGGACGAGGGGCGCGGCTCGCGCTTCCTGCTGCAGGTGGAGTGGGAGACGCTCGCCGACCACACCGAGGGGTTCCGCGGCTCGGCCGAGTACCAGCAGTGGCGGGAGCTGCTGCACCGGTTCTACCGGCCGTTCCCGGAGGTCGAGCACTACGGGGAGCCGGTGCTGAGCGCCTGACCGGCCCGCGGGCCCGGCGGCCGGTTTGGGGCGGGCGGCGGGCCCCTGGTAGCGTGGTCAGCTGCACCTGGCCCCGGCATGCCCTCTCAGCTGGTCCGACGGCCTTCACGTGCAGCCCGTTCAAACCTTTTAGACAAGACTGAGGCTCCTTCGTGGCGAACATCAAGTCCCAGATCAAGCGCAACAAGACCAACGAGAAGGCGCGCCTGCGCAACAAGGCCGTCAAGTCCTCGCTGAAGACCGCTCTGCGCAAGGCCCGTGAGGCCGCTGCCGCCGGCGAGACCGAGAAGGCCGCCGTGCTGGCCCGCGCCGCCTCCAAGGCGCTGGACAAGGCCGTGAGCAAGGGCGTCATCCACGCCAACCAGGCCGCCAACAAGAAGTCGGCCATCACCAAGCGCGTCAACGCGGCCGTCCAGGCCTGACGCCTCCGGGGGCTCCGGCCCCCACCGCCTCCGGACGGCCCGGCCCTCTACCCGGACCCCTGAGGCGTGCGAGACTCGCACCGCACGCGGCCTGCGTTCGCCACGCGGGTGCGGTGCACACCAGCTGTACGGCAGGCGCCGCAGCCGGCCTCTTCCCCAGAGGCCGACTGCGGCGCCTGTCGCGTTCCGCGCCCCGGCCGCTATGGTCGATCACGCGCGACCGAGGATGCGGGGGGCATCCCGGCGCCAGTCCCGAGGGGGGAACATCCAATGACGACGCCACCGCCGCCGACCCCGGCGCCGAACGGGCCGGGGTACGGGTTTCCGCAGCAGGCACCGGGGGCGACCGGCTTCGGTCCGCCGCCCGGACTGCCCGCCTCGCCGGGCGCGGGCGTTCCCGGTGCCGTTCCCGTCACCGTTCCCACGGGTGTTCCCGCGGCCGCTCCCGGCGCCGGTCCCGGCCCTGTGGGTGGGGCGTCCGGGGGCCGCTCCAGGGGCAACCTGCGGCGCAACGCCGTCTGGGCCTTCGTCGGCGCGCTGCTCGCCTCGGCCGGCTGGACCACCGCCGTGCTGGTCATCCCGGGCATGGTCGGCAACAGCGGCGACTCCGCGCCGCGCAGCCTCGGCGGCTACCACGTCTCGGACGACTTCTGCGCCGTCGGGAAGCCCGACCAGCTGCTGGGGAAGTACTCGGTCAACACGAGCAGCACCTCGCCGAGCCACCACACCGACCGGAACCCGGCCCTGGACAGCATGAACTGCTCGATGTCCCTCAAGCGGATCGGCGGCACCAGCGACAGCGAGTACGCCTCGGTCTACCTGCGCGCCGACCTGCACAAGGCGGTGAACCCCGCGCCCGAGCTCTCGGCCAACAAGGAGACCTACCGGTCGCGCGGCTACCAGATCTCGAACATCACGGGGATCGGCGAAGACGCGTACTTCGTGTACAAGGACGACGGCGCGGACAAGTACCGCGACATCTACGCCGAGGTGGACGTCCGCGACGGCGGGATGACCTTCTACATCACCTACAGCGCCAGCTACACCCAGGGGAAGACCACCCCGCCGTCCATGGACGAGCTGCGCGGCATGCTGCAGACGGACGCCGGCAACGCCGTCCGGGCCATGCGCAAGTAGCGCGGGGCGACGGGCGGCCTGTCGGGCGCTGGGCGGCGGGCGGCGGGCGGGCCGGTCGGGCGTGTCAGTACGCGGGCCGGGAGCCGGCCCGGGCGGCCTTGGCGACGGCGACCACCGCGCGCTCCAGGGCGAACGCCGGATCGTCCGAGCCGCCCTTGACGGCGGCGTCGGCCTGGGCGATCGCGGTCAGCGCGGTGGCCACCCCGTCGCCCGTCCAGCCGCGCATCTGCTGGCGGACCCGGTCCACCTTCCACGGCGGCATGCCCAACTCGCGGGCCAGATCGGCCGGGCGCATGTTCCGCCCGGTCGTGGCCAGCCGCCCGATGCTGCGCACGCCGGAGGCCAGCGCATAGGTGATGCCGGTCGGCGGCTGGCCGACGGCCAGCGCCCAGCGCAGCCGCTCCAGCGCCTCCGCCGCCCGGCCGGTGACCGCCAGGTCGGCCACCTCGAAGCCGGTCGCCTCGGCCCGGCCGCTGTAGTAGCGGGCCACCACCGTCTCGTCGATGGTGCCCTCGACGTCCGAGGTCAACTGGCTGCACGCGGCCGCAAGTTCGCGCAGGTCGCTGCCGAGCGCGTCCAGCAGCGCCTGGCAGGCCTCCTGGGTCGCGGAGCGGCCCAGGGTGCGGAACTCGCCCTTGACGAAGGCCAGTCGCTCGCTCGCCTTGGCCAGCTTGGCGCAGGCCACCTCGCGTCCGCCCGCCTTGCGCCCGGCGTCCAGCAGACCCTTGCCCTTGGCCCCGCCGGCGTGCACCAGCACCATGATCACTTCTTCGGCCGGCGCCTCGATGTAGGCCTTGACCTCCTTCACCGAGTCGGCGGAGAGGTCCTGGGCGGCCCGGACCACGATCACCTTGCGCTCGGCGAACAGCGAGGGGGTGGTCAGCTCGGCCAGGCTGCCGGGCTGCAACCCGCCGGGCGGAAGGTCCCGTACGTCGGTGTCCGGGTCCGCGGCCTTCGCCGCGGCCACCACCTGGGCGACCGCGCGGTCCAGCAGCAGCTCCTCCTGGCCGACCGCGAGGGTCAGCGGGGCGAGCAGGTCGTCGGGTGCACTCTTCCTGGCCATCGCCTACCAGCATCCCACGCGCCGCGGACACTCCCGCCCGGCGACCGTCCGGGCCGACGGCCGTACCGGCCGACCGCCGTACGGGCCGACCACCGTACCGGCCGACCGCCCTGCCGGACCGTTCCGCCCGACCTGGAGAATGGACCGGTGACCGAGAACCACACCCCCGACCTCCCGGACGTCGACGACCCGTTCGTCCGCCAGCTGCTCGTCCTGCCCGACCGCGACGCCGCCGACGAGGCCGCCGAGGAACTCAGCGCCGCCCACCCGGACCTCGGCGAACTGGAGATCGTCCGCGACGCCCTGGCCGGCGAGGACGACGCCGAGGACGCCCAGTGGCTGGTCGTCCTCGACCCGCCGTCCACCGGCTGGACCCCCGCCCTGCTGCACGCCGTCGACGCCCTCGCCACGTCCCACGACGGCTGGCGCGAAGAGGCCTGACCAGCATCTTCGTCGACGTCCGCTGACCCCGGTCCGCTGGCCCCCGCCCTCCGGCCCCGGCGGCCGATCAGCGCGGGAGCACCCAGCCCGGCCGCCAGGTGCCGGGGGCGTCGAGGGCGGGCCTGGTCGCGGCGAGGTGCGCGCGGAGGGCGGCCAGGGCCGGGTGGGGGTTGTCGCGGTGCCACAGGAGGGAGTGCGGGTAGACGGGCGTCGGGTCGGTCACCGGGATGCGGCGGAGGTCGTGACCGGCGGGCCAGACGAGGCGGGTCTGCTCGCTCATGAAGGTGGCCAGGGCCGGGGTGTCGGCGACCGTGTCCAGGAGCACGTCGGAGCCGAAGTTGGGGCCGGTCGCCTCGATGGTGAGGCCGAACCCGGCGACGAGGTCGTCGTAGTAGGCGCCCCACTCGGTGCCGGGGACGATGCCGGGCATCCAGATCCGGTGCCCGACGAGCTGGGCGACGGTCACCGAGCGGGCGCCCGCCAGCGCGTGGGCCGGGCCGGTGAGGAGCTGCAGCGGCTCGTCGAGCACCCGGACGGACTCGATGTCCTCGGGAAGGGGCCGGCCGGGCATGGCGACGGCGCGGAAGGACGCGTCGATCGCACCGGAGCGCAGTGCTGTGACGGCCGCCTCGATCTCGAACAGCATCACCACGTCGAGGTCGAACTCGGGGTGCGCGGCGTGGAACCCGCGCATCAGGCCCGCCGCCGCGCCGCGCGAGGCGATCACGTCGACCCGCAGCGGGCGACGGCCGGCGCCCACGGACGCGACCGCGCGCTCGGCGGCGCGCAGCAGCTCGCGCGCGTGGGGCAGGAAGGCCTGCCCGTCGATGGTGAGCTCGGCGCCGCGTGGGGTGCGGGTGAACAGCCGGACGCCGAGATCGCGCTCCAGGGCGGCGATGCGCTTGGAGACGGCCTGCTGGGTGATCGCCAGGTCGGCGGCGGCCTTCTGGAACTGGCCCGCTTCCACGGCGGCGGCGAAGGTGCGTACGGCTTCGAGGTCCACGCCGATCCACCTTAGTGAACAACGGGCGGTTGTGGAGGGACGGCGAGACGGTTGTTTGACCTGCGGTTGTGCCGCTCGGTTAGCTCTCACCGGTCAACGTCGGTTTGTTCGAACAGGACGTCGAGGGAGCGCGCCGAGCATGGTGGGCAAGGTGGGCATGGTGGGCAAGAAGAGCGAGTTGGGCAAGAAGGGCGAGGTGGGCAGGACGGGCAGGAAGCGGCTCGGGCGGCAGTTCGGTTGGCTCTGGGCGGCGTACGCGGTGAGCGCGTACGGGTCCGGGCTGGGGTTCGGGGCCCTGCCGCTGATCGCCGTACTGGCGTTGCACGCCGGGCCGGCCGAGGTGTCCGCGCTGTCCGCGGTGGGCCCCGCGGTGGGCGCGCTGATCGCGGTGCCGCTCGCACCATGGGTGGAGTTCCGGCGCAAGCGCCCGGTGATGATCGCGATGGACCTGATCCGGTTCGCGGCCATGGCCACGATCCCGCTCGCCTACACCTTCGGCCTGCTCGGCTTCGTCCAGCTGCTGGTGGTCTCGGCCGTCGTCGCCGCGGCCAAGATCGCGTTCAACGCGGCCAGCGGCGCCCACCTCAAGGCCCTCGTCCGGCCGGACGACCTGCTGGTGGCCAACGCCCGGTTCGAATCCACCAACTGGAGCTCCATCGCGGTCGGACCACCGCTCGGCGGGGCCGCGATCGGCCTGTTCGGACCGGTCACCACGATCGTGGCCGACGCCCTCAGCTACCTGCTCTCCGCCCTCGGCATCACCGCGATCCGCGGCCGGGAGGAGGCCCCGCAGCACACCGGCAAGGCCCCGGTGCGGGCGGGCGCGGTACTCGACGGCTGGCGGCACATCCTGGGCGACCCCGGCCTGCGGCCGCTCTACCTCAACAACATGCTCGTCGGCGGCCTGATCATGGCCACCGAACCGCTGCTGGCCGTACTCCTGCTGCGCCAACTCCACTTCCCCGCCTGGCAGTACGGCCTCGCCTTCGCCGCCCCCTGCCTCGGCGGGCTCATCGGTTCGCGGCTCGCCCAGCGCGTCGTGGCCCGCTACGGACGCCACCGGGTCTTCCGGACCGTCGGCACCCTGCGCGCCGCCTGGCTGATCGGCCTGGTCTTCGTCCGCCCCGGCGTCGTCGGCCTGGTCACCGTGATGGCCGTCGAGCTGGCGATCATCGTCAACATGAGCCTCTACAACCCGGTGCTCGCCACCTACCGGCTCGAACGCACCCCCAAGCACCTGGTCGCCCGCACCCTGTCGGCCTGGTCGATCGGCCAGCAGGCGTCCATCGCCGTCTGCACCGCACTCGGCGGGCTGCTCGCCGACGTCACCGGCCCGCGCACCGCCCTCGCCGTCGCGGGGCTGCTCATCCTCGCGACCCCGCTGCTGCTCCCCCGACACGAGCACGCGTCGGCGCAGGAGCCGGAGCCGGCCCTCAGCCACTCCTGACGCCAGCGTTCGGCCGGCGGACGGTCGCTTGCCGGTCGCCGCCGGTCGCACCCCATCCACATCCACATCCACATCCGCAAGGAGGACACCCCCATGAGCGCCGCCCCCGCACTCGACCCCGCGCACACCGCTCTTCTCGTCCTGGACTGCCAGCCCGCCGTCCTGGCCGTCCTGCCCGATGAGGGCACCCGGGAAGCCCTGCTCGGCCGCATCGAACGGGCCGTCGCCGACGTCCGGGCCGCCGGCGGCACCGTCGCCCATGTACGGGTCGGCTTCACCGAGGCCGACTGGGACGCCATCCCGGACGCCAACAAATCCTTCGGCCCACTCGCCCGGCACCGCGCCATGCACCACGAGGACCCCACCACCGCCGTCCACGAGCGTCTGACCCCCCGCCCCGGCGACATCCTCGTCCGCAAGACCCGGTACGGCGCCATGTCCACCACCGACCTCGACCGGCAGCTGCGCGAACGCGGCATCACCACCCTGGTCGTCTCCGGCATCAGCACCAGCGGCGCCGTCCTGTCCACCGTCCTCGACGCGGCCGACCGCGACTACCTGCTCTACGTCCTCTCCGACGCCATCGCCGACCCGAACCCCAAAGTCCACGACGTCCTGCTCCGCCAGGTCCTCCCCACCCGGTCCCACCTCGTCGACACCGCCGGACTGCCCGAGCTGCTCCGGGCCGGCTGACACGATCCCGCCCCCCGGAGGCCCCCGATCGTGGGCGGCGGACCTGCCCGGCACGGCGGCCGCCCGATGACCGGGACCGCACACCACCGGGTGAATCGACGGAGTGTCAGGCGGCCGTCCCCACCGGCGCCCGGGCCTCCTGATCCACAGTGGCGGACGGCAACCGACTGCCGAAACACCCCCTCCGCCTTCCGGGAGTCGCTCGTCAACTACCCGGGACTGAAGTCCCCGGGCTTGTGGTTGACCGTGTGCCTGGCGAGTCGCCCCGTCAGCGGTCACCGCGTCTGACCGGCGCTCTACGGGGCGCTGGTGGGGCAGTTGGCTGTGCCCCGCTGCCACGCAGCGTCCGCGCGGTGGCGGATGTTGCGGGAGGCTCCCCCAGCCTTCGGCCGGGAGGTGCCCCCATCATCCGCGTGCATCGTGGTGCCGCAGGCGCGGCACGCGAACGTCGCTTGGTCCACTCGGTTGGTCTTGTGGGTGTGCCGGCAGGAGGAGCACTGGCGGGAGGTGTTCCTCGGGTCCACGTGGACCACGGGAACGCCCGCGCGTTCGGCCTTGTAGGCGACGAACGCTCCGAGCTGGGCGAACGCCCAGGAGTGGCTGGCGCTCCACCGACAACGGCGAGAGCTGGGAGTACCTGTGCCAGTGGCCGGGCGACCTGCACGGCGGCCAGTTCCAGCAGAAGACCTACGCCGTGGCCGACGACGGCTACTGCTACGTGCTGTCCACGGTCTTCAACCGCGCCGTGGAATCGGGGATGCTGCTGCACCGGGTGCGGAAGGAGAGCCTCGGCAATCCGGGCGCCTACGAGCCCTGGGGCTTCGCCGACGGCAACTGGCAGTGGAACGCCCCCTCCCCGACGACCGTCTTCGGCACCCGCAAGTGGGGCGAGATGTGCTTCCGCGCCATGGACGGCAAGTACGTCCTCACCTGGTTGAACATGGACCCGCTGTCGATCAGGGCGATGGTCTTCGCCCTCCCGACCTCGGACCTGACCAGGACGCTGGAGCAGACCGTGATCCTTCCCGGCACCCCGGGCCAGGAGGTCGGCAACCTCGTCGCCAGCCCGTACGGCGGCTTCGTCATCCCGGGCTCGACGTTCGGCAACTTCCACATCGTCGTCAGCCAGTGGTACGACCCGAAGAACTACCGGATCATGCAGTACCGGATCAACATGCTGTCCTGAGGCTGCACGTTCGGTGGCTCACCGGTGGGGGCGGTGCCCCGGCTCACCAGTGGGTGCGGTGCCCCGCGGGGCGGGCGTTTCGCTGCGGCGGGGGGGGGGGGGGGCCGCGGGGGGGCCCCCCCCCCCCGGCCCGGGGGCCCCCCCCCCCCCCCCCCCCCCCCCCCCCCCCCCCCCCCCCGCCCCCGAGCCCGGTGCCGAGGGCCAGTCCGCCCGCGATCATGCCCGCCGCGGTCGCCCGGGTGGCGGCCTCGGGGTACGGCACCCCGCGCTGCCGGGCG
>NZ_JBITZP010000028.1:0-105933 GCF_044546945.1 Kitasatospora sp. NPDC053057 | reverse complement strand
TACTGCAGGGGGGACCCTGTGGGAGAGTAGGACGCCGCCGAACAATCATTCAGAAGAACCCCCATCCGGATTCCGGATGGGGGTTCTTCGCGTTTTACCCGCAATTCGGACCGAGGCCGGCCGGTCGCTCCCGGTGACCCCGCCGAGTGGCTGCCCCTCCGTCAATATGCCGCTAAAACCGCACGATCAGTGCACTGATCACCGGAATATCGCTGCTCACGCCGTAGTCTCGAAGGCGGGGGGAACAGGTGTCCGGGGGTGGCTCCCGGGCAGGGCCGGATCAAGAATGGTGCTCATGGGACGAGGCAGGCTGCGCATCTACCTCGGGGCGGCCCCCGGGGTCGGCAAGACGTACGCCATGCTCGCCGAGGCGCACCGGCGGCAGGAGCGTGGGACGGACGTCGTGGTGGCGTTCGTGGAGGATCACGGCCGGCGACGGACCGCGGACCTGGTGGCCGGGCTGGAGGTCGTGCTGCGCCAGCAGGTGGTGCACCGGGGCGCGAGGTTCTCCGAGATGGACCTGGACGCCGTCCTGGCCCGCCGCCCCGAGGTGGCGCTGGTGGACGAGCTGGCCCACACCAACGTGCCCGGCTGCCGCAACGAGAAGCGCTGGCAGGACGTCGAGGAGCTGCTCGCGGCCGGGATCGACGTGATCTCCACCGTGAACGTCCAGCACCTGGAGTCGCTCGGCGACGCCGTCGAGGGCATCACCGGGGTGCGCCAGCGGGAGACCGTCCCGGACGAGGTGGTCCGCCGGGCGGACCAGATCGAGCTGGTGGACATGTCCCCGCAGGCACTGCGGCGGCGGCTGGCGCACGGCAACGTGTACACGCCGGAGAAGATCGACGCCGCGCTCGGCAACTACTTCCGCCCGGGCAACCTGACCGCGTTGCGCGAGCTGGCGCTGCTGTGGACCGCGGACCGGGTGGACGAGTACCTGCAGAAGTACCGCGCCGAGCAGGGGATCGAGGGCACCTGGCAGGCCCGGGAGCGGATCGTGGTCGGTCTGACCGGCGGCCCGGAGGGGGCGACGCTGATCCGCCGGGCGGCCAGGATCGCGGCCCGGGTCTCCGGCGGTGAGCTGCTGGCCGTGCACATCTCCCGCTCGGACGGGCTCGCGGGCTCCGGCTCGCCGCAGACGCTGATCGAGCAGCGGGCGCTGGTGGAGAGCCTCGGCGGCTCCTTCCACAACGTCCTGGGCGACGATCCGGCCGGCGGGCTGCTGGACTTCGCCCGGGGGGTGAACGCCACCCAGATCGTGCTGGGCACCAGCCGCCGGCCCCGCTGGCAGTACCTGTACGGGCCGGGCGTGGGCACCGTGGTCACTCAGAAGGCCGGGGACATCGATGTCCACATGGTCACCCACGAGCACGCCGGGCACGGGCGCCGCGGCAAGATACCCGTGCGCCGGATCACCGACCTGGGCCGGACCAGGACCGTCGCGGGCTGGCTGATCGGGCTGGCGGGTCCGCCACTGCTGGCGATCGTGCTGACCACCATCGGCGGGCTGGGCCTGTCCACCGACATGCTGCTGTTCCTGTCGCTGACGGTGCTCGCGGCTCTGGTCGGCGGCCTGCTGCCGTCGATCGGCTCGGCCCTGGTCGGCTCCTCGGTGCTGAACTTCTACTTCACTCCGCCGCTGCACACGTTCTCCATCGACGAGCCGGAGAACATCATGGCGGTGGCGATATTCACCGTCGTCGGCTGCTCGGTCGCCTCCGTGGTGGACCTGGCGGCCCGGCGCACCCACCAGGCGGCGCGGGCCCAGACCGAGGCACAGACGCTCAGCGCGTTGGCCGGCACGGTGCTGCGCGGCGCGCCGAACGGGGACGGGGTGCTGACCGCCCTGATGGAGCAGGTCCGGGAGACCTTCGGGCAGGAGAGCGCGGCGCTGCTGGAGCGGCCCGAGCCGACCGGCGGCTGGGTACCGGTCGCCACAGCCGGGCCGTGCCCGCCGGAGCGGCCCGAGGAAGCCGATGTGGACGTGCCGGTCGGCGAGAGCCTGGCGCTGGTGCTGCGCGGGCGGGTGCTGCCCGGGGCGGACCGGCGGCTGCTGGGGGCCTTCGCGGCGCAGGCCGCCGTGGTGCTGGAGCGCCGCCGGCTGGCCGGGGAGGCCGTCGCGGCCCGCCGGGAGGCCGAGGGCAACCGGATCCGGACCGCTCTGCTGGCCGCCGTCTCGCACGACCTGCGCACCCCGCTGGCGGGGATCAAGGCCTCGGTGAGCTCGCTGCGTTCGGCCGACGTCGAGTGGGACCCCGAGGACGAGGCCGAGCTGCTGGCCGGGATCGAGGCCGGGGCCGACCGGCTCGACCACCTGATCAACAACCTGCTCGACATGAGCCGGCTGCAGACCGGCACCGTCACCCCGCTGATCCAGGAGACCGACCTGGACGAGGTGGTGCCCTACGCGCTCGGCGGCGTGCCGCCGGAGTCCGTCCGGCTGGAGGTCCCGGAGACGCTGCCGATGATCCGGGCCGACGGCGGGCTGCTGGAGCGCTCGCTGGCCAACCTGGTCGAGAACGCCGTCAAGTACAGCCCGGACGGCGTCAGGGTGCTGGTCAAGGCCGACGCCCTGGAGCAGCCGGGCCGGCCCGGCCGGGTCGAGCTGCGGATCGTCGACCGCGGCCCGGGTGTGCCCGAGGACGCCAAGGAGCGGATCTTCGCGCCGTTCCAGCGCTACGGGGACGCGCCGCGCGGCGCCGGAGTCGGCCTCGGGCTCGCGGTGGCGCGCGGGTTCGTCGAGGCGATGGACGGTACCGTCACCGCCGAGGACACCCCCGGGGGCGGCCTCACCATGGTCGTCAGCCTGCCCGCGGTCGGGCGCCCGCCCGAACCGGACGAGCCGACCGGCGGGGGCCGCGATCCGCTCTCGCAGCTGATCACGTGAGACCCGGCCGATCGCGTGGGAACCGGCTGATCACGTGAGACCGGCTGATCGCGTGGGAACCGGCGGCGCACGTCGTACCAAGAGCCGACACACAGTCCGTAAGATCCGACAGCCTGAAAGGCGGAGCCCGTAAATGACCCGGGTCCTCGTGGTGGACGACGAACCGCAGATCGTCCGCGCACTGGTGATCAACCTCAAGGCCCGCAAGTACGAGGTCGACGCGGCCCATGACGGCGCGAGCGCCCTGGAACTCGCCGCCGCCCGCCATCCGGACGTCGTCGTGCTCGACCTGGGCCTGCCCGACATGGACGGCGTCGAGGTGATCCGCGGCCTGCGCGGCTGGACCCGGGTGCCGATCATCGTGCTGTCGGCCCGGCACGCCTCCGACGAGAAGGTCGAGGCCCTGGACGCCGGAGCCGACGACTACGTCACCAAGCCCTTCGGGATGGACGAGCTGCTCGCCCGGATGCGGGCCGCCGTGCGCCGGGCCGAGCCGGTGGCCGGGGAGGACGACTCGCTGGTCGTCACCGAGAGCTTCACCGTCGACCTCGCCGCCAAGAAGGTCAACCGGGACGGCAGCGACGTACGCCTCACGCCCACCGAATGGCACCTGCTGGAGGTGCTGGTCCGCAACGCCGGACGGCTGGTCAGCCAGACCCAGCTGCTCCAGGAGGTGTGGGGCCCGGCATACCGCACCGAGACCAACTACCTGCGGGTCTACCTCGCCCAGCTGCGCCGCAAGCTGGAGCGCGACCCCTCGCACCCGCGCCACTTCATCACCGAACCGGGCATGGGCTACCGCTTCGAGAGCTGATCGGGGCGTCCCCCGGCGGCTGTGACGCCTGCCGCCGGGGGTCCGGAAACCGGTACCCTGCCGACATGAGTGGTGACAACAGCAGCGACCGGCCGCAGGGGCGGTTCCGCCGCATGCTCAGCCGGCTGACCTCCTCGGCCGAGGAACTGGACGCCGAGGACCTGCGCCAGGAGAGCGCCGCCGAGTCGGGCTGCACGCCGATCGCCGGCTGCGCCGACCGTCAGCTGGTCACCGTCGCGGGCACGCTGCGCACGGTGACGCTCCGCCCCCGGGCCGGGGTGCCGGCCCTGGAGGCCGAGCTCTTCGACGGCACCGAGGCGCTGGAGGTCGTCTGGCTGGGTCGCCGCTCGATCGCCGGCATAGAGCCGGGCCGCCGGCTGGTCGCCAGCGGTCGGATCAGCCACGCACGCGGGCGCCGCGTGCTGTTCAACCCCCGCTATGAGCTGCGTCCGGTCGGACACGGGAGCGAATGAGCGTGAGCAACCACCCCGGCGGCGACGCCGCCGCCCGGATCGACCTGAACGCCGCCGACGTGGCCGCCTGGCAGGCCACCGCGGCCGAGGAGGCCGTGGACGGTCTGGCGCGGTCGATCGAGGGCACCGCGTCGGCCGCTGACCGGCCCCTGGACCCGGCGGCCGCCGAGGCCGCCCGGCAGGCCGCCTCCAAGGAGGCCGCCGACACCGTCCTGCAGGCCTTCGGCGGCGTGCGCGGCATGATCGACATGACGCTGCCCGGCCTGGTCTTCATCCTCACCTACAACGTCACCCACCAGGTCAGCGCCGCCGCCTGGGCCGCGCTCGGCCTGAGCGCGCTGTTCGTGGTGGCCCGGCTGGCCCGGCGGGAGACCATCCAGCACGCCTTCAGCGGGGTGTTCGGCGTCGCCCTCGGCGCCTGGATCGCGATGAAGAGCGGCAAGGCCGAGGACTTCTACCTGCCCGGCCTGCTCTGGAGCGTCGGCTACTGTGCCGGGATGGCGGTCTCCGCCCTGGTGCGCTGGCCGATGATCGGGGTGATGCTCGGCCCGATCACCGGCGAGATGTTCACCTGGCGCAAGGAGAACCCCGGCCGCCTCGCCGCCTACACCAAGGCGACCTGGGCCTGGGTGGTGATCATGGGCCTCAAGCCGGTGATCCTCTTCCCGCTGTACTTCACCCACAACGTCAACCTGCTCGGCTGGCTGAAGGTCGCCCTCGGCATCCCACCGCTGCTGCTGGCGATGTACGTCACCTGGCAGATCCTGCTGAAGGCGCCGCCGCCGATCAAGGCGCCGCTGGACGACGACGAGGAGGAGCCGGCCAAGTAGCCGCGCCCGCCGGTACGGCCGAGGGCCCGCACCCCCGCGACGGGGATGCGGGCCCTCGGCCGTACGGCGCAGGCGCAGGCCTACTGGGCGCCGGAGGTGGCCGACAGCAGCTGCTCCAGCTCCTCCTCGCGCTCCTGCGCGGCGACGAAGAGCAGCTCGTCGCCGCCCTCCAGGGTGTCGTCCTTGCCCGGCACCAGCACCCGGCCCTCGCGGATGATGCTCACCAGCGCGGTGTCCTGCGGCCAGACGACACCGCCGACCCGGGTGCCGACCAGCTCGGCCTCGGCGGCCAGGGTCAGCTCGACCAGGTTGGCGTTGCCCTGGCTGAAGCGCATCAGGCGGACCAGGTCGCCGACGCTGACCGCCTCCTCGACCAGCGCGGACATCAGACGCGGGGTGGACACGGCCACGTCCACGCCCCAGGACTCGTTGAAGAGCCACTCGTTCTTCGGGTTGTTCACCCGGGCGACCACCCGCGGCACCGCGTACTCGGTCTTGGCGAGCAGCGAGACGACCAGGTTGACCTTGTCGTCACCGGTCGCGGCGATCACCACGTGGCAGCGCTGCAGCGCCGCCTCGTCCAGCGAGGTGATCTCACAGGCGTCGGCCAGCAGCCACTCCGCCATGGGCACCCGCTCCACCGAGATGGAGTTGGGGTTCTTGTCGATCAGCAGGACCTCGTGACCGTTCTCCAGCAGCTCGCCCGCGATCGAGCGGCCCACGGCACCGGCCCCGGCAATGGCGACCCGCATCAGTGACCCTCCTCCTTCGGCCCCTGCGCGAACGCGGCCTCGACCGCCGTCAGGTCGGCCCGGCGCAGCATCACGTGCACCAGGTCGCCTTCCTGCACCACCATCTGCGGCGAGGGCAGCATGCCCTCACCGAGCCGGGTGACGAACGACACCCGGGCGCCGGAGGTCTCCTCCAGGCGGCTGATCCGCTGGCCGACCCAGTTCGGGTGGTACGCGATCTCGGCCAGCTGCACGCTGCCGCTCGGGTCCTGCCACAGCGGCTCGGCGCCGCTCGGCAGCAGCCGGCGCAGCATCTGGTCGGCGGTCCAGCGGACCGTCGCCACGGTCGGGATGCCCAGGCGCTGGTACACCTCGGCGCGGCGCGGGTCGTAGATGCGGGCCGCGACGTTCTCCACGCCGAAGGTCTCCCGGGCGACCCGGGCGGCGATGATGTTGGAGTTGTCACCGCTGGAGACGGCGGCGAAGGCGCCGGCCTCCTCGATGCCCGCCTCGCGCAGGGTGTCCTGGTCGAAACCTACACCGGTCACCCGGCGCCCGTTGAACCCGGCACCCAGCCGACGGAACGCGGTCGGGTCCTGGTCGACCACGGCCACCGAGTGGCCCTGTTTCTCCAGCGTTCTCGCGAGGGCGGAGCCCACGCGGCCGCAGCCCATGATGACGATGTGCACCGGCGCTACCTCACCCGTTCCGTAGGGTTCTTGACCTGCGCAAACACCGTTCATCTCCCTTTCTCGCCCGGCTTTCCGGGACGAGGGTTCTCGTGGGGGTATCGGCTGGACACCGCTCGACAACCAGAGTGTTGCCCGCCGACTCGTATCCGACACGCTAGCCGGTCCACCGAACGCAGTCGCGACGAAGGGGGGGACAAACGGCGGAGCAATGTCCGGCGAGCCCCTACGATTCCTTAACGTGCCTATGCCGACTGACCTTCCGAAACGCATCCTGATCGGGCCCGCCCTACGCAGCGACAAGCTCGGGGAAACCCTCCTCCCCAAGCGGATCGCGCTCCCCGTCTTCGCCTCGGACGCCCTCTCCTCGGTCGCGTACGCCCCCGAGGAGATCCTGCTCACGCTCTCCGTCGCGGGGGCTTCGGCGATCCACTTCTCCTGGCAGATCGGCGTCGTGGTGGCGATCGTGATGCTCGCCGTCGTCGCCTCCTACCGGCAGAACGTGCACGCCTACCCCAGCGGGGGCGGCGACTACGAGGTGGCGACCGTCAACCACGGGCCGGCCGCCGGACTGGTGGTCGCCGCGGCCCTGATGGTCGACTACGTGCTGACCGTCGCCGTGTCCACCACCTCGGGCGTCGCCAACGTGGTCTCCGCCGTTCCCGCGCTGCGCGGACACGAGACGATCGTGTCGGTGGTCGTCGTCGTGCTGCTGATGGGCATGAACCTGCGCGGGGTGCGCGAGTCCGGCAGCGCCTTCGCGGTGCCCACCTACGCCTTCATGATCGGCGTGATCGGGATGGTCGGCTACGGCTTCCTCCGGCACTTCGTGCTCGGCCAGGACATGCCCGCCGAGAGCTCCGGCTTCCACCTGGAGGCCACCCCGGGCAACGGATCGCTGGCCGGGTTCGCGATGGTGTTCCTGCTGCTGAAGTCCTTCTCCTCCGGCTGCGCCGCGCTGACCGGTGTGGAGGCGATCTCCAACGGTGTGCCCGCCTTCCGCAAGCCCAAGAGCAAGAACGCGGCCACCACGCTGCTGATGATGGCGAGCGTCGCCGTGGTGATGTTCATGGGCATCATCTGGCTGGCCCGGCTGACCGGCGTCCAGATGGCCGAGAACCCGGCCGAGCAGCTCGTCGGCGCCGGCTCCGGCTACCACCAGAAGACCGCGCTGGCGCAGATCAGCGAGGCCGTCTTCAGCAACTTCACGCCCGGCTTCTACTTCGTCGCCGCCGTCACCGGCCTGATCCTGGTGCTGGCCGCCAACACCGCCTTCAACGGCTTCCCGGTGCTCGGCTCGATCCTCGCCCAGGACCGCTACCTGCCGCGCCAGCTGCACACCCGCGGCGACCGGCTGGCCTTCTCCAACGGCATCATCCTGCTGGCGATCGCCGCGATCCTGCTGATCATCTCCTTCGACGCGGACCCGAACCGGCTGATCCAGCTCTACATCGTCGGCGTCTTCGTCTCCTTCAACATGAGCCAGTCCGGCATGATCCGGCACTGGACCAGGCTGCTGCGCACCGAGACCGACCCGGCCAAGCGGCGCCACATGCAGCGCAGCCGGGCGATCAACGGCTTCGGCCTGGTGATGACCATGGCGGTGCTGATCGTCGTCCTGGTGACCAAGATCGGCCACGCCTGGATCGCGATCGCGGCGATGGTCGTGCTGTTCGTGATGATGAAGGGCATCCGCCGCCACTACGACCGGGTCTCCGACGAGCTCACCGCCGCCGAGGAGCCGGACGACGTGGCGCTGCCGACCCGGGTGCACGCCATCGTGCTGGTCTCCAAGCTGCACAAGCCGGCGCTGCGCGCCCTCGCGTACGCCAGGCTGGCCCGCGCCCACACCCTGGAGGCGGTCACCGTCAACGTCGACCCGGACGACACGGCGGCGCTGAGGCGGGAGTGGGACGAGCGCGGCATCGAGGTGCCGCTCAAGGTGCTGGACTCGCCGTACCGCGAGATCACCGGGCCGGTGCTGGACTACGTGAAGAACCTGCGGCGCAGCAGCCCGCGCGACGTGGTCTCGGTGTACATCCCCGAGTACGTGGTCGGCCACTGGTACGAGCACCTGCTGCACAACCAGAGCGCGCTGCGGCTCAAGGGGCGGCTGCTGTTCAAGCCCGGGGTGATGGTCACCTCGGTGCCCTGGCAGCTGGAGTCCTCGGAGCGGCGCAAGCTGCAGAAGGCCTGGTCAGCGCCCGGGTCCGTCCGCCGTGGCGAGCCTCGGGCGCCGAAGGCCGTAAAGTCGAAGGATTCCGTCCGTACCGGTGCGACCGACACCGGTGCCACCGACCGCAGCAAGGACTCCTCCCAGTGACGCGCAACACTCCGCCCCGCTCCTCGGGCTCCTCCGGCGCCTCCGGCAAGAGCAAGGGCGCCCGTCGGGGCGGCTCCCAGCCCGGGCAGGTGGCCCGGCCGCGCTGGGGCCGGCCGAACCGGCCGGAGGCCACCGACCGTGAGGGACTGACGGCGCGCACGGCGCCGGTCGTGCCGGGGGAGACCCCGGCGGAGAAGCCCGTGCGGGGTGGGAAGCCGGCTCGGGATGCCCGGGACGCTCGGGACGGGAAGCCGGCTCGGGACTCCAGGGACTCCAGGGACTCCCGGGACGGGAAGGGCGCTGCGGGCGACGGCCGGAAGGCGCCGCGCAAGCAGGCGGTGCGGCCGCCGAAGGCGCTGCGCGGTGCGGCCGCGCGGACGTCCCGGCCGGAGACGCCCTCCGGGGAGCCGCTGGTCGGCGAGCGCTACGAGGTCGAGGTCGGCCCGGTCGCGCACGGCGGCGGGCACTGCGTGGCCCGGCACGAGGGGCGGGTGCTGTTCGTCCGGCACGCGCTGCCCGGCGAGAAGGTGGTCGCGCTGGTGACCGAGGGCACCACCACCTCGCGCTTCCTGCGCGCGGACGCCGTGGAGGTGCTGGAGCCCGCCAAGGACCGGATCGAGGCGCCGTGCCCGTTCGCCGGGCCCGGCAAGTGCGGCGGCTGCGACTGGCAGCACGTGACCCCGGGCGGGCAGCGCAAGCTCAAGGCGGCGGTGCTGACCGAGCAGCTGGCGAAGCTGGCCGGGCTGACCCCGGCCGAGGCGGGCTGGGACGGCAGCGTCGAGCCGGTCGGCGGCAAGCTGCCGGCCGGGCAGGTGCCGGCCTGGCGCACCCGGGTGCAGTACACGGTCGACGCGGAGACCGGGAAGGTCGGCCTGCGCAAGCACCGCTCGCACGAGGTGCAGCTGGTGGACCGCTGCCTGATCGCCGCCGAGGGCGTCACCGAGCTGGGCATCGAGTCCCGGGACTGGCCGGGCGTGGCGAGCGTCGAGGTGATCGCCGCGAGCGGCTCCTCGGACCGCCAGGTGGTGCTGACCCCGCGCGACGGGGCCCAGCTGCCGCTGGTCGAGCTGGACAAGCCGGTGTCGATCGCCCGGGTGGACGACCAGGGCGACGTGCACAAGGTGCACGGGCGCAGCTTCGTGCGCGAGCGGGCGGCCGGGCGGACCTGGCGGGTCAGCAACGGCGGCTTCTGGCAGATCCACCCGGAGGCGCCGGACACCCTGGTCGACGCGGTGCTGGACGGACTGGACCCGCAGTGGGGCGAGAACGCGCTCGACCTGTACTGCGGGGTCGGCCTGTTCGCCGGCGCGCTGGCCGACCGGGTCGGCGAGGACGGCGCGGTGCTCGGCATCGAGTCCGCCAAGCAGGCCGTGGTCGACGCCCGGCACAACCTGGCCGCGCTGGACAACGTGCGGATCGAGTGCGACCGGGTCGAGACGCTGCTGCCGCGCACCGGCATCACCGCCACCGACCTGATCGTGCTGGACCCGCCGCGCTCGGGCGCCGGTCGCGAGACCGTCGCGCACCTGGTCGGCCTGGAGGCGCGCCGGATCGCGTACGTGGCCTGCGACCCGGCGGCGCTCGCCCGGGACCTGAAGTTCTTCCGCGAGGGCGGCTACCGGCCGGTCTCGCTGCGGGCCTTCGACCTGTTCCCGATGACGCACCACTTCGAGTGCGTGGCGATCCTGGAGCCCGCCGGGGAGTGACCCCCGCGTTCGGCGGCAGACACCGAGGAGGCGGCACCCCGTGGCGTACGGGGGCCGCCTCCTCGGCATTGCCGGGCGCGGCTACTCGGCGCGGGGCGCGGTTACTCGTTGCGCTCCTCTTCGTCGGCGCTGTGCGGAAGGTCGATGCCGTGCTGGGCGGCGAGCCTGAGGAGCGAGGCGACCCGGCCCTCGTACGCCTGGACGCCGTCGGCGTCCCCTTCGGCCCGGGCCGCCGCGAGGTCCCGCCGGGCCTGGGCGAGCTGCTCGCGCAGCTCCTGGTCGAACATGGCTGTCATTGCCGGCCTCCAGAAAAACCGGTCGGTGCCGCTCGGGGAACGCTCAGGAGAGTTCAGAGTCACGGATGCCGGAGGACTCTTCAAGTCAGGTTCGGTCAGATTCAGGGTAGGTCCGGTCACGGGTGAAGGGTGGGCCGGATGGCCCCGGGGTAGGGACCCGTCGGACCCGCGGGCTCAAGGTTGGGCGGGCTCAAGGTTGCGCGGGGGCGTGCGGGAGGTGTACGGGCGGTGTGCGTGCGCCCTTGTTGTGCTAGCGCGTCAGCGCTAGCTTGAACGGCATGGGCAAGAAGCAGCTGAACGTCCGAGTGGACGCCACGACCGCGGAGATGGCCCGGGAACGGGCGGAGCAACAGGGGATCAGCATGAACCAGTACATCGAGCGCCTGGTCCAGCAGGACATGGGTGAGTCGGGACGGGCCTTCATCGACGCCGCCGCGCAGTTCATGAAGGAGTACGAGACGGCCTTCCTCGCCGAGTTCGGGGACTCGGGCGAACTCCAGGACGTGCGCCGTTGAAACTGGAGGTCGACCTCTCGTGGCTGCTCATGACCGCCGAGCAGTACACGCCCGGTGACCCGCAGGTCACCGACTACGGCTCACTGCTCGCGGCCGTCACCCGGCACCAGGCCGAGATCTTCGACATCTCCGTCTACCCCGAGCCGCAGGACCGTGCGGCCGCGCTGATGCACCAGCTGATCCGGGTGCCGGCCCTGGAGAAGACCAACGAGCTCTTCGCGACCGCCGTCGCCTACGCCTACCTCGTCGCCAGCGGCTGCACCGTCGCCACCACCGCCCGCGAGGTGCGCAGCCTCTCCCGGGCCATCCGGGAAGGACGGTTGGGGGTGTCCGGGGTCGCCGAGCGGCTGGCGGCCTGGGTGGTCGACGAGGCTGAGGGGGAGGGCGTCAGCGGGGTGGAGGACGAGGACGACGACTGAGCGCCGTCCTCGTCCTGCCGCGGTGTTCCGTTTCAGGGCTCCGGCCGGGTCCAGGCCTCGGTGCCCTGCTCAGCTCCTTGTCCCCTTGTTCGCAGCCCTGTTCGGCGCTCTGCTCGGAGCTGCTCCGAGCTGCCCGGTGCCCTGTTCGGCGCCCTGCTAGGCGTCCGGGGAGGCGGGCTCCGCGATGAGGGCGGTCGCGAACGGGCGGAAGCCGGCCCGGCGGTAGATCCGGGCCACGTCCTCGTCGGAGGCGGACAGGAACACCGTCCGGACGCCGTTGGCGCGGGCGTGTGCCACCAGGGCCGCGGTGACCGCCAGGCCCAGCCCGCGCCGCCGGGCGGAGGGGAGCGTGCCGACCCCGACCACCTCGGTGACCGGGCCCACCGGGTTGTGCTGGCCCGCGCACAGCACCTCGGCGCCGTCCAGTACGGCGGCCAGCACGGTGACGCCGTCGGTGATGCGCTGCGCGATCCGCGCCACGCCGCCGTCGGCCGTCAGCCTCGCCGCGCTCGCGGCCAGTTCGGCCGCCCCCGCGGCGCCGGTGGCGGTGCCCGGGCTGCCGAAGGCCACGTGCGGGACGGCGACCGCGTCGGCCAGCTCGGGGGCGTCCGCGGCCAGCACCCGTACCTCGGCCCGCTCCGGGAGGGCCGGTGCCGGGGCCGCCTCGTCCTGCGGGCCGAGCACCAGCAGCGGGTGCTCGTGCACCGTCAGCCCGGCCGCCTCCACCGCGGCGCGCAGCTCGGGGTTCTGCTCGGCCACCCACTCGAAGGCCTCCGGCAGGCCCAGCTCCCGCTGCCGCTCCAGCACCCGGCGGACGTCCTCGGCGGTGGCGGCCGGGCCGTCGTGGCCGGGCGTCGGGCGGGCGTAGTAGTGCCAGCCGGTGCTGCCCCTGCGGACGAACAGGGTCAGTGGGCCGAAGTCCTCGGCGGTGGCGGCGCTGCGGGGCACGGCGTCGTAGTAGCGCTCGATGCCGTCGAGGAGGGCGGGGTCCGGAGCATGATCGACTGAGGTCACGGCGTGCATCCAAACAGGGGTGCCGGTGCGGCGCCACCGATTTGCGCGGAGGCCGCGCGGGTGCGCGGCCGCCGGGCGTTCGATTGGGCCGGCGGCGGGCGGGGGTGGTTAGGCTGGCTGGCGACCCCGACCGGCCGGGGTCGAACGGCGAGAGAAGACGGAACGTTGCTGCAGGACATCGAGCCCTACCTGGCCTGCCCCCACTGCGCGCAGGCCCTCACTCGGCACGAGCGCAGCCTGCGCTGCCCCGCCGGGCACAGCTTCGACCTCGCCAAGCAGGGCTACGTCAGCCTCCTCGCCGGTGACGCCCACACCGGCACCGGCGACACCGCCGAGATGGTCGCCGCCCGCGCCGACTTCCTCGCCGCCGGCCACTACCGGCCGATCGCCGACGCCCTCGCCGAGGCCGCCTCGGCCCTGGTCGAAGCCACGCCGTCCACGGCCGGTGCCGCCGGCCCGGAAGGCCTCGATCCGGAGGGCCTGGTCGCCGACCTCGGCGCCGGCACCGGCCACTACCTGGCGCACGTCCTGGACGCTCTGCCCGGCCGGGTCGGCGCGGCCCTCGACATCTCCAAGTTCGCACTGCGCCGCGCCGCCAAGGCCCACCCCCGGATCGGCGCCGTGGTCTGCGACGCCTGGCGCCCGCTGCCGCTGCGCGACGCCTCCGCCGAGCTGATGCTCAACGTCTTCGCCCCGCGCAACGGCCCCGAGATCCGCCGGGTGCTGCGCCCCGGCGGCACTCTGCTGCTGGTCTCGCCCACCGCGAGCCACCTGCGCGAACTCGTGGACGCCCTCGGCCTGTTGTCGGTGGACGAGGACAAGCAGCGCCGGATCGACGAGAAGCTCGGCCCGTACCTGACGCCGGTCGACCAGCGGTCGGTCGAGTTCACCCAGCGGCTCTCCGCGCAGGACGTCCGGACCGTCGTCGGCATGGGCCCGAGCGCCTGGCACACCGACCCCGACCGGCTCGCGGCCGCCCTCGCGGCCCTGCCGGACCCGGTCGAGGTGACCGCCTCGGTGACGGTGGCCGCCTACCGGCGGCCGCTGTAGTCAGCGGTGTGCGGCAGGTCCGCCACGTTGGGATGAATCTGCCGAGCAGGCACGTTTCGCCCGGTCGGGCTGCGGCTAACGTCCGACGGGTGAACCGCGACGCCGCCGCGCCCGCCGGGCCGGCCCCACTGCACCCCGGCGGCGCTCCGGGGCCCGACCGCCCACCCGTGCCCCGCCCCACCGTCGAGGAGCTGCGGCTCACCGCCTTCAAGTCCTACCGGCGGGCCGTCCTGCCACTCGCGCCGCTCACCGTGCTGCACGGGCCGGCCGGCGTGGGCAAGTCCAACGCCCTCGACGCGCTGGCCGTGCTGTCCCGGCTCGCCCTCGGCGACGAGATCGCCGGCTCCCTGAACGGGCTGCCCGACCGCACCGGCCCGCTCGCCACGCCCGTGCGCGGCGGTCTGGACGGGTGCGTGCCGCACGGGCGGGACGCCGTCATCCTGGGCTGCACCGTCCGCTCACCGCGCGGCCGGATCCGGCTCGACCTGGTGATCCGCACCGACGGGGCGGTCCGGGTCGCCCGGGAGTCGCTCAGTCTCGACGGTCGGATCCTGGTGGACACCGGTGAGCAGGACGTACGCAACGGGCGCGTCAACGTCTGCTGGCACAACGACACCCGGCAGGGGGACATCCGGGCGCCGTTCCCCAGCGGCACCATGATCACCGCCCAGCTGCCGCTGCGGGTGGCCGGCTCGTCCACCGGCGAGCGGCTGGTCCTGGCCGCGGTCGAGGACCTGCTCACCGCGCTGCGCGAGGTCTTCCCGCTGCACCCCGTCCCGGCGCTGATGCGCGGCTGGGCCAAGGCCGACCCGCAGGCCCGGCTGCGCAGCAACGCCGCCAACATCTCGGCCGTGATCAACCGGCTCGCCCACGAGTGCCCGCGCCGGTACGGGCAACTGCTGCGGGCCGTCCAGGCGGCCGCGCCGCACCCGCTGCTCGGGCTCACCCTCGCCGAGCGCGAGCGCGGGCGGCGGGTGCTGGCCGTCTTCGACGAGGGCGTGCTCGGGCGCACCGGGGCCGACCAGGCCTCCGACGGCATGCTGCGCCACCTCGCCTTCGCTGCGGTGCTGCTGACCGGGGCGGGGGTGCTCGACCTCGACGTGGCCGCCGAGGTGCCGTGGGCGCACCGTCAGCTCACCGTGCTCGCCGAGGACCTCGGCGCCGGGCTCGCCACCGAACAGACCGCCTCGCTGCTGCGGCTGGCGCGGGACATGGCGGGGCGCAACCAGCTGCGGGTGGTGGCCGCGCTGCAGGAGCCGGCGGCGGCGCGGGAGGCGTTCGGGGCGGGCGAGGAGTCGCCGGGCGAGGTGGCGCTGGTGGAGTGCCGGCGGGATCCGGGGACGGGGTTGACGGTGCTGCGGCCGGAGGCGGCCCGGGTGCCGGTCCAGTGCGGGCGTGGGGAGGAGGCCTCGTCGGCGGCCGGGGGGTCGGCTGCGGCCGGGGGCTCGTCGGGTTCCGTGGGCTCGTCGGCAGCCGGGGCCGGGGGTGGGGCCGCCTCGGCTGTGGCCGGGGACGCGGATGCGGTAGACCTGGGGGCGTGAACGAGCGAGTGACGAGGCCGGGGGAGCCTGCGGTGGACGGGGTGTCCGGGGGCGCGCCGGAGCCCGGGAAGCTGACCTTGGAGGCGCTGCGGCAGCGGCTGGTGGAGTTCGCGGCGGCCCGGCGGTGGGAGCCGTTCCACACGCCGAAGAACCTGGCGGCGGCGCTGAGCGTGGAGGCGGGGGAACTGCTGGAGATCTTCCAGTGGCTCACGCCCGAGCAGGCGGCCGCGGTGATGTCGGACCCGGAACTGGCCCACCGGGTGCGCGACGAGGTCGCCGACGTACTGGCGTACCTGGTGCAGTTCTGTACGGCGGTCGGAGTGGACCCGCTGGAGGCGCTCGCCGCCAAGATCGAGCGCAACGAACACCGTTTCCCGGTGCCGGGGGCAGCGGACGATGTCAACCCGGACGTGGGCTGACCACCCTTGTGAGGGACGGAAGTTATCCACAACCCCAGGGTTGTCCACAGCTTCCGACAAGCCGGATGCGGCCCACCCCGCCTTCCCCGCACGCTCTCCCCGTGACCACTCCACCGCCCCGGCGGCGGTGCTGGTCGACGGCGACGACGAGCGGAAGGAGCGGGGGCCATGGAGGCGCTGCGACTGATCAAGACGGCCCGGCACGCCCTGGCGGAGGCCAGGCAGGTACCGGACGTGCTGGCCGAGGCACGGCAGGTCGCGCTGCTCACCGAGGCGGTGGGCGCCCGGCTGGCGGAGTCGGAGGACGACGATCTGACGGGGCTCGGCCAGCAGCTCTCCGAGGCGGGCGCGCATGCGGCGGTCTGCCTGGACAGATCCGTCGCCAACGGCACCCTGGTGAGCGGCGGACGCGTCGGTCGGCTCACCGAACTCGGTGAACTGGAGCTGACGTTGGGCGCGCTGGACGAACTGCTGCGGGAGGTCGGCGAGACGCTGGTCGTGCTGGCCTGCGGAGCCGACACCGAGAGTCTGTACTGGACGTGCATCGACGGTGTCGACGCGATGTCGGAGTGCAAGGACGTGGCCGCGCGGTTGCGGGAGGCGGCCGACCGGGGCGGAGGAGCGGAGCGTACGGCGCTCGGTGGTGCGGAACCGGAACGGGCTGGTGGGGGTTCGCCGTTACTCGTGGTCCGGCTCGGGCCGCCGGGTGCGGGCGGGCCGACGGAGGAGGAGCGGGCGCCGGACTACCGGGTGCCCGGCGCGGCCGGAGCGTCGGAGGTGTCGGTGCCGGCCGGGTAGGCGGCGGCCGGGGTAGTGCTCCGGGTACCGGATTGCAGCGCGGCGAGGTCCGCGGTCACCGAGGCGAGCAGTTCCTGCATCTGCTCAAGCAGGGTCTTGGGGGTCGCGGGCCCGGTCGACTCGCCGGCGGCCGAGCCTGTCGGGCGGCTCGGGGACTGCGGCGTGGCAAAGGGTTCGGACATGACGGGGACCTCTTCGGATCGGTGGTGCGGTGTGCCGCACCGACCAACGAATCGTTCCCGCGACCGGTCACCGCCCACCACCCGATGCGGTCCAACTCCGGTATGCCGTAGGCCTCTCGGGTGAGCCGGGGTTGCCGCTGCAGCACGGCCTCGGCTAGGGGCGCGACAGATGAGGGTGGAGGAGGTGGGTGGAGTAGCGGAGCAGGTGGGTGGAGGAGCGGGAGGAGGGAGGGGAGGGGGGAGGGGGCGGGCCCCAGAGAAGCGGAGAGGGTCAAGCGTGGGGCCCCGGCGCCGCGCTTCGCGGCGCCGGGGCCCCGGAAAAGCACCATTGCCAGTTGCTCGGCGGAAGCCCAACGAGTCCCTCGATGCACACTCTTGGCCGAGCGCAGCCAGCGCCCCAGGGAACGGCGGGCCCCCCCCCCCCCCGGGGGGGGGCCCCGGCCCGCGGGGGGCCCGGGGGGCCCCCCCCCCCCCCCCCCCCCCCCGCCCCCCCCCCCGGGCGCCCCCCCCCCCCCCCCCCCGGCCCCGCCCCCCCCCCCCCCGGGGGGGGGCCCCCCCGGCGCCGACGGCGAACTGGATGCACGTGGAGAACGGGAAGATCGCCCGGATCCGGGTGGCCTTCGACCCGCGCGGACTGCTGGCGGGGTTCGAGAAGAAGAGCTGAGGAGAAGGGCCTGAGCAGGGCGGGCAGAACAGCGGGGACCAGGGGGCCGTGATCGCCGGGGGCGGTGACGGCCCTCTTCAGCTGTTCGCGCTCAGGCGTCCTCGTCGGGCGGGGTCGCCCTGAGGGCGGTGATGACGCCCAGGGCGACCGTGGCGATCGCGAGGGCGAGGAGGACGGCGAAGGCCGCCCCGATCAGGAATCGCACGGGTGCTCGCGGTCGGCGTCGAGGAGCAGGACGAGGAGGTTCAACAGCGTCGAGGCCGGCGCCGTGTTGAAGCGGACCAGGACGCGACCGTCGAGGGTGTGGTCGAGGTCGGCGGAGGGCCAGATGAGGCCGAACTTCTTTCCACGCTCCTGGAGTTCGGCGAGGAGGGTGCGGATGTGGTCGTCGGTATAGGCGCGGATCCGGGGATCGGTCGGCTTCATGGGGAAGCGGCGCTTCACTGGGCACCGCCCAGCTCGCACTCGAACCAGATGGTCTTGCCGCGTTTCTGGGGGTCGACGCCCCAGCGGTTGGTGAGGGCCGCGACGAGTTGGAGGCCCCGGCCGGACTCGGCGAGGAGGTCGAGGGACTGCATCTCGGGCAGCACCGGGCTCTCGTCGGAGACGCCCACCCGGAGGGTGTGCTGGGTGATGGCGAGGATCTGGACGACCGGCGCGGGGGTGTTCGCGTGGTTCCAGGCGTTCACGATCAGCTCGCCGAGGGCGAGTTCGGCGTCGAAGGTGCCCGAGGGCGGCCAGCCGAGGCGGGCCATGGCGTCCTGGAGGGACTGCCGGGCGAGGGTGAGGGAGGGCGTGTTGCACTGACGCATGGGAAATCTCCCGGCGTGAGGTGGGGTGGAGAACCGGCGGACACGTCGCCGTGAGCCAGGCCAGGCCGACGGGCATGACTGCTCTGCGGTGCGGACAGCGTGCATTACTGACGATCCGTCGGATCGCTGTGAGAACGACCATAGCGCAGCCACGTCACATGTGATTCCAAAGCTGGATAGGTTCACCCTCAAGTGGACCCCACGCCCGGCAGCGCGGCAGACTTGGGCCACATCGGCAAGGAAGGAACCAATGCCGCCGCGACTCAACCCGACGCTCCGTCAACGCCGGATCGGGACCGAGCTTCGGAAGATGCGCGAGGGCGCCGGGCTGTCGACCGGCGCCCTCAGCAGAGACCTCGGCATCGACAGGACTCAGGTCAGTCAGATAGAGGCCGCCAAGGTCGGCGTGAGCCCGGAGCGGCTCCGCTCATTCGCCGCCGCCTGCAAGTGCATGAACGAGCCCCTGATCGGTGCGCTTGAGTCCATGGTCCAGGACCGCTCCAAGGGCTGGTGGGAGGACCATCGCGGCACCGTGCCGGACGGCTTCCTTGAGAATGCTGAGCTGGAGAAGACCTCCCGCGAACTCATGCTGTGGGTCCTCACCCACATGCCCGGCCCGTGTCAGACCATCAACTACGCCTCGGCTGTCTTCGGGCGGGTTTTCCCTCCACTCCCTCGGCATGAGGTGGAGGCGCGGACCGCTTTCAGAATGCAACGCAAGACCGACCTGCGCCGCAATCCGAAACCGTTGACGGCCTTCATCTACGAATCAGTACTGTGGACTCGGTTCGGAGGAACCCAGATCCTCAAGGAACAACTCGGCTCCCTGCTTGAAGACTCCGAGCTGCCCTGGATGTCCATTCGAGTCGTGCCGTTCGACATCGAGACTTTCCCTGGCGCCGTCGAGAACCTCACCTACGCGTTCGGCGCCATCCCGGAGCTCGATACGGTTGAGCGAGAGTCCTCGCGTGACTCCGAACACCTTGATGCAACCAGCGAACTAGCCAGCTATCGAGCCATCTTCGAACAGACTGAAGCGCTCGCGCTGCATGAAAGCGACTCCCGCGACTTGATTCGCAAGATCGCACGAAACCTATGAAGGGCTCATTGTGACCGGAATCGAGTGGCAGAAGTCCACCTTCAGTGGATCGACCGAGAATTGCGTGGAGGTGCGTACGACCAACGGGGCAGTTGAACTCCGCGAGTCCGACGAGGGCCACCTCATCCTCCGCACCACCCCCGCCACCTTCTCTGCCCTTCTCCACGGCATCAAGGCCGGCGAATTCGACCATCACGCCTGATGCGCCGCCCCGGCGCCGGAGCAGGAAGTCGGCCCGGCCGACTTCCTGCTCCGTGCGTCATCTGCCTTGGTTCGCCGGATCGTTGGACGCATCCCGCCTTACGGTGGTGGGGCACGAGAACAATCGGAAGTGCTGCTTATCTCTTGCTGCTCGGTGCCGCCATGTCGGCACCGAGCAGAACAGCCTGTAAGAGGGCTGGGGATCTGCTGCAGAAGTAAGGCGCGCGAGAGGGCGGGGGTGCGGAGGTCCAGGCCTGGGGCCGAAGGAGACGGAAAGGGGGAGAACCCACCCCTTGCCACTCTCAACGTATAGCGCATGGGGGGCCTTGCGGCAAGGCCCCCGTGGTGGCGCACAATCACAGGCCTCAGATCGGAGCTGATGCCATGAACCACCTGACCACCAGTGCTTTCGACCTCCCCGAGCGCCTGTCCGCCAAGGCCGACCCCGCGCTCGTGGCGGCGGACGAGCGGCACTTCGCGGCCATCGCGGAGAGCCTGGAGCAGGCGATCGCCGAACTCTCCGAGCAGCTCGACGCGGCGCGCCGGGCGCCGGGTGGCGCCGGGCAGGCGGCGATGGACCGGGACATCGAGGTCCACCGGCTGAGCGGCCGGCTGCGCGCCCTGCGCCGCTACGGCCTGGACCTGTGCCTCGGGCGCATCGTGACCGCGGAGGACGCCGAGCCGCTGTACGTCGGCCGGCTGGGGCTCACCGACAGCGAGGGCCGCCGGTTGCTGGTCGACTGGCGCTCGCCCGCAGCCGAGCCGTTCTTCGCGGCGACCCACGGCGACCCGATGGGCCTGGTGAGCCGCCGCCGGTACCGCTGGACCCTCGGCCGGATCACCGACTACTGGGACGAGGTGTTCACCGCCGACGGCCTGGAGGGGCACGCCGCGCTGGACGACCAGTCCGCCTTCATCGCCAGCCTGGGCGGCAACCGGTCGGCCCGGATGCGGGACGTGCTCGCCACCATCCAGTCCGACCAGGACGCGATCATCCGGGCCGGCTCACGCGGCGCCCTGGTGGTCGACGGCGGCCCCGGCACCGGCAAGACCGTGGTCGCCCTGCACCGCTCCGCCTACCTGCTGTACTCCGATCCCCGCCTCGGCCACCGGCGCGGCGGCGTGCTGTTCGTCGGCCCGCACCAGCCGTACCTGAACTACGTCGCCGACGTCCTGCCCAGCCTCGGCGAGGAGGGCGTGCGCACCTGCACCCTGCGGGATCTGTTGCCCGAGGGGGCGGCCGCTGCGGAGGAGGTCGACCCGGAGGTCGCGCGGCTGAAGTCCTCGGCCGACCTGGTGCGGGCGATCGAGAAGGCCGTCCGCTTCTACGAGGAGCCGCCGACCGAGGGCATGGTGGTCACCACCCACTGGGCGGACCTGTGGCTGAGCGCCGAGGACTGGTCCGAGGCCTTCAGCGCCCCGGACCCGGGCACCCCGCACAACGAGGCGCGCGAGCAGATCTGGGACGAGCTGGCCGCGATCCTGCTGGACAAGCTGGAGCAGGACGAGGAGGAGGTCTCGCCCGAGCTGTTCCGGCGCTCGCTGCGGCAGGACCGGGAACTGGTGGAGACGCTCAACCGCGCCTGGCCGCTGCTCGAAGCGGCCGACCTGGTCGGCGACCTCTGGTCGGTGCCCGCCTACCTGCGGATGTGCGCGCCCCATCTGGCCCCCGAGGAGGTCCGCGCGCTCCAGCGCAAGCACGCCCCGCAGGCCTGGACGGTCTCCGACCTGCCGCTGCTGGACGCGGCCCGCCAGCGGCTCGGGGACCGCGAGGCCACGCTGCGCCGCAACCGCCACCGGGCCTCGGTGGCCGCCGAGCGCGAGCGAATGGCGGACGTGATCGGCGACCTGCTCCAGGCCGACGACGACGGTGAGGGCGTGGTGACGATGCTGCGCGGCCGGGACCTCCAGGACACCCTGATCGACGAGGGCGCGCTGCCCGGCACCGACGGGGACCCGCTGGCCGGCCCGTTCGCCCACATCGTGGTGGACGAGGCCCAGGAGCTGACCGACGCGCAGTGGCAGATGCTGCTGCTGCGCTGCCCGTCCCGGAGCTTCACCATCGTCGGGGACCGCGCCCAGGCCCGGCACGGCTTCACCGAGTCGTGGCGGGAGCGCCTCGACCGGGTCGGGCTCGACCGCATCACCATGGCCTCGCTGGGCATCAACTACCGCACGCCGGAGGAGGTGATGGCGGAGGCCGAGCCGGCCATCCGGGCGGCGCTCCCGGACGCCAACGTGCCGACCTCGGTGCGCAGCAGCGGCATTCCGGTCCGGCACGGGTCGGCGGCGGAGCTGGCTGACGTCCTGGACGCCTGGCTCGCCGAGCACGACGAAGGCATCGCCTGCGTCATCGGCGCCCCGGGCTTCGAGGAGCGGGCGCGGGTCCGCTCGCTCACCCCGGAGCTGGCCAAGGGGCTGGAGTTCGACCTGGTCGTCCTGGTCGACCCGGAGGCGTTCGGCGAGGGCGTCGAGGGGGCGGTCGACCGCTACGTCGCGATGACCAGGGCGACCCGGCAGCTCGTCATCCTGCGGACTGCGGAGTCACTGATGCACCGCTGACGGCCAGCCGGACGGGGCTCCGGACGACCGCGGCACGCGGAAGGGCCCGGCGCGCCCGGCGCCGGACCCCCGAAGGCCGTGCGGACCTATGGTCCGCCAACCACCGCTGCCCGCAGGTCAGTTGTGGGCGTGCAGGTCCGCGTTCAGTCCGCCCCAGGAGCCGGAGCGGGCGATGACCTCGACCGCGCCGGTCTGCGAGTTGCGGCGGAACAGCAGGTTGTCCTGGCCGGACAGCTCGACGGCCTTGGCGACCGTGCCGTCCGGGGTGGTGACCCGGGTGCCGGCGGTGACGTACAGGCCGGCCTCGACCACGCAGTCGCTGCCCAGCGAGATGCCGATGCCCGCGTTGGCGCCGAGCAGGCAGCGCTCGCCGACCGAGACGACCTGCTTGCCGCCGCCGGACAGGGTGCCCATGATCGAGGCGCCGCCGCCGATGTCGCTGTGGTCGCCGACCACGACGCCCGCGCTGATCCGGCCCTCGACCATCGAGGTGCCGAGGGTGCCGGCGTTGAAGTTGACGAAGCCCTCGTGCATCACGGTGGTGCCGACCGCCAGGTGGGCGCCGAGCCGGACGCGGTCGGCGTGGGCGATGCGCACGCCGGTCGGGGCGACGTAGTCGGTCATCCGCGGGAACTTGTCGATCCCGTACACGGCCAGCTGGCCGCCCTGGGTGCGGACGGCGAGGCGGGCCTGCTCGACCTTGTCCACCGGGACGGGGCCGATGCTGGTCCACGCGACGTTGGCGAGCAGGCCGAAGATGCCGTCCAGGTTCTGGCCGTGCGGCTGGACCAGGCGGTGGCTGAGCAGGTGCAGGCGCAGGTACACGTCGTGGGTGTCCAGCGGCTTCTCGTCCAGCGAGGCGATGGTGGTGCGCACGGCGACCACCTCGACGCCGCGGCGGGCGTCGGCGCGCAGGGCGTCGGCGGCGCCGGCGCCGAGCTCGGCCTCGGCCTGCTCGGCGGTCAGGCGCACGGTGCCGGCCGGGCCGGGCTCGGCGGCCAGCGCGGGGGCGGGGTACCAGGTGTCGAGGACGGTGCCGTCGGCGGCGATGGTGGCCAGACCGGTGGCCACGGCGCCGGTCGCCGGGGAGGTGGATTCGAGCGAGGTGGATTCAGCAGTCACACCGTGCACGTTAACCAATGCCGGGCCCCGCTGCCGAACACGCCCAGCGTCCGGACACGCCGGTCGGACCCGCAGGCCAGTGGGGTGCCGGGCCGGAAAACCCGATGCTCGGAGGCCGTCCGCTGGGCAATACTCGGCCGGGTGTTCATGTCGATTTCCACTACCGGCAGCGCCGAGAGCCCGGCTACGGATCTCGGGTTCCTGCTGCACAAGCATCCCGGCAAGGTCCAGCGGTTCACGACGTCGCACGGCGAGGCCCACGTCTTCTACCCCGAGGCGGGGGACGAGGTCTGCACGGCGGCGCTGCTGCTGGACATCGACCCGATCGCCCTGGTCCGCAAGGGCCGGGGCAACGGCAAGGGCCGGGGCGGCTCGCCCGACTTCGCCCTCTCCCAGTACGTCAACGACCGCCCGTACGCCGCGTCCTCGCTGCTCGCGGTGGCGCTGCGGACGGTGTTCCGCTCCGCGATGAAGGGCGACTGCCAGCTCCGCCCGGAGCTGCCGGGGCGGGTCCGCCCGCTGCGGATCGAGCTGCCCGCGGTGCCCGCGAACGGCGCGGGCGAGGGCGGCGGCCCGGCGATGGTGGCCCGGCTGTTCGAGCCGCTGGGCTGGCGGGTCGAGGCGTCGGCGATCCCGCTGGACGGGGACTTCCCGGAGTGGGGCGAGTCCCGCTACGTGCGGTTCGCGCTGGCCTCGGACGCGGTCCGGCTCGCCGACGCGCTCCAGCAGCTGTACGTGCTGCTGCCGGTGCTGGACGGCGCCAAGCACTACTGGGTCGCCCCGGACGAGGTGGACAAGCTGCTCGCCGCCGGTGAGGGCTGGCTGGCCGCCCACCCCGAGCGTGCCCTGATCGCCCGGCGCTACCTGTCCCGGCGCTGGTCGCTGACCCGGGCCGCGATGGAGCGCCTGGAGCTGGCCCGGCTGGCCGAGGCGGACGACCGCGAGGTCGAGGAGATCGACAACGCGGTCGACGACCGGCCGGACGACGAGGACACCGGGACCACCCTCAGCACCGGCACCACCGACAGCAGCGGGACCACCGGGACCAGTGAGAGCACCGAGAGCACCGAGAGCACCGCACCCCGGCAGCCCTCCCTCGCCGAGCAGCGCCGCACCGCGATCCTCGCCGCCCTGCGCGACAGCGGCGCGGCCCGGGTCGCCGACCTCGGCTGCGGCCAGGGCGAGCTGATCGGCGAGCTGATGAAGGACGCCCGGTTCACCGAGATCCTCGGCGTGGATGTGTCCGCGCGGGCGCTGCAGGCGGCGAACCGCAAGCTGCGCCTGGCGCGCCTGCCCGAGCGGCAGGCGGCGCGGGTGACGCTGGCGCAGGGCGCGCTGACGTACACCGACGCCCGGCTGAAGGGCTACGACGCGGCCGTGCTGTGCGAGGTGATCGAGCACCTGGACCTGCCGCGGCTGCCTGCCCTGGAGTACGCGGTGTTCGGCGCCGCCCGCCCGAGGGCCGTCGTCGTCACCACGCCCAACGTGGAGTACAACGTCCGCTGGGAGAGCCTCCCGGCGGGCCGTGTCCGGCACGCCGACCACCGCTTCGAGTGGTCCCGCGAAGAGTTCGAGGCCTGGGCCGGGAAGGTCGCGGCGGCGTACGGCTACACGGTGGAGCTGCGCCCGGTCGGCCCCGAGGACCCGGAGGTCGGCCCGCCGACCCAGCTGGCCCTGTTCCGCGCCGAGAGCGCCGCGACGGAAACTGACCCCACCACGACGCCCGAAGGAGGCGAGACCCGATGACCGACGACGCGACCGAGACCGACGCGACCGAGAACAGCGCGACCGAGAACAGCGCGACCGAGACCGACGCGACCGAGACCGACGCGACCGAGACCGACGCAATCGACGACCAGACGCCGGAGAGCACCACCACCCCTCGCCGCCTCCCCGTCACCGACGTCTCCCTCGTCGTCCTGGTCGGCACCAGCGGTGCGGGCAAGTCCACCTTCGCCCGCCGCCACTTCCTGCCCACCCAGGTGATCTCCTCCGACTTCTGCCGCGGCCTGGTCGCCGACGACGAGAACGACCAGTCCGCCTCCGCCGAGGCCTTCGACCTCCTGCACTACATCGTCGGCAAGCGCCTCGCCGCCGGCCGCCTGACCGTCGTGGACGCCACCAACGTCCAGCCGGAGGCCCGCCGCCAGCTGGTGGCGCTCGCCCGCGAGCACGACGTGCTGCCGATCGCGATCGTGCTGGACGTCCCGCCCGGTGTGTGCGCCGAGCGCAACCGTTCCCGCCCGGACCGCCAGCTGCCCGCGCACGTGGTGCCGCGTCAGCACCGCGAACTGCGCAGGTCGCTCAGGGGCCTTGAGCGCGAGGGCTTCCGCAAGGTGCACATCCTGCGCGGGGAGGCGGAGGTCGCGGCCGCCGAGATCGAGCTGGAGAAGCGCTACAACGACCTGCGCCACCTCACCGGTCCGTTCGACATCGTCGGCGACATCCACGGCTGCCGGGCCGAGCTGGAGACCCTGCTGGTCCGCCTCGGCTACACCCTCACCCGGGACGCCGAGGGCCGTCCGGTGGACGCGGCCCACCCGGCGGGCCGCACCGCCGTGTTCGTCGGTGACCTGGTCGACCGCGGCCCGGACACCCCGGGCGTACTGCGCCTGGTGATGGGCATGGTGGCGGCCGGCCACGCGCTCTGCGTGCCCGGCAACCACGAGAACAAGCTCGGCCGCGCGATGGACGGCAAGAAGGTCACCGTCTCGCACGGACTTCAGGAGTCGTTGGACCAACTGGCCGGGGAGTCCGAGGAGTTCAGGGCCGAGGTGCGCACCTTCATGCGCGGTCTGGTGAGCCACTACCTGCTGGACGGCGGTGCCCTGGTGGTCTGCCACGCCGGTCTGCCGGAGAAGTACCACGGCCGCGCCTCCGGCCGGGTGCGCTCGCACGCGCTGTACGGGGAGACCACCGGCGAGACCGACGAGTACGGCCTGCCGGTGCGCTACCCGTGGGCGGAGGAGTACCGGGGCCGCGCGCTGGTGGTCTACGGCCACACCCCGGTGCCGAGCGCGACCTTCCTCAACAACACCATCTGCCTGGACACCGGCTGCGTCTTCGGCGGCAGCCTGACCGCGCTGCGCTACCCGGAGCGCGAGCTGGTGGGCGTCGAGGCCGAGCAGGAGTGGTACGCCCCGGTGCGCCCGCTGCTCACCGACGCGCCGGGTGCCCGCGAGGGCCGTCCGCTGGACCTCGCCGACGTGGCCGGGCGCCGGATCGTGGAGACCGGCCTGCACGGGCGGGTGGCCGTCCGGGAGGAGAACGCGACGGCCGCGCTGGAGGTGATGAGCCGCTTCGCGCTGGACCCGCGGCTGCTCGCCTACCTGCCGCCGACCATGGCGCCGAGCCCGACCTCCCGCCGCGAGGGCTACCTGGAGCACCCGGAGGAGGCCTTCTTCGCCTACCGCGAGGACGGCGTCCGGCACCTGGTCTGCGAGGAGAAGCACATGGGCTCGCGCGCGGTGCTGCTGGTCGCCCGGGACGGCACCGCGCTGGAGCGGCGCTTCGGGGTGGCCGGCCCGGGCGCGATCTGGACCCGGACCGGCCGGGCCTTCCTGGACGACGAGGAGCTGACCGCCGCCGTGCTGGGCCGGGTCCGCTCGGCGGCCGAACGGGCCGGGCTGTTCGAGGAGTTGGGCACCGACTGGCTGCTGCTGGACGCCGAGCTGATGCCCTGGTCGCTGAAGGCGGTGGAGCTGTTGCGCCGCCAGTACGCCGCGGTCGGCGCGGCGGCCGGCGCCGCGCTGCCCGAGGTGCTGTCGGCCCTGGAGCAGGCGGCCGCGCGTGGGCTGGAGCTGGGGGAGCTGACCTCCCGCCAGCGCCGCCGCGCCGCCGACGCCCGGGCCTTCACCGAGGCGTACCGGCGCTACTGCTGGCCGACCGAGGGCCTGTCGGGCATCCGGCTCGCGCCGTTCCAGCTGCTGGCCGCCGAGGGGGCGAACCTGGCGGCGCGTCCGCACGACGAGCACCTGGCCTGGATCGACCGCCTGGTGGAGGCCGACGAGCGGGCCGCCGCCGAACGGGGCGCCGCCGGTGACGAGGAGGAGCCCGTGCTGCACCGCACCGGCCGGATGCTGGTGGACACCGAGGACGAGGCCTCGATGGCCGCCGCCACCGCCTGGTGGGAGGACCTGACGGCGGCGGGCGGCGAGGGCATGGTGGTCAAGCCGCTGGCCTCGGTGGTGCGGACGGCGCGCGGCGAGGGCCGCCCGGGCGGTCTGGTGCAGCCGGGGGTGAAGGTGCGCGGCCGGGAGTACCTGCGGATCATCTACGGCCCGGACTACACCGAGCACCTGGACCGGCTGCGGATGCGCTCGCTGGGCCACAAGCGCTCGCTGGCGCTGCGCGAGTACGCGCTGGGTCTGGAGGCGCTGGACCGGCTGGCGGCCGGGGAGCCGCTGTGGCGGGTGCACGAGCCGGTGTTCGCGGTGCTGGCACTGGAGTCCGAGCCGGTGGACCCGCGCCTCTAGCGGTAGGCGCCCGCGCCTCTGGCGGTAGGGCGACGGAGGGGAGTCCCGCCCGGGGCTCCCCTCCTTCATTGCCCTTCCGTATAGAAATTCCAACCGTCGTATACACTTGCCGCCTTCCCCGTAGTTCCGTCACCCCAGGAGCCCGGTATGGCCTTCAACCTCCGGAACAGGCACTTCCTCAAGGAGCTCGACTTCACGCCCCAGGAGTTCCGCTTCCTGGTGGACCTCGCGGCCGGGCTCAAGGCGGCCAAGTATGCGGGCACCGAGCAGCCCCGGCTGCGCGGGAAGAACATCGCGCTGATCTTCGAGAAGACCTCCACCCGCACCCGCTGCGCCTTCGAGGTCGCCGCGCACGACCAGGGCGCCACCACCACCTACCTGGACCCGTCCGGCTCGCAGATCGGCCACAAGGAGTCCGTCAAGGACACCGCCCGGGTGCTCGGCCGGATGTTCGACGGCATCGAGTACCGCGGCCACGGCCAGGAGATCGTCGAGGAGCTGGCCCGGCACGCCGGCGTCCCGGTCTGGAACGGCCTGACCGACGAGTGGCACCCCACCCAGATGCTGGCCGACGTGCTCACCGTCACCGAGCACACCACCAAGCCGCTCACCGAGGTCGCCCTCGCCTACCTCGGCGACGCCCGCTCCAACATGGGCAACTCGCTGCTGGTCACCGGCGCCCTGCTCGGCATGGACGTCCGGATCGTCGCCCCGCGCGCCCTCTGGCCGGCCGAGGAGGTGCGGAAGGCGGCGCAGGCGCTGGCCGAGCAGACCGGCGCGATGGTCACCCTGACCGAGGACGTCGCCGAGGGCGTGGCCGGCGCCGACTTCCTCTACACCGACGTCTGGGTCTCGATGGGCGAGCCCAAGGAGGTCTGGGCCGAGCGGATCGAGCTGCTCAAGCCGTACCAGGTGTCCATGGACACCGTCCGGGCCACCGGCAACCCGAACGTGAAGTTCCTGCACTGCCTGCCCGCCTTCCACGACCTCGGCACCGTGATCGGGCGGCAGATGTACGAGGCGACCGGCATGACCGAGCTGGAGTGCACCGACGAGCTGTTCGAGTCGGCGCACTCCATCGTCTTCGACCAGGCCGAGAACCGCCTGCACACCATCAAGGCGGTCCTGGTCGCCACCCTGGGCTCCTGAAGAGCCCGGGCGGGCAGGTCAGCGCGCCAGCCTGACGCACGCCACCCGGTCGCCCGCCGCGTGCGGACCGGCCGGGGTGCCCGCGTGCAGCACCAGCGAGCGGGCCTCGCCCGGCCGCGGCTGCCAGTCCACCGCGGCCGTCGCGCTGCCCCCGCCCTGCCCGTCGGTGCGCAGCACCAGCCGCAGTTCGTTGCGGTCGTTGGCGTACGCCGGGTCGGTGGACGGCTGCACCGGGTCGACCACGTCCTGGTAGTGCGGCCCGGAGGAGGCCGGGTCGGCCCCGCAGTCGCCGGTGTGCAGGTGCACCGGGAACTCGTGGTCGGGGGCGAGTCCGGCCACCGTCAGGGTGAGCACCGTCCGCCCGGGCGCCGAGCGGTCGGTGACGATCCGGGCGTGCGAGCCGTACGGCACCAGGTCCTCGGCGTAGCTGATCGCGGTCGGCCGGACGAAGGCGGTCGCCGGGTCGAAGGCCGTCTCCATCACGGAGATCGGCGAGGCGGCGGGGGCGATCAGGGCCAGCGGCAGCAGGGCGGCGGCGAGCGGAGCGGGCATCGGGTCGGGCCTTCCACGGGCAGGGCGACGGTCACCCTGCTAACGGTGCCGGGCCCCCGGGGACACTCCGAGGACACGCACCGGCTAGGCCTCGCGGGTGATTCCCCGGATCTCGCAGCGCGGCCCGCTGGCCCGCATCAGCCGCAGGTCGGCGGTGACCAGCGGCGCGCCGTACCGCTCGGCGACGGCGACGTACGCGGCGTCGTCCGGGGTGAGGTTGTCCTTGAGTTCCCAGATCCGGCCGAGCAGCGGCGCCACCTCGACCTTGCGGACGGTCACCGCGGCCAGTTCGCCGGCGAGTTCGGCGACCCGCTCGGCGGTCAGCTCCTTGGCGAGGTAGAGGCCGCGCAGGGACTGCATCACCTCGATCACGATGTGCTCGGGTGCCCACCAGTCGCCGTCGGCGGCGAGTTCGGCCCGGGCGCGGTCCCCGCGCGGCCCCTGGTCGGCGAGCGCCAGCACCAACGCGGACGCGTCCACCACGATCATCGTCGGCCCCCTCTGCCCGTCAGCACAGCGGCCACCGTACCCGGCCGGGCCTCACCCGGTGGAGCCGGGCTTGGTCGTCGCGGCGCCGGTCGGCTGGTTGTGCTCCGGGCTGCCGTCGTGGAACGGCCGGATCGCCTGGCCCGCCTGCTGCGCCTGCGCCGGGGTGATCCACTCCTGCAGGTCGGCGGACATCGCGGCGGCCTTCAGCTGGTCGAGGCTGAGTGGCAGCCCGTCCCGGACGACCTGGACCTTGGCCTGTCCGGCGACCTCCGCCGTGTTGATGGTGTTGACCGTCACCCTGGCCTGGTCCGGCCGCAGCAGGTCGACCTCGCGTTCGAGGGCGTCGCGGGTGGTCCATTCGGTGAGCACCAGCCGGGTGCCGTCCGGGAGCACGCTGTCGGAGCAGGAGCGGAACTGGCCGCGGGCGTTCTTCTTCGCGCAGCTGAACAGGTCGTCGGCGCTGGGGTGGGAGTCGGGCTTGAGGTTGGCGCCGAAGCCGCCCTGGAACCAGAGCCGGACGTTGGCCGGGCCGGAGCCGTCGTCGTAGAGCAGGTCGGCAACGGTCATCACGTGTCCGGGGTCACTGCTGCCGGTCCTGGTCAGCTGGGAGTAGCCGGAGTAGTTGGAGGTCCGCCCGTCCGAAGGCAGGGCCTTGGCCAGCGCGGCCAGTGCGGCGTGGCCGGTCATGGCGACCTTCCCGGCGTTGGGGCCGGTGCCCTGCCGGGGCTGCTCCGGGCTGTCGTCGGTGGGCTCCACCGGCCGCGGGTACCGCCGGCCGGAAACCGGTGTGGTCGAGGAGGCGGCCGGGGAACCGGTGGCCGAGGCGGCGGCCGCGGCCGTGGCCTGACCGCCGCTCCCCGTTCCGTCGCCGGTCCGCAGCGCGACCGCGCCGCCGACGGCGAGCGCGGCCACCGCCGTCACGGCGCCGGCCACGGTCAGTCGGCGGCGGCGCCGGATCGAGCGGCCCTGGCGGGCGCTCGCGGCGACCAGCGGGCCGAGGTCGGCGCCGATGCCGTCCATCGTGCGCTCGAAGGCGGCGGACAGCTTCCGGCCGTCCGCGTCGGGCTCGTTCATGGTCGTTCCTTCCGAAGCAGCTGGTGTGGGCTCAGGAGCGGGTGAGGTGTTCGGCCGCCTCGGGGCCGAGGACGGCGCGCAGCCGGTTGAGGGCGCGCAGCGACTGGGCGCGCACCGCGCCCGCGCTGACGCCGAGTTCGGCGGCGGTCTCCTCGACGCTGCGGTCCTCCCAGTACCGCAGGACGAGCACCGCCCGGTCCCGGGGCTGGAGTTCGGCGAGGGCGGCGAGCAGGGTGACCCGCAGCGCCGGGTCGTCGCCGGGGGCGACGCCCTCGGGGAGTTCGCCGAGGGAGGGCCGTTCGCCGCTGCGGCGCAGCCGCCGGTGGGAGAGGTAGCTGCGCACCAGCGTGCCGCGCGCGTAGGCGTCCTGGTTGTCGGCCCGGCGAACCTTGGGCCAGGCGGCGAAGAGCTTGGCGAGGGTGACCTGGGTGAGGTCCTCGGCGAGGTGCCAGTCGCCGCAGAGCAGCAGCGCGGTGCGGAAGAGCCGCTGTCCACGGCTGTACGCGAAGTGCTCGAACTCCGCGCTCTCCTCGGCCCGTCGCGTCTTCCCGATCACGCTGTTCCCCTCGTGCCCCGTGTGCGGCGTTCCCGCCCTGTGCGGGCGTTCCCGCCCCTGTGCCCGACTGGACGCGCGAGCCGGCCGCCCGCGTTACGGGCGGACCGGATCCGGTTTCAGCCGCCGAGCAGCAGCCCGGCCAGCAGCGAGGTGGCGTTGGCGGTGCCGGAGGCGATCCAGGGCAGCGGGTCGCGCGGGCGCAGCCCGGTGACGGGGCACAGCAGCAGCGCCTCGACCGCGCAGACCGCTGCCTCGCTGAGCGCGAAGCCGGTCCAGTACGCTGCGGCGGGCCCGTCGGTCCAGTGCCGGAGGGTCCACCAGAGCAGTGGGTGGGTCACCAGGTTGACGAGTACGCCGGCCGCGGCCGCCCGCCGGGGGCGCACCCGCCCGATCCGGGCGAGGGCGGCGGTGTAGACGGGTGTCTCGGTCAGCAGGGTGAGGGCGAGGGCCACCGGGTAGCGCACGGCGGGGATCGTGCCACGAGGAGGGGGAGCATGGCGACCACGGGGATCCGGGCGGGTACCGGGGCGGGCCCGGGAACCTGGCCCGCGCCCGGTCCGACGGCCCGGCTGGGCGGGGCGCCGTTCGCGGGCTTCGCGCTCTCGGCGGCCCTGGCGCTGGTGCTGGCCCTGCGGGCGCCGACCGGTCTGGCGGTGCTGGGCCTGGCGGTGTTCGGCCTGCTGCACAACGTGCTGGAGCTGCGCTACGTGGCGGGCCGCTTCGCCGCGGTGCTGGCCGGTCCGCTGCTGCGGCTGCTGCTGGCGCTGGTGACCGGGATCGTGCTGTGCCGGCTGCTGCCGCCGTCCCGGCTGTCCCAGTCGGCTGAGATCCTGCTCGCCTACGGTCTGCTGGCGGCGGCCTGCCGGTACGGGCTGCGCGGCCGGCCGTGGCTGCTGGCGGCGGCCGGGGTGGGGCTGGTGGGCGCGGGTTCGGCCTCGCTGGCCTTCCCGGCGTACCACTTCGTGGTGCTGGCGCACCTGCACAACGTGGTGCCGCTGCTGTTCCTGGCGGAGTGGTCGCGCAGGCTGGCGCGGGGGCGCGCGGCGTTCCTGGTGCTGCAGTCCGTCTGGGTGCTGCTCGTTCCGGCGCTGTTGCTGAGCGGGTGGCTGGACGGCTTGCTGTCCCAGCGCCCGGGCGGCTGGACGGACCGGCTGGCGGCGGTCTACACCCCGCCGGGCTGGCTGACGCCGCAGGTGGGCCTGCGCTTCCTGGCGGTGTTCGCCTTCCTGCAGACGATGCACTACGTGGTGTGGGTGTGGTTCCTGCCGAGGTACGCGCCGGAGGCGGCGGAGCGCTTCGAGGCCCGGGTGCCGGGCCTGCGGGGCCGGCGGGCGTGGGCGCTGGGGGCGGGGGCGGGTGCGCTGCTGGCCCTGTTGTTCGCCGTGGATTACGCCCAGGGCCGCTCGGTGTACGCGGCGCTGGCCAGTTACCACGCGTATCTGGAGTTCCCGGTGCTGCTGATGCTGGTCCTCGGCCTTGGCGAGGGCCCGCGCTCTGGAGCCGACCGGGTGCGGACGGGACGAAAGGAGGTGAAGGTATGAGGACGACGACCCTGCTGGCCGACGTCGCCCCCGAGCCGAGCGGCGGCTCCGGTGGTGAGCTCGTGGTGGTGTTGTTGCTGGCTGCCGCGATCGTGGCGGGGGCGGTCTGGCTGATCCGGCTGGAGCGCAAGCGCCGCGGTCCGGACGGCCGCTGACCTGCACTGAAACGCACCGGGGCATGCCTGCGGTGGTGATGGCGGCGGCATGCACTATGGTTTATCTCGACATCGAGATAACTGCCCCTTACGATATATCTCGACATCAAGATACTTGCCGAGAGGCGCTCACCGGCGATGCGGGCAAGGCAAGCCTAAGTAAGGCTGACCTTACCACCGCGTGGCGGCCGGATATCGCACGAAGCACCCAGAAGGAGTCAGTCGTGTCCGCGAACAGCTTCGACGCCCGCAGCTCGCTGCAGGTGGGCGACGAGTCGTACGAGATCTTCAAGCTCTCCGCCGTCGAGGGTTCCGAGCGGCTGCCCTACAGCCTCAAGGTGCTGCTGGAGAACCTGCTCCGCACGGAGGACGGCGCGAACATCACCGCCGACCACATCCGCGCCCTCGGCAACTGGGACGAGAAGGCCCAGCCGAGCCAGGAGATCCAGTTCACGCCCGCCCGCGTGATCATGCAGGACTTCACCGGCGTGCCGTGCGTGGTCGACCTCGCCACCATGCGCGAGGCCGTCAAGGAGCTGGGCGGCGACCCGGCCAAGATCAACCCGCTGGCCCCGGCCGAGCTGGTCATCGACCACTCGGTCATCGCCGACAAGTTCGGCACCAAGGACGCGTTCACCCAGAACGTCGAGATCGAGTACGGCCGCAACAAGGAGCGCTACCAGTTCCTGCGCTGGGGCCAGACCGCCTTCGACGAGTTCAAGGTCGTCCCGCCGGGCACCGGCATCGTCCACCAGGTGAACATCGAGCACCTGGCCCGCACCGTCATGGTCCGCGGCGGCCAGGCGTACCCGGACACCTGCGTCGGCACCGACTCGCACACCACCATGGTCAACGGCCTGGGCGTGCTGGGCTGGGGCGTCGGCGGCATCGAGGCCGAGGCCGCCATGCTGGGCCAGCCGGTCTCCATGCTGATCCCGCGCGTGGTCGGCTTCAAGCTGACCGGCGAGCTGCCGGCCGGCACCACCGCCACCGACCTGGTGCTCACCATCACCGAGATGCTGCGCAAGCACGGTGTGGTCGGCAAGTTCGTCGAGTTCTACGGCGACGGCATCGGCGCCATCCCGCTGGCCAACCGCGCCACCATCGGCAACATGTCGCCGGAGTTCGGTTCGACCTGCGCGATCTTCCCGATCGACGCCGAGACCATCAACTACCTCAAGCTCACCGGCCGCGACGAGCAGCAGCTCGCCCTGGTCGAGGCGTACGCCAAGGAGCAGGGCCTCTGGCACGACCCGTCGGTCGAGCCGGTCTACTCCGAGTACCTGGAGCTGGACGTCTCCACCGTCGTCCCGTCGATCTCCGGCCCGAAGCGCCCGCAGGACCGCGTGATCCTGGCCGAGGCCGCCGAGCGGTTCGCCGAGGCGCTGCCGACCTACTCCGCCGAGGCCTCGAAGCCGACCACCGTCACCGCCCCCGACGGCTCGACCTACGAGATCGACAACGGCGCGGTCGTGATCGCCTCGATCACCTCCTGCACCAACACCTCCAACCCCTCCGTCATGCTGGGCGCCGCCCTGCTGGCGAAGAAGGCCGTGGAGAAGGGCCTGCACGTCAAGCCCTGGGTCAAGACCACCCTGGCGCCCGGCTCCAAGGTCGTCATGGACTACTACGAGAAGGCCGGCCTGCTCCCGTACATGGAGAAGCTGGGCTTCAACCTGGTCGGCTACGGCTGCGTCACCTGCATCGGCAACTCGGGCCCGCTGCCCGAGGAGGTCTCGGCCGCCGTCAACGAGTCCGACCTCGCGGTCGTCTCGGTGCTCTCCGGCAACCGCAACTTCGAGGGCCGGATCAACCCGGACGTCAAGATGAACTACCTGGCCTCCCCGCCGCTGGTGGTCGCCTACGCCCTCGCCGGCAACATGAACATCGACATCACCAAGGACGCCCTGGGCCAGGACGCCGACGGCAACGACGTCTTCCTCGCCGACATCTGGCCGTCCGAGCAGGAGGTCGCCGACACCGTCGCCGGCTCCATCGACGAGGCGATGTTCGACAAGGGCTACCAGGACGTCTTCGCCGGCGACCACCGCTGGCAGTCGCTCCCGGTCCCGACCGGCAACACCTTCGAGTGGGACGCCGAGTCCACCTACGTCCGCAAGCCCCCGTACTTCGAGGGCATGGCCAAGACCCCGAGCCCGGTGACCGACATCGCCGGCGCCCGCGTCCTGGCCAAGCTGGGCGACTCGGTCACCACCGACCACATCTCCCCGGCCGGCAACATCAAGCCGGGCACCCCGGCGGCGCAGTACCTGACCGCCAACGGCGTCGAGAAGCGTGACTTCAACTCCTACGGCTCGCGCCGTGGCAACCACGAGGTCATGATCCGCGGCACCTTCGCCAACATCCGCCTGCGCAACCAGATCGCGCCGGGCACCGAGGGCGGCTACACCCGCGACTTCACCCAGGCCGACGCCCCGGTGTCGTTCATCTACGACGCCTCGCAGAACTACCAGGCCGCCGGCGTCCCGCTGGTCGTCCTGGCGGGCAAGGAGTACGGCTCCGGCTCGTCCCGCGACTGGGCCGCCAAGGGCACCGCGCTGCTGGGCGTCAAGGCCGTCATCGCCGAGTCCTACGAGCGCATCCACCGCTCGAACCTGATCGGCATGGGCGTCCTGCCGCTGCAGTTCCCGGAGGGCCAGAACGCCGACTCCCTCGGCCTGACCGGCGAGGAGACCTTCTCCATCACCGGCGTGACCGAGCTCAACGAGGGCCGCACCCCGAAGACCGTCAAGGTCAAGGCCGGTGACAAGGAGTTCGACGCGGTCGTCCGCATCGACACCCCCGGTGAGGCGGACTACTACCGCAACGGCGGCATCCTGCAGTACGTGCTGCGCTCGCTGATCGGCTGAGTCCCGCACCAGCGCCTGAAGGGGCCGGACCGCACGCGCGGTCCGGCCCCTTTGCACGCCGCCTTCCGCAACGCCGTCCGCCCCGAGGACGGTCAACACCGAAGGGGCCCGCCGACATCGAGTCGGCGGGCCCCTTCCTCAGCCGGTCAGGCCCGGTCGCAGGCCTGCGCCCGCAGGGCGCGGGCCAGGTCGTCCCGGCGCTCCAGCACCAGTCGGCGCAGCGCCGGCGCGGCCTGCGGGTGGCCGTCCAGCCAGGCGTCCGCCTCGGCCAGGGTCTGCTCGTCGGTCTGGGCGATCGGGAAGAAGCCGCCGACGATCCGCATCGCGATCTCGATGGTCCGCTCGGCCCAGACCCGCTCCAGCAGCTTGAAGTACGGCGCCGCGTAGAGGGCGGTCAGGTCGCGCTGGGCGGGGATCGCGAAGCCCGCGCTGTTGGCCTCGACCAGGGCGCTCGGCAGCTCGTCGGAGTCGATCACGGCCGACCAGGCGGCGGCCTTGGCCTCCGGGGTGGGCCGGGCGGCCAGGCACTGGGTGTACTGGCGCTTGCCGCCCGCGGTGTTGTCGGCGGCCAGCTCGCCGGCCAGTTCCTCGTCGGCGGCCTGTCCGGCGGCGGCCAGCGCCAGCCACAGCGACCAGCGCAGCTCCTGGTCGACCTCCAGGCCGTCGATCCGGGCGCTGCCGGCCAGCAGGCCGCGGACCAGGCCGAGGTGCTCGGCGCCGCCCGCGGTCTGGGCCAGGAAGCGGGCCCAGGCGAGCTGGTGGTCGCTGCCGGGGACGGCCGCGCGCAGCTCGTGCAGGGCGCCGTCGGCGAGCTTCCGGGCGCCCTCGGCGCGCCACTCGGGGGCGGCGTACAGGTCGACGGCGGTCTTGGACTGGGCGTGCAGCGACTGCAGCACACCGATGTTGCCCTCCTGGCCGGCGAAGCGCAGCACCAGGGCGACGTAGTCGCGGGCCGGCATCAGGCCGTCCCGGGTGAGGTTCCAGACGGCGGACCAGGCGAGCGCCCGGGCCAGCTCGTCGCGGATGTCGCCGAGGCCGGTGCGCAGGGTCTCCAGCGAGTCGGCGTCGAAGCGGATCTTGCAGTAGGTCAGGTCCTCGTCGTTGAGCAGGACCAGGTCCGGGCGCCGGCGGCCGACGGCTTCGGCGACGACGGTGCGGGCGCCGGTGACGTCCAGCTCGATCCGGTCGGTGCACAGCAGGGCGCCGTCGGCGTCCCGGTCGTACAGGCCGATCGCGATCCGGTGCGGGCGCAGGCCACGCGACGGAGTCGCGGAATCGTCCGCAGCGGCGTCCTGGAGGACGGCCAGCTCGGTGATCCGGCCCTCGGCGTCGGTGGTGACCTGCGGGGTGAGCGCGTTGACCCCGGCGGTCTGCAGCCAGGCGGCGGCCCAGCTCTTCAGGTCGCGCCCGCTGGTCTCCTCCAGCACGCCCAGCAGGTCGCCCAGTTCGGTGTTGCCGAAGGCGTGCCGCTTGAAGTAGCGGCGGGCGCCCTCGAAGAAGGCCTCCGAACCGACGTACGCGACCAGCTGCTTGAGGACGGAGGCGCCCTTGGCGTAGGTGATCCCGTCGAAGTTGAGCTTGGCGTCCTCGAGGTCGCGGATGTCGGCGGTGATCGGGTGGGTGGTGGGGAACTGGTCCTGCCGGTAGGCCCAGGCCTTGCGCTGGTTGGCGAAGGTGACCCAGGCGGAGGAGTACCGGGTGCGGGCGCCGATCAGGGCGTAGGAGCCCATGAAGTCGGCGAAGGACTCCTTCAGCCACAGGTCGTCCCACCAGCGCGGGGTGACCAGGTCGCCGAACCACATGTGCGCCATCTCGTGCAGCACGACGTTGGCGCGGGACTCGTAGGCGGCGTCGGTGACCTTCGAGCGGAAGACGAACTCCTCCTTGAAGGTCACGCAGCCGGGGTTCTCCATCGCGCCGATGTTGTACTCGGGGACGAACGCCTGGTCGTACTTGCCGAAGGGGTACGGGTAGTCGAAGGTCTCGTGGAAGAAGTCGAGTCCGAGCTTGGTGACGCCGAGGATCTCCTCCGCGTCGAAGTGCGGGGCCAGCGACTTGCGGCAGAGCGCGGCGAGCGGGATCTCCAGGGCGGTGCCGTCGGTGAGTTCGCGGCTGTAGTGGTCGTTCACGACGTGGTACGGGCCGGCTACCACGGCGGTGAGGTAGGTGGAGATCGGCTTGGTCGGCGCGAACTCCCAGGTGCGGGCGTCGCCTTCGGCGGTGACCGTCTCGTGCACGGCGTTGGAGCGCACGTCCCAGGCCGCGGGGGCGGTCACCGTGAAGGTGAACGGGGCCTTCAGGTCGGGCTGTTCGAAGTTCGCGAACACCCGGCGGGCGTCGGCCGGCTCGTAGTGGGTGTACAGGTAGGTCTCGCCGTCCGCCGGGTCGACGAAGCGGTGCAGGCCCTCGCCGGTGCGGCTGTAGGCGCAGTCGGCCTCGACGGTGAGGACGTTCTCGGCGGCCAGGCCGTCGACGTGCACCCGGGCGCCGTCGTAGGCGGTGGCCGGGTCGAGGGCGCGGCCGTTGAGGGTGACCGAGCGGACGGCGGGGGCGAGCAGGTCGAGGAAGGTGTCGGCGCCGGGCCGGGAGCAGCGGAAGGTGATCGTGGTGGTGGAGCGGAAGGTGGCGGCGGCCGGGTCGGGGGCCGAGGTCACGTCCAGCCGGACCAGGTAGCCGTCGACGGCCAGGACGCCGGCTCGCTGCTGTGCTTCCTCGCGGCTCAGGTTCTTGCCCGGCACGGCGGTACTCCTTTGTCCGGCTCGCACGGTGGTGCGTGTGTGGGTGGTGCGCGTGTGTGGGTGGTGCGGTCCGCGCGCGGTGTGCATCGCGCACGCAGGGGCATCCTTTCACGCCCGCCCCGGCCGGTACCATTGCACAGGCCGTCGCGTCCGGGCCGGAATCAGCGGCGGCGCGCGGGTGTTGGGGGTCGGGTGGGGCCATTGCCCCGACGCCTCGGAACACCTCACGAAGGACGAGACCCAGTGACGACTGCCGCTGAGCGCAAGACCGCCGACTTCTGGTTCGACCCGGCCTGCCCGTGGGCGTGGATGACGTCCCGCTGGCTGATCGAGGTCCAGCAGCTGCGCCCGGTCGACGTGAACTGGCACGTGATGAGCCTGTCGGTGCTCAACGAGCACCGTGACCTGCCGCAGAACTACCGCGAGCTGCTGGACAACGCCTGGGGCGCGGTGCGGGTGTGCATCGCGGCCGCCCAGCAGCACGGCGAGGAGGTGCTGGGCCGGCTCTACACCGAGCTGGGCCTGCGCTTCCACAACCAGGGCCTGCCGCAGAACCGGGAGACCGTCGAGGCCGCCCTGGTGGCCGCCGGCCTGCCCGTCGAGCTGGCGGACGCGGCGGACACCGACGCGTACGACGAGGCCCTGCGCGCCTCCCACAAGGAGGGCATCACCCTGGTCGGCGAGGACGTCGGCACCCCGGTGATCGCGGTCGAGGGCGCGGACGGCGAGCGGGTCGCCTTCTTCGGCCCGGTGGTCACCCCGGCCCCCAAGGGCGAGGCCGCGGCCCGGCTGTGGGACGGCACCCTGCTGGTGGCCTCCACCCCGGGCTTCTACGAGATCAAGCGCACCCGCACGGCGGGCCCGTCCTTCGAGTAGGACCGGCGGGAACGCGGAAGGGGCCCGGTACCAGCTCGGTACCGGGCCCCTTCCGGGTGCGTACGGGCTCAGCCCGCGGCCGCGTCCCGGCGCTGCTTGAGCAGGCCGGCCGTGATGAGCACCGCGACCAGCACACCGGCCGCGTACAGCTGCTGGCGGTTGCCCTCGGTGGTGGTCATCAGGGCGAGGATGCCGGCCACCGCGGCCATGGCGATCCAGGTCAGGTACGGGTAGCCCCACATCTTCACGGTGAGCAGCTCGGGCGCCTCGCGCTCCAGCCGGCGGCGCATCCGCAGCTGGACGATGCAGATGAACAGCCAGACCACCAGGATCGCGACGCCGGTGGTGTTCATCAGCCAGGTGAACACGGTGGCCGGCCAGAACTTGGCGGCCAGCACGGCGCCGAAGCCGAACAGGCAGGAGACCAGCACGGCCCGGCGCGGCACCCCGCCGCTGACCTTGGCCAGCGCCTTGGGGCCCTGGCCGCGGCCGACCAGCGAGTACGCCATCCGGGAGGCGCCGTAGATGTTGGCGTTCATCGCGGACAGCAGCGCGATCAGCACCACCACCTCCATGATCGTCCCGGCCCCGGGGACCCCGAGGTGGCGCAGCACCGTGACGTACGGGCCGTCGGCGACGACCGCCGGGTCCTTCCAGGAGACCAGGGTGACCACCAGGGCCATCGAGCCGATGTAGAAGATCGCGATCCGCCACACCGCCGTGCGCACCGCGTTGGCGACGTTCCTCTTGGGATCGTCGGACTCGGCCGCGGCGATGGTCACCGTCTCCAGGCCGCCGTACGCGAAGACCGAGGCGAGCAGGCCGACGATCAGTCCGCTGACGCCGTTGGGCAGGAAGCCGCCGTGGCCGGTGAGGTTGGTGCTGCCGGGGGCGCCGGGGCCGATCACGCCGGCGATGCCGAGCCCGCCGAGGACCAGGAAGGTGATGATCGCGGCGACCTTGACGGCGGCGAACCAGAACTCGAACTCGCCGAAGTTCTTCACCGCGGTCAGGTTGCTGGCGCAGAAGAAGACCATGAACAGGCCGACCCAGACCCAGGAGGAGACCCCGGGTATCCAGCCGTTGACGATCTTCCCGGCGGCGGTGGCCTCGGCGGCGACGCCGCAGCAGAGCATCACCCAGTACATCCAGCCGGCCGTGATCCCGGCCCAGGGGCCGATCTCCTTCTCGGCGTGCACCGAGAAGGAGCCGGAGGCCGGGCGGGCGGCGGACATCTCGCCGAGCATCCGCATGATCAGCATGACCAGCAGACCGGAGAGGGTGAAGGCGAGGATGATCGCCGGACCGGCGGCGGCGATGCCGGCGCCGGAGCCCACGAACAGGCCCGCCCCGATGACGCCGCCGAGGGCGATCATCGACAGGTGGCGCTGCTTGAGCCCGTGGCTGAGCTGCTGGCCGCCGGACGCCTGCGGGGTGCTGTCGGTGGTCCCGGGCGCCGGGGGCGCGGGGGTGGGGGCCATAGGGCTGGATCCAGACTGTGCGGAATGCGGCATGAGTTGTCCAATATCCGGGGGGCCCACTGTTCATGCCAAGGTTGTCCGCCCCGGGCCCACCATGCGGACCGGCCGGTGACAGTACGTGGCGGTAGATTGACGGATCGTCGTTTCGGGCCGGTTCCGACAACTCCCGGGGGCGGTGCTTTGTCCGAAACCGTGGCGGCGACGCAGTGGATCACCGCGTAGGTTCACAGGTGTTCACTCACCTGGACCCTCACGGAGGAACCCCCGATGGCCACTGCCACCGCCCCGATAGCGCGCCGCGCCGTCCTCGCCGACCTGCTGCCCACCGCCTCCACCCGCCTCGGCGCCCAGGCCCGCGACCTGGCCCTGGTGGTCGGCGGCGCCGCGCTGACCGGCGTGGCCGCCCAGCTGTCGGTGAACGTCCCCGGCTCGCCGGTGCCGGTCACCGGCCAGACCTTCGCCGCCCTGCTGGTCGGCACCGCGCTCGGCGCCCGCCGCGGCGTCGCCTCGCTGGCGCTCTACCTGCTGGCCGGCATGGCGGGCCTGCCCTGGTTCGCCGAGGGCACCTCCGGCTGGGCCATGCCCTCCCTCGGCTACGTGCTCGGCTTCGTCCTCGCCGCCGCCCTGACCGGCGCGCTGGCCCGCCGCGGCGCCGACCGCACCCCGGTGAACACCGCCGTCACCATGGCCCTCGGCAGCCTCGCCATCTACGCGGTCGGCGTCCCGTACCTGGCCCTCACCCTGCACGTGTCCCTGGCCCGCGCCGCCGAGCTGGGCCTCTACCCGTACCTGGTCGGCGACGCGCTCAAGGCCGCCTTCGCCGCCGGCGCCCTGCCGCTCGCCTGGAAGCTGCTCGGCCGGCGCTGACGCCGACGCCCCCCGTTGTCGGGCCCGGGCGCGCCCGCATGCCACACTCATGGCATGCGCGTGTACCTGGGCTCCGACCATGCCGGATACGAACTGAAGAACCACCTGGTGGAGTGGCTGAAGGGGGCCGGCCACCAGCCGGTCGACTGCGGGCCGCACATCTACGACGCCGAGGACGACTACCCGCCGTTCTGCCTGCGTGCCGCCGAGCGCACCGCCGCCGACGAGGACGCCCTGGGCATCGTGATCGGCGGCTCGGGCAACGGCGAGGCGATCGCCGCCAACAAGGTCAAGGGCGTCCGTGCGGCGCTGGCCTGGAGCGTGCAGACCGCCGAGCTCGGCCGTCAGCACAACAACGCCAACGTGATCTCCATCGGCGGGCGGATGCACACCGAGGACGAGGCCACCAAGTTCGTTGAGGTCTTCCTCAACACCCCCTACAGCGGCGAGGCCCGGCACACCCGCCGGATCGAGATGCTGAGCGAGTACGAGACCACCGGCGAGCTCCCGCCGATCCCGGCCCACCACCCCCAGGGCTGACCCGCCACCCACCCGTCACCGACGGCCGGCCGCACCCCCCCGTGCGGCCGGCCGCCGTCGTTCGCGGCCCGCGCGCCACCTGTGGGATCGGCCACAGGCCCCGGCGCACCCGCACTCCCGCACGCGGGGCGTACACGCCGCCCGCAGGCTCCCCTACGCCCAACCGGCGCACGCCTCCTGACGGCGCGCCCGCCACCGCCCCGATCGGCCGAAACCCGCCGAGCGGCCCGCGCGCCCGCGCCGCCGCCCGCCCCCGGCCCGTCGACGCCGGGCCGCACCCGTGGATAGGGTCGGGCCCCATGGCTGGCAGACCGCCGGGCGCACCGCCCCAGACGACTGCGACGAGGCCCGGCGCCGCTCCGACGCCCGAGCCCGTGACGGCCCGGCTGCGCAAGAGGCTCCGCCGGGCCCGCCGAAGGCTGCGCACGGCCGGGGTCGACTACTTCCGCGGCGGCGCCGCCGACTGGCCGGTGCTCTGCGCGCTGGCCCTGCTCGTCCCGCTGATGATCCTGCTCAACGTCGGGATCCCCGACTGGGCCCCGCCCACCGCCCTGGTCCTGCCGATCCTGGCCGGCGCGCTGCTGCTGCGCCCCGGCAGCCTGGTGGTGCTCTACGCGCTGGCCGCCCTCGGGCTGTCCGCCGAGTCCGTGATCCACACCGGCCAGCGGGTCGCCAGCGAGAACCCCGAGGCCTACGTCTACGGCGTGACCCCCGGCGCGGCCCTGGTGGTCGGCGCCGCCGGGGTGGGCGGCCTGCTGCTGGCCCAGTTCCGGGCCCGGGTCGGCGTCCCCTGGTGGGGCGGCTCCACCATGCTGTTCGACCTGCGCGAGCGGCTGCGGGTGCAGAGCCGGGTGCCCGAGCTGCCGGCCGGCTGGCACGCGGACATGGCACTGCGCCCGGCCGGCGGCCAGTCCTTCTCCGGCGACTTCGTGGTGGCCGCCCGCACCGGCCCCGGCCAGCGGCTGCTGGAGGTGGTCCTCGCGGACGTCTCCGGCAAGGGCATGGACGCGGGCTCGCGGGCGCTGCTGCTGTCCGGCGCCTTCGGCGGCCTGGTCGGCTCGCTGCCCGCGCACGACTTCCTGCCCGCCGCCAACGGCTACCTGCTGCGCCAGTCCTGGGAGGAGGGCTTCGCCACCGCCGTCCACCTGGTGCTGGACCTGGACACCGGCGAGTACGAACTGCTCTCGGCCGGGCACCTGCCCGGCATGCAGCGCCTGGCCGGCGCCGGGCGCTGGGAGGTCAAGGAGGCCGAGGGCCCGCTGCTCGGCATCTACGACGGCGCCAAGTTCGAGGGCGTGCGCGGCCGGCTGAACCGGGGCGACGTGCTGATGCTGTGCACCGACGGCATGGTGGAGGCACCCGGCCGGGACCTCGCCGAGGGCATGGACCGGCTGATGGGGGAGGCCGACCGGCTGGTCCCCGGCGGGGCCCCGGGCAGCGGCGCGGGCGCGGCGGCCGCGCTGATCGAGACGGTGGCCCGGGACATCAACGACGACCGCGCCGTCCTGCTGCTCTGGCGCGACTGATACTCGCCCGGGGCGGGAGGCACATGCCGCCGGCAGCTGCTGTCAAGCCTGGCAGCTGATCTTCGGCCATATCGGACGCCCCGTCGGCTGACCGGATCAGTGGCTTCCGGTCCCTGCTCCCGGGCGTTTCCCGGCCGCTCAGCACCGCCCCGCCGACGATTCGTCAGAACGGCTCCGCTATCGTCCCGGTCGGCGGAAACTCGTCTCGCACCGCAGATTGTCGACGCTGGGCTGACTGTCAGACCTTTACGCAATCGGCACGGTCGACCACACTGAGTCCGGGCGGGACTGTTTCAGGATTCGGGGGATGGGGGGCGACACGTGCGACACACCAGACGGCTGGCCGACGCGGGCCCCCTCACCGGCGCTGCGCCGGACGGTCCGCGATTCCGCCTCGGGACCGTCGGACAGGCCGGGGTCCGGCTTCGCAGGCGCCGCCGGGCGGCGGCGCCACGCTATGAAACGAGGAAGTGAGTCCGGGTGGCACTCTCCGTCTCCGCGCTGGTCCTGTTCGCGATCCTGTGCGTCATCTTCATCCGGAACAAGCAGCTGAAGATCCCGCACGCGATCGTCGCCGCCCTGTTCGGCTTCATGCTGCACGAGACCACGATGGCAACCTCGATCAATTCCCTGCTGGCCAACCTGGCGCACAGCATCTCCAGCATCACCGGCGGCTGATCGGGCCGGGTCGACGGCCTGCCCTCCGCCGGGGGCTACCGGCCGGCCCGCCTGGCCTCCCGCCAGCGAGCGAACAGTCCCCGGGGGCGCGCCGCCGCCGGGGCCGGAGCACGTACCGGCACGGGTGCCGCGGCACCCGCCGGCGCGGGCGCGACCGGTGCTGCCCGCTCCGCCGTCAGCAGCACGAACAGCCGCGCCCAGCACAGCCGTTCGCCGCGCGGCCAGTCCAGCGCGCGCAGCGCCGCGGAGGCCGCCTCCGACACCTCGCCGCCCACCCGGACCTCGGCGACGTCGTCGCCCGCCTTCCCGCCCAGGAAGAGCTTCACCCCGACCGGGCCCGGCCCGACCAGCTCCCGGCGCAGCGCCGGAGCCAGCGCGGGCAGCACCCGGTGCTCGGCGAGCCAGGCCGCCAGGTGCTCGTTGCCGAAGCCGAACACCGCCGCCGGCCCCTGCACCGCCCGCCAGCCCGGGAGTTCGGGCAGGTCCGGGTGGTCGGCGTGGACCCCGCGTCCCTCCGCCAGCTCGACCAGTACCGAGGCGGTGGTGGTCGCCCACATCTTCACCGCGTTCGCGAGCTTCTCCTCCTCGGTCTTGCCGAGGCCGGCCGCGCAGTCCCACACCACCGGCGCGTCCGCCCGGCCCAGCTGCAGCACGAAGCCGAGGTCCACGTGCCCGGCGCCGCCGTCGTCCCCGGGGTGCTCGCGCACCGCCACCGCCGTGGTGCCCGGTCCGCGCACCACCTCGCCGTCCGGCAGGAAGACCTGGCCCAGCCGCGCCATCTCCCGGACCACACAGCGCTGTATGACGGCCAGTCGCTCCTGCGGACGCACCGGGACTCCTCCACCTCGGGAGCGCGGCGCGTGAGTCGCGCTCGAACTGCGCTCGAACGCCGCCGAGGCTATCGGCCCGACCGCCGTGCGGGAAACCGCGCGCGCAGTCCGAATCTCCGGTCGCGAAAATGTCCTGAATGCCCCACTTTGGGGAGCGGAAACCGAAGGTCGCCCGCCTGGAGAGCCCGCATGCCCCGCCCCGCCCTGACACCCCGTCCGCCGCACCCGCTCGCGTGGGACGGCTCCGGCCTGGTCGCCGAGATCGAGGCCTACCTGGCCTCGCTGCCCGCCCCCGCCCGCGCCCCCGGGCCGTACGTCTGCCGGTACGGAAGCACCCTGAGCCCCTGGAACGCCGGCCACCCGGCGCCCCGGGCCACCCTGCTCGACCGGGCGCTGCGCCGCCCCGCCCGGCCCGTCCCGGTCACCGCCGCCGACCACCTGCGGCTCGCCTCCCGCTACATCGGCGCCCACGGCTGGCTGCAGGGCGCGATGTGGGACGGGGCCGGCCGGGTCTGCCTGCTCGGCGCCCAGGCGGCCGTCCTGGCGTACGGCTACGGCACCCCGGCGACCGTGCGCACCGCGCGGGTCCAGCTGATGGAGGTGCTGCACGCCACCGGCCGCCCGGCGCACTCCCCGGACGAGTACAACGACCGCCCCACCACCCGGGAGGGCGACGTGCACCGGCTGCTCGACCGGGCCGCCGCCCGGGCCGCCCGGCTCGGGCTCTGAAACGACGACGGCCCCGGTGCGCTGGGCACACCGGGGCCGGACTTCGGAGCGGGCGACGAGAATCGAACTCGCGTGACTAGTTTGGAAGACTAGGGCTCTACCATTGAGCTACGCCCGCGCGACCCCCCAGCCGTCTCCGGCCGGAAGTTCGGGGGACAGCCTACCTGCTCCGGCCGCTTCCGTGCACACCGCATTCCGCGCGCCCCCCTCTTCCGTCGCGCCCCGAATAACTCGGCGAGCCGTACAGGCCCGGCGTGTACGCTTCCTCTCGGCACCACGGGGTGTGGCGCAGTTTGGTAGCGCGTCCGCTTTGGGAGCGGAAGGCCGTCGGTTCGAATCCGGTCACCCCGACAGTGCGGCAGGGTCTCGCCCACCGTGGCGGGGCCCTGTTCTGTTGGGGCGGTACGGTGGCGTCTGGCGTCCGCCTTTCGTGGTACCGGTAGGATGGGGCGCTGGCGGTAGTCCCTGTGGCGTCAACCCAGGTCAACCGCACGAGGGCGAGGAGTCAAGCTCACCGTCCACCCACACGGGAGATGCAGCTCCAACCGCCCATCGCCCGTCTCGTCCGACCCACCCGTTCCGGCTCCGGCCGGGCGCGCGGGGCGGGCGGAGACAACCTGACCGCAAGCCCATAGGAGACCTAACCGTGAAGAGCGCCGTCGAGACTCTGAACCCGACCCGGGTTCGACTCACCGTCGAGGTGCCCTTCGAGGAGCTCAAGCCCAGCCTCGACGCGGCGTACAAGAAGATCAACCAGCAGGTCACGGTTCCGGGCTTCCGCAAGGGCAAGATCCCGGCTCGCGTCATCGACCAGCGCTTCGGCCGCGGTGCCGTGCTGGAGGAGGCCGTCAACGACGCCCTGCCGCGCTTCTACACGCAGGCCGTCGACGAGGGCAAGATCGAGGTCCTCGGCCAGCCCGACATCACCAACATCGAGGGTGTCGAGACGATCGCCGACGGTGGCGACCTGAAGTTCACCGCCGAGGTGGACATCCGTCCCGAGATCACCCTGCCGGAGTTCTCCTCCATCGAGGTGACCGTCGACCCGATCGCCGTCTCCGACGAGGACATCGAGAAGTCGCTCGAGCAGCTGCGCGAGCGCTTCTCCTCGGTCAAGGACGTCGAGCGCGCCGCGGCCGCCGGCGACATCGTCGTCGTCGACCTCGTCGCCAAGGTCGACGGTGAGGTGCCGGATGACGGCACCGCCACCGGCGTCAGCTACGAGATCGGCTCGGGCCGCCTCATCGACGGCATCGACGAGGCCGTGACCGGCCTGTCCGCCGGCGAGGAGAAGACCTTCGAGACCGAGCTCAAGGGTGGCACCCAGGCCGGCAAGACCTCCGAGGTCACCGTCACCGTCACGGCCGTCCAGGAGAAGGAGCTGCCGGAGCTGGACGACGAGTTCGCCCAGCTGGCCAGCGAGTTCGACACCCTGGAGGACCTGCGCGCCGACTCCCGCAAGCGCCTGGAGCGCATGAAGGAGTACGACCAGGCCACCCAGGCCCAGGAGAAGGTCCTCGACGCCCTGCTCGCGCTGGTTGAGATCGAGTACCCCGAGAAGCTCCTGAAGGACGAGATCGAGACCCGCAAGCACAACGTCGAGCACCACCAGCTCGAGCCGATGGGCCTGAACCTCGACACCTACCTGGAGACCCAGGGCAAGACCCGCGAGGAGTGGGACGCGGAGATCGAGGAGCAGGCGAAGAAGGGCATCAAGACCCAGTTCGTCCTGGACCAGATCGTCGCCAACGAGGAGCTGGGGGTCAACCAGGAGGAGCTCACCGAGCACCTCATCCGCCGCGCCGCCGGCTCGGGCCTCACCCCGGACCAGTTCGCCCAGCAGGTCGTCCAGGGCGGCCAGGTTCCGCTGCTGGTCGGCGAGGTCGCCCGCGGCAAGGCGCTGGCCACCGTGGTCGAGGCCGCCAAGGTCGTCGACACCGAGGGCAACGAGATCAACTTCGACGACGAGGACGAGACGGCTGAGACCGTCGACGCCTCCGCCGAGGCCGCTGCCGAGGAGGGCACCGAGGCCTGAGTGCCCCGGTAGCCCCCTGAGGCGACACAGCGGGCCCGGACGCCGTACGGTGTCCGGGCCCGCTGTCGTCCCACCGCGCGCGGCGCGACCCTGCGCTCACAGCGAACAGTTCTGCGTGAGGGATTCTGCGGCCGGGCCTGCGCGTTAGGGTCCTTGGACAGCAACAATCACGACGTGATACCCGGAAGCTGTGCGACATCGTGACGGCCGCGGAGCGACCGTCCAAATCGACTGAGCAGGTGGCTAAGTGACGTTCCCGCAGATGCAGATGCCTGGCCCGATGGCGCCGCACGCCGCCGCTGGTGACGTGCTCGGCGGCCTTGGCGACCAGGTCTACAACCGGCTGCTGGGCGAGCGGATCATCTTCCTCGGCCAGCAGGTCGACGACGACATCGCCAACAAGATCACCGCCCAGCTGCTGCTGCTGGCCGCGGACCCCGACAAGGACATCTTCCTCTACATCAACTCCCCCGGTGGCTCGATCTCGGCGGGCATGGCGATCTACGACACCATGCAGTACATCAAGAACGACGTCGTCACCATCGCGATGGGCATGGCGGCCTCGATGGGCCAGTTCCTGCTGACCGCCGGCGCCAAGGGCAAGCGCTTCTCGCTGCCGAACGCCAACATCCTGATGCACCAGCCCTCCGCGGGCCTCGGCGGCTCCGCCACCGACATCCGCATCCAGGCCGAGCAGCTGCTCCGCACCAAGAAGCGGATGTCCGAGCTGATCGCCTTCCACAGCGGCCAGTCCTTCGAGCAGATCACCCGGGACTCCGACCGCGACCGCTGGTTCACCCCGGAGGAGGCCCTGGAGTACGGCCTCATCGACGCGATCATGCACAGCGCCGCGGACGTCCCCGGCGGCGGCGGCACGGGCGCCTGAGCCTCGGCCCGGCCCACGAGACCACAGCCACAACGCCCCGGAGGACAAGAACCCCCATGAACATCCCCAGCCTGTCGGCCGCCAAGGCCCGCGTCGAGGACATGCGCGCCGAGGGCCGCTACATCGTCCCGCGGTTCGTCGAGCGCACCACGCAGGGCATCCGCGAGTACGACCCGTACGCCAAGCTGTTCGAGGAGCGCATCATCTTCCTCGGCTCGCAGGTGGACGACGTCTCGGCCAACGACATCATGGCGCAGCTGCTGTGCCTGGAGTCGATGGACCCGGACCGCGAGATCCAGATGTACATCAACTCGCCCGGCGGCTCGTTCACGGCCCTGACGGCCATCTACGACACCATGCAGTACGTCAAGCCGGACATCACCACGGTCTGCATGGGCCAGGCGGCCTCCGCGGCGGCCGTGCTGCTCGCCGCCGGCACCCCCGGCAAGCGGATGGCGCTGCCGAACGCCCGCATCCTGATCCACCAGCCGTACACCGAGACCGGCCGCGGCCAGGTGTCCGACCTGGAGATCCAGGCCAAGGAGATCTTCCGGATGCGCGAGCAGCTGGAGCAGATGCTCTCCAAGCACTCCAACAAGTCGGTGGAGCAGGTGCGCGACGACATCGAGCGCGACAAGATCCTGACCGCCGAGGAGGCCGCCGAGTACGGCCTGGTCGACCAGATCATCTCCACCCGCAAGACCTCGCTGACCTCCTGAGGCCGGCACCGACGGGGCGGGGCGCGCACCCGGTTGCGCGCCCCGCCCCGGCCCGTCGGCGGGTTCGGCCACGGCATCTGTTCGGTATCAATTCGCCCAGGGCGTAGGGCAGACCCGGCGAAGAGGACGGAATCACGGGCCCGGCAGAGTACCGTCGGATAGCGAGACCGAGCGCCGTCGGCGCGGACGGTCCACAGCACCAGGCCCCGGAACCCCTGCGGGGCCCCTGGCGAAGGGGAAGCACCTCGTGGCACGCATCGGAGACGGTGGCGACCTGCTCAAGTGCTCGTTCTGCGGCAAGTCGCAGAAGCAGGTGAAGAAGCTGATCGCCGGCCCAGGCGTGTACATCTGCGACGAGTGCATCGACCTGTGCAACGAGATCATCGAGGAGGAACTCGCCGAGACCTCCGAGGTGCGCTTCGAGGAGCTCCCGAAGCCGCGTGAGATCTACGAATTCCTGGACCAGTACGTGGTCGGCCAGGACCTCGCCAAGAAGGCGCTGTCGGTGGCCGTCTACAACCACTACAAGCGCGTCCAGGCGGGCGAGGCCGGTCGTAGCGGCGGCAACGGCCGCGAGGACGCCATCGAGCTGGCCAAGTCGAACATCCTGCTGCTGGGCCCCACCGGCTCCGGCAAGACCCTGCTGGCGCAGACCCTGGCCCGGATGCTGAACGTGCCGTTCGCGATCGCGGACGCCACCGCGCTGACCGAGGCCGGCTACGTCGGCGAGGACGTCGAGAACATCCTGCTCAAGCTGATCCAGGCGGCCGACTACGACGTCAAGAAGGCCGAGACCGGGATCATCTACATCGACGAGATCGACAAGGTCGCGCGCAAGAGCGAGAACCCGTCGATCACCCGCGACGTCTCCGGCGAGGGCGTGCAGCAGGCGCTGCTGAAGATCCTGGAGGGCACCACCGCCTCGGTGCCGCCGCAGGGCGGGCGCAAGCACCCGCACCAGGAGTTCATCCAGATCGACACCACCAACGTGCTGTTCATCGTCGGCGGCGCGTTCGCCGGCCTGGAGCGGATCATCGAGGGCCGCGCGGGTGCCAAGGGCATCGGCTTCGGCGCCAACATCCGCTCCAAGCGGGAGTCGGACGCCAGCGACCACTTCCGCCAGGTGATGCCCGAGGATCTGGTGAAGTTCGGCATGATCCCCGAGTTCATCGGCCGTCTGCCGGTGATCACCAGCGTGCACAACCTCGACCGTGAGGCGCTGCTGCAGATCCTCACCGAGCCGAAGAACGCGCTGGTCAAGCAGTACCGCAAGCTCTTCGAACTGGACGGCGTGGAGCTGGAGTTCTCCCGGGACGCGCTGGAGGCGATCGCCGACCAGGCGATCCTGCGCGGCACCGGCGCGCGCGGTCTGCGGGCCATCATGGAGGAGGTGCTGATGTCCGTGATGTACGAGGTCCCCTCGCGCCAGGACGTCGCCCGCGTGGTGGTCACCGGGGACGTGGTCTCCAAGCACGCCATCCCCACCCTGGTCCCGCGCGACATGATCAAGCGCGAGCGCCGCGACAAGAGCGCCTGACGCCGGAAGACGTACGAAGGGGCCCCGCACCGGATCCGGTGCGGGGCCCCTTCGCGGTTGCGGGCCGGGCGACTACTTCGGCACCTCGGCGACCGCGCGCAGGTCGCGGGTGTCGGCGGCGAGCTTGTCCACGTCGGGCTGGCTGCCGTCGTCGGAGCCCTTCAGCACCATGACGACGCTGCTCTTGTCGGCCCAGGCGCAGAGGGCGAGCTTGCTCTCGCCGTCCTCGGACGTGGCGCAGTCCATCTGGCCGCCCTTGGGGCCCGGGTCGACCGAGTGCCGGTCGGTGACCTTGGCGCCGGCGCCGGTGAAGCCGCTGAACATCTGGTCCAGCTCCTGCTTGGGCAGCAGCACCTTGCCGTAGACGCCCACCGCGATCAGCTGGGGGTTGGAGTCGGAGTCCTGGTAGACCCCGGCGACGCCGGTGGGCTTCCAGTTGCCGTCGCCCTGGCCGATCTTCGAGGTGAGCTCGTCCTGGATCTTCCCGGTCACCGCCGGGTCGTCGTTGGCCTTGAGATCCTTGAAGGTCGCCGGGAAGGCGATCTTCTGGGTGCCCGCGTTGCTGGTCGTGTCCCAGACGAAGTACCCCAGGGCGCCGCCGACGATCACCAGCACGGCGGCGATGGTGCCGAGCACGATCCACAGCGTCCTGCGGGACTTGCGCGGCGGCACCGGCGCGTAGCCGCCGTAGCCGGGGTAGCCCCCGGGCGCCGCCTCCGCGTACCCCGGGTACCCGCCGGCCTCCGGCGCGCCGGGCGCGGGGTAGCCGGGCGGCGGGGCCTGCGGCGGGATGCCGCCGTAGCCGGGGGCGGCCGGCGGCGGCGTCGCCGGGTAGCCGGGCTGCGGCGGGGGCCCGTAGGGGTTCTGATCGGACATGCGAGGCCCTTTCTGGGACGTCACGCGTGGATGCCGCCGGAAGCTCCGACGGTGCGGTGGTGCTGCGGTGTGCCCCGGGTGCGCGCCCGGGTTACTTGGCGACCTTCATCGCGTCGCGGATGGCGCGGGCCTTCTCGGCGGCCTGGTCCGGGGAGAGGGCGTCCTTGGCGAAGGTCACCCGGGCGTAGGTCGACTTGTCCGCCCAGATGCAGACGGACTGGCTCTTGGCGAGCAGGGTGTAGACGCCGCAGGAGAGCCGGCCCGAGGAACTGTGGCTGTCCTGAGCGGGTTCGTCGGTCAGCGGCGTGGTCCAGGTGAGGCCGTTCCCGCCCTTCTTGGCGTCCTCGAGCATCTGGCCGGGGTCGTTGATGTTCCCGTAGAAGCCGGCCACCGAGAGGCCGTCCGTCAGGTCGCCGCCCTTGGTGTAGCTGGCGATCACGACGGTGAGGTTGCTGCCGTACTTGCCGGCGTCCTTCGCCTCGGGCTTGGACGTGTCGACCGGCTCCTCCTTGGCCGACTTCTGGGTGTAACCACCCGGGAGGGTCTGCGGCGTGGCGATCTTGTAGTTGCCGCCCGAGTCGCCGCCCAGGAACTTCCACGCGGCGAAACCGCCGCCGCCGAGCACCAGGGCGCCGATGACCAGGCCGACGACCAGACCGCCCTTGCCCTTGCGCGGCGGCGCCGGGTAGCCCGGCTGGCCGTACGGGCCCTGCGGCGGCACGCCGTACTGCGGCTGCGGCTGCGGCTGGCCGTAGGGCTGCTGGGGCGGGTAGCCGTACTGGGGCTGCGGCGCGCCGTACGGCTGCTGCGGCGGCGGCCCGCCGTAAGGCTGCCCCCCGTAGGGCTGTCCCTGCGGATACTGCTGCTGTCCTTGGCCGTACATCAGTTCCTCGTGCTCCCCCGCCGCACCTGCGGCCGATCTGGTGGTGGTAGTTCCGTGCACGTCCGGTCACCCGGACGAGTGCCCGGGCACGCTACCGCACGGCGCCCGCCTCGGCGCTGTTCGGGCGGGGGGAGTCCGCGGACCGAAAGCGGTTCGTAACCAGCGCCCCCGGTTACGTAAACTGTGCGTCGTGACCGACACGACGAACCAGCGCCCCGTGAGCACCACCGGGGACGATGCGGCAACCCTCCCGACGACCTACACCCCCGCGGACGTAGAGGGCGAGCTGTACGAGCGCTGGGTAGAGCGTGGCTACTTCACCGCGGACGCGAAGAGCGACAAGCCCGCGTACACGATCGTCATCCCCCCGCCGAACGTCACCGGCGTCCTGCACCTGGGCCACGCCTTCCAGCACACGCTGATGGACGCGCTGACCCGCCGCAAGCGCATGCAGGGCTTCGAGACGCTCTGGCTGCCCGGCATGGACCACGCCGGCATCGCCACCCAGAACAAGGTCGAGCAGCAGCTCGCCGAGTCCGGCCTGTCCCGGCACGACCTGGGCCGGGAGGCCTTCGTCGAGAAGGTCTGGGAGTGGAAGAAGAGCTACGGCGGCCGCATCCTCGGCCAGATGCGCCGCCTCGGTGACGGCGTGGACTGGTCGCGCGAGCGCTTCACCATGGACGAGGGCCTGTCCCAGGCCGTCCAGACCATCTTCAAGCGCCTGTTCGACGACGGTCTGATCTACCGCGCCGAGCGCATCATCAACTGGTGCCCGCGCTGCCTCACCGCGCTCTCCGACATCGAGGTGGAGCACGAGGAGGTGCCCGGCGAGCTGGTCTCGATCCGCTACGGCGAGGGCGAGGACTCCATCGTCGTCGCCACCACCCGGGCCGAGACGATGCTGGGCGACACCGCCGTGGCCGTCCACCCGGAGGACGAGCGGTACAAGCACCTGATCGGCCGGACCATCAAGCTGCCGCTGACCGACCGGGAGATCCCGGTCGTCGCGGACGAGCACGTCGACCCGGAGTTCGGCACCGGCGCCGTCAAGGTGACGCCCGCGCACGACCCGAACGACTTCGCCATCGGCCAGCGCCACAACCTGCCGAACCTGACCGTGATGGACGACCACGGCGCGATCACCGTGCACGGCCCCTTCCTCGGCATGGACCGGCTGGAGGCCCGCTCGGCCGTCGTCGGCGCGCTGCGCGAGCAGGGCCGGATCGTCGCCGAGAAGCGCCCGTACATGCACGCCGTCGGCCACTGCTCGCGCTGCCACACCGTGGTCGAGCCGCGGCTGTCGCTGCAGTGGTGGGTCAAGGTCGAGCCGCTGGCCAAGGCCGCCGGCGACGCCGTCCGCGACGGCAAGGTGGAGATCCACCCGAAGGAGCTGGAGCGCCGCTACTTCGACTGGGTCGACAACATGTACGACTGGTGCATCTCGCGCCAGCTCTGGTGGGGCCACCGGATCCCGGTCTGGTACGGCCCCGAGGGCGAGGTCGTCTGCGTCGGACCGGACGAGCAGCCGCCGACCGGCGAGGGCTGGCACCAGGACCCGGACGTCCTGGACACCTGGTTCTCCTCCGGCCTGTGGCCGTTCTCCACGCTCGGCTGGCCGGAGAAGACCGCCGACCTCGAGAAGTTCTATCCGACCGACGTCCTGGTGACGGGCCACGACATCATCTTCTTCTGGGTCGCCCGGATGATGATGTTCGGTCTGTACGCGATGGACGGCCAGGCGCCGTTCAAGACCGTCGCCCTGACCGGTCTGGTGCGCGACGAGTTCGGCAAGAAGATGTCGAAGTCCTCCGGCACCGCCGTGGACCCGCTGGACTGGATGGACGCCTACGGCGCCGACGCCGTCCGCTTCACCCTGGCCGGCGGCGCCAACCCGGGCGCCGACGTGCCGATCGGCGAGGACTGGGTCAAGGGCTCGCGCAACTTCTGCAACAAGATCTGGAACGCGACCCGCTTCGCGCTGATGAACGGCGCCACCGTCGAGGGCCCGCTGCCCGCGCCGGAGGAGATGACCGCGGCCGACCGCTGGATCCTGTCGCGGCTGAACACCACCGTCGCCAAGGTCGACGCGCTGTACGACGACTACCAGTTCGCCAAGGTCTCGGACGCGCTGTACCACTTCGCCTGGGACGAGGTCTTCGACTGGTACGTCGAGCTCTCCAAGACCACCCTCGGCAAGGGCGGCCCGCAGGCGGACGCCTCTCGCCGGGTCCTCGGCGAGGTCCTGGACGTCACCCTGCGGCTGCTGCACCCGATCGTCCCGTTCGTCACCGAGGCGCTGTGGACGACGCTCACCGGCGCCGAGTCACTGGTCGTCACCGAGTGGCCGAAGGACAGCGGCTACCGCGACGCCGCCGCCGAGGCCGAGATCGCCACGCTGCAGCAGGTGGTGACCGAGGTCCGCCGGTTCCGCTCGGACCAGGGCCTGCAGCCCGCGCAGCGCGTCCCGGCCCAGCTGGAGCTGACCGGCACCGTGCTGGCCGTGCACGAGGACGCGATCCGCTCGCTGCTGCGGCTGACCGTCCCCGAGGAGGGCTTCGCGGCCACCGCCTCGCTGCCGGTCGCCGGTGCCACCGTCGCGCTGGACCTCTCCGGCACCATCGACGTCGCGGCGGAGCGCAAGCGCCTCGCCAAGGACCTCGCGGCCGCCGAGAAGGAGAAGGCCCAGACCACCGCCAAGCTCGGCAACGAGGCCTTCCTGGCCAAGGCGCCGGACGAGGTGGTCGCCAAGATCCGGGGCCGCCAGGAGGCCGCCGAGGCCGACATCGCCCGGATCACCGCCCAGCTCGCGGCCCTGCCGCAGGGCTGAGCCGCCGGAGCCCGACGAAGGGCCGCACCCCGCGACGCGCGGGGTGCGGCCCTTCGGGTTTTCCGGCGCGTGCGCCGGGCGTGCGTTCTTCCTGCGACTAATAGGGCAGCGGCTACGCCTAATAGAGCAACAAACATTGCTCCCTTCCGGCGAATATTCATCCTGGACCGGGTGAGGTCCTATTCCGAGCGAATTGATTCCGGTCTTGCCCGCGCGCTTTCGCGGAAGTTTCCAGGTCGGATGTGTACGGTGTGCACGGAGTTTCCGAAGGCGTTTCCGCTGAGCGTTCCTGCTGAGCGACGGACGGAGGGCATGGCGTGGTGGTGACCGAGGAGTTGGCCCAGGAACTGCCTGCCGAGGCGGTCGAGGAGGCCAAGGCCAGGGCGGCGACGCTGCTGCTCGCCTTCCGGCACGGGAACCAGCTCGCGTTCGACCACGAGCTGGACCTGCTGCTGGCGGAGAACATCGAGCGGGAGGTGACCACCCTGCTCACCTGGATCGCCGCCGAGGCCGTCCGCAAGGCGTACGCCCCCGAGGTCGGCGACCGGGTGCTGCGGGCGATGGCGCGGCGGGCCCCGGAGGACAGCGCGGCGGTCCAGGTGGACGAGGAGACCGCGAACGCCGCCCAGCTGATCGAGGCGGTCGCGGACGGCCGGGTGGCCGAGGTCCGTGGCCTGGTCGCCGCCACGGCGGACACCACCTACCTGCTCGGTGGCCTGCTGCAGGGCGTCGCGATGATGCTGCCACTGCTGCCCGAGGGTGAACTGGCCGAGATCACCGCCGAGTTGCGCCGCCGGCACGGCGGCACCGCGCACGTCCCGGAGGCCCGGGCCGGGGTCTGACCCCGTCGCGCCCGGAGCGGACGGACACGATTCGGCCCGTCAGCAGACCTAGGCGGCCAGTGGCAGCGCCCCGGCCGCAGTGCGGTCGGCCAGCCCGGTGGCCAGCGCGGTGGTCAGCGCGGCGATCCGGGCCGAGGCCAGGCCGTCGCCGTACGGGCTCGGGGTGGCGGCCAGCCGGGCCAGTCGCTCGGGGGTGTCGGACAGCCAGGCGCGGGCCAGCTCTCCCAGCTCCTCGCCGGGCCGCACCAGGGCGGCGAAGCCGGCCTCCACCGCCTCCGGGCGTTCGGTGGAGCGGCGCACGACCAGCAGCGGGCGGCCGAGCACGGTGCACTCCTCCTGCACGCCGCCGGAGTCGGAGAGCAGCAGCGCGGCGTGGCTCGCCAGTCCCAGGAAGTCGCCGTAGCCGACCGGACCGGTGACGGCCAGTCGCTCCAGCAGGCCGTCCAGCCCGAAGCGCTCGACGGCGGCCCGGGTGCGCGGGTGCATCGGGAACAGCACCGGGGTCCCGGCCCGGGCGATCCGGTCAAGCTCGGCGAGCACGGCGCCGAGCGCCTCGGCGGTGTCGGTGTTCTCCGGGCGGTGGACGGTGGCCAGCACGTACCCGTCCGGGCGCAGCCCGTGCGCGGCGAGCAGCGCGGCGCGGGTGGCCCGGTCCGGCAGTTGACGGCGGACCACCTCGACCACGGTGTTGCCGGTGAGCTCGATCCGCCGCCGGTCCAGGGACTCGGCGCGCAGGTTGGCGACGTTGTCCTCGGTGGCGGCGCAGAGCAGGTCCGAGACGTGGTCGACCATCACCCGGTTGTGCTCCTCGGGCATCGCCCGGTCGTAGCTGCGCAGCCCGGCCTCGACGTGCACCAGCGGGATCTCCCGGGCGTTGGCGGCCAGCGCCCCGGCGAGGGTGGCGTTGGTGTCGCCCTGGACGACCACGGCGGCGGGGCGGTCCTCGGCGAAGGCGGCGTCCAGCTGGCCGAGGGACTGGGCGATCTGCCCGGCCCGGGGGCGGCCGCCGACGCCGGTGAGCAGTTCCGGCCGGGGCAGGTCGAGGTCGCGCAGGAAGCGGCCGGACATCGCCTCGTCCCAGTGCTGGCCGGTGTGCACCAGCCGGGTGGCGTCGCCGAGTTCGTGGATCAGCGGGGCGAGCTTGACCAACTCGGGGCGGGTGCCGAGGACGACGGCGACGCTGTTGGGGGGCAGGCACATGCTCATGGGGGCTCCGGTGGGACGTGGGGGAGGGGCCGGGTGGGGGCGGCTCAGGACTCGAGCGCGGTGGGGGCGCCGACGGCGACCTTCTCGGCGTTGCGCCGGGTCTTGGCCCAGCCGTTGCGGCCGAGCAGCATCCGGACGGCGGCCCGGGAGGCGACCACGAAGAGGTGGTAGGCGTAGAGCCAGACCAGGACGCCCCAGAGCAGCCCGGTGAGCCGGCGCCGGTCCGGGTGGACGGCGCTGCGGTAGGACAGGCCCCAGAGCACCATCGGCAGCGTGGCGAGCACGAAGGCGAGCAGCATCCACGGGCCGAACCGGAGCTGGAACTCGGCGGTCTCGGCGGGGAAGAGCACCAGCCCGGCGGTGGTGATGGCGAGCGAGAGCGGGAAGAGCAGCACCAGCGCTACGCAGACCACGGGCTGCAGGAAGGTGTACAGCACCTCGGCCTTGCCGGACGCCGTGTAGTGCGGGGAGCGCAGCACCCGGCCGGTGTAGCGCAGGCACTGCATGTTGCCCTGGGCCCAGCGGGTGCGCTGGGTGAGGAAGCGGCGCAGCGAGACCAGGCCCTCCTGGGAGACCTGGGCCTCGGTGACGTGGGTGAGCCGCCAGCCGGCCAGGCGCAGGTCGAGGCCGGACTCGTAGTCCTCCAGCAGGGCGCGTTCGGGCCAGGGGCGGCCGGCCCGGCCCTCCTCGGCGGTGAGCGAGTCGAGGGCGGTGAGCCGGACGAACTGGCCGTTGCCGCCGAGGCCGACGCTGCCGGTGCGCCGGCGCAGCAGTTGCATGCCGGCATTGTTGGCCTGGAACTCGACGTCCTGCATCCGGACCAGGGCGCGGGCGAAGGCGTTGGCGGTGCGGCCGCGCCCGGGCAGCGGGCGCTCGTCGTCGGCGTTGCGCATCCGCACGCCGATCTGGACGGCGCCGGTGTCGGGGCGGCCGAGGGCCTTGGGGTTGCAGACCTGGCCGAGGGTGCCGGGGTCGAGCTGTCCGTCGGCGTCGACCACGCCGATCACCACGCGGGAGCGGTCGGTGGATTCGGGCAGCCAGGCGGAGATCTCGCGGTAGGCGGCGTTGAGCGCGGCGCCCTTGCCGATCCGGGCGTGCGGGCGGCGGCGCTGGACGAGGTGGACCCGGGGGTCGCGGGCCGCGGCGGTGAGGACGAGTTCGCGGGTGGCGTCCTCGCCGTCGTCGTCGATCACCCACAGGTGGGCCTCGGGTGCGCCGGCCCGCAGGCCGTCCAGCGTCTGGGTGACCACGGCCTCCTCGTCGCGGCAGGGGATGACCAGGTGCCACTGGAAGGCGGTCGGGTCGCCGGGCTCGGCGGGCCGGTGGTGGCGGAAGGCGTGGCGGGAGCCGGCCCAGTACACGAGGAAGCGTCCGAAAACGAAGGCCATGTAGCCGACGAGCGCCAGGGAGATCAGTCCGGCGAACCAGACGACGGCGTCCTGGCGGAGCACGATCCAGTCGTGCAGGGCGTCGGGCATGGCGCAGTGCTCCTCATGATCAAAGGCTGTCGGCTCCTGATGGTTACGAATCGATGCCTCATTGCTATCAAGACTCGCTAAATCAATAGTAAAGGGATCAAATTGGAGTCTTGGGGCAAAGTCGGGGCAAAGTGGCCGTTCTCACCCCGCCGCCCGCCCTGCCGCGACCCCGCTCGCGCCATCGCCCTCACCCTGTGGGGCCGGGCCGCCACCGCTCCGTAGACTGGGGGCGTGAGCGACAAGGCCGACCCGAATCCGTACACCCTCCGCCCCACCGACGGCGACACCGGCGACGCCCTGCGCGACGTCGAGCTCGAGCTCTCCAGGCGCTGGCCGGAGAACAAGCTGGAGCCCTCGCTCGACCGGATCGAGGCGCTGATGGACATCCTGGGCCAGCCCCAGCGGTCCTTCCCGTCCATCCACATCACCGGCACCAACGGCAAGACCTCCACCGCCCGGATGATCGAGCAGCTGCTCAACACCTTCGAGCTGCGCACCGGCCGCTACACCAGCCCGCACGTGGAGACCGTCACCGAGCGGATCAGCCTGGACGGCGCGCCGATCAGCCCCGAGCGCTTCGTCGAGGTCTACCGCGACATCGAGCCCTACGTGCAGATGGTCGACGCCGCCCAGTCGGTGCCGATGTCCTTCTTCGAGGTGCTCACCGGGATGGCCTACGCCGCCTTCGCCGACGCCCCGGTGGATGTCGCGGTGGTCGAGGTCGGGATGGGCGGCTCCTGGGACGCCACCAACGTCATCGACGCCGCCGTCGCCGTGATCACCCCGATCGGGCTGGACCACACCGACAAGCTCGGCGAGACCACCGGCGAGATCGCGGTCGAGAAGTCGGGGATCATCAAGTCCGGCGCCGTCGCCGTGGTCGCCCAGCAGCAGCTGGACGCCGCCCAGATCATCCTGCGCCGGGCCGTCGAGGTGGACGCCACCGTCGCCCGCGAGGGCATGGAGTTCGGCGTGATCCGCCGTGAGCTCGCCATCGGCGGCCAGCTGGTGACGCTGCGCGGACTCGGCGGCGAGGAGTACGAGGACCTCTTCATCCCGCTGCACGGCGAGCACCAGGCGCACAACGCGGCGCTGGCGCTGGCCGCGGTCGAGGCCTTCTTCGGCGTCGGCGGCGCGCGCGGCGGTCAGCTGGACGTCGACAAGATCCGCCAGGGCTTCTCCGGCGTCTCCTCGCCGGGCCGCCTGGAGGTCGTCCGCCGCAGCCCCACGATCCTCCTGGACGCCGCGCACAACCCGCACGGTGCCCGGGCGACCGTCGCCGCGATCTCCGAGTCCTTCGGCTTCACCCGCCTGGTCGGTGTGATCGGCACCTCGGGGGACAAGGACGTGGCCGGCGTGCTGGAGGCCTTCGAGCCGATCCTGGCCGAGGTCGTCATCACCCAGAACTCCACCCACCGCGCGATGGACGTGGACGTGCTCGCGGCCCTGGCCGTCGAGGTCTTCGGTGAGGACCGGGTCCAGGTCGAGCCGCGGCTCGACGACGCCATCGCCGCCGCGGTCACCCTGGCCGAGGAGGAGGGCGACCTCGGCGGCGCCGGGGTGCTGGTCACCGGTTCGGTCATCACGGTGGGCGAGGCCCGCCTGCTGCTCGGGAGGAAGTGACATGAGGACGCTCTGCTCCTCGACGCTGATCGGCGAGGCGTTGCTGGTGCTCTTCGCGGCGCTGGTCGCGATGCAGCTCTCCAGCGTCTCGACGGCCACGGTATGGATCGTCAGCGGCATCGCGATGGCGCTGTGCATCGCGCTCTGCGGCATGATCAACCGCCCCGGCGCGGTGCAGATCGGCTGGGCGCTGCAGATCGGCCTGATCGCCAGCGGCTTCGTCCTGCCGACGATGTTCGGCCTCGGTGTGGTCTTCGCCGGTCTGTGGTGGTGCTCGGTGCACTACGGCCGCAAGGTCGACGAGTTCAAGGCCGCCCGCGCGGCCGCCGAGGCCCAGGCCGCCTGACGGCCGGAGCACCGGGCGGGGCCGGGGGAACCGACCGGTCGTTCACGCAAGGTAACCTCTGCCCCATACCGCATGCCGTACCAAATCCCCAGGAGACGCACCGTGTCCCAGCGCACTCTCGTCCTGCTCAAGCCCGACGCCGTCCGCCGCGGCCTGGCGGGCGAGATCATCAGCCGCATCGAGCGCAAGGCCGGCTGGCAGCTGACCGCCGTCGAGCTGCGCACCTTCGACCGGGAGACCCTGGAGACGCACTACGCCGAGCACGTCGGCCGCCCGTTCTACGAGCCGCTGCTGGAGTTCATGACCTCCGGCCCCTCGATCGCGATGATCATCGAGGGTGAGGAGGTCGTGAAGGGCATCCGCATGCTGGCCGGCGCCACCAACCCGCTGGAGGCCGGCTCCGGCACCATCCGCGGCGACTACGCGACGATCACCCGCGAGAACCTGATCCACGCCTCCGACTCCCCGGAGTCCGCCGAGCGCGAGATCAAGATCTTCTTCCCCGCGCACGCCTGATCCCCGAGAGCGAAGCGCCCGGCAGGACGTCGTACTGCCCCGGTCGGGACCATTGGCCCGGCCGGGGCATTCTTATCGTGAAATAGGGAACTGGGGAGGCCGACACGGCGTCCCAATCCTGGGAGAAGCGATCACGCTCCGGACAATGGACGGTATGCCCCACGCCGACGTCCGTACCGCGAGGCGTGACTACGATGGACGCGACTCAAGGGCCCGGTAAGGCAGCTCAGCTGGTCTCCGCCCAAGCGTGGGCGCACGCGTCCGTCCACCTCCATGAACTCCGAGCCCGGGAAGGCACCCACACCCCATGGCGAGCAACCTGTCGTTCATCGGCCGCGACTTGGCGATCGACCTCGGAACAGCCAACACGCTGGTGTACGTCAGGGGCAAGGGGATCGTCCTCAACGAGCCGTCCGTCGTCGCGGTGAACACCAACACCGGCGGCATCCTCGCGGTCGGCGCCGAGGCCAAGAAGATGATCGGCCGCACCCCGGGCAACATCGTCGCCATCCGCCCGCTCAAGGACGGCGTGATCGCCGACTTCGAGATCACCGAGCGGATGCTGCGCTACTTCATCCTCAAGATCCACCGGCGCCGCTACCTCGCCCGCCCGCGCGTCGTGGTCTGCGTGCCCTCCGGCATCACCGGCGTCGAGCGCCGCGCCGTCATCGAGGCCTCCTCGCAGGCCGGCGCCCGCCAGGTGCACATCATCGAGGAGCCGATGGCCGCCGCGATCGGCGCCGGGCTGCCCGTCCACGAGGCCACCGGCAACATGGTCGTCGACATCGGCGGCGGCACCACCGAGGTCGCCGTCATCTCCCTCGGCGGCATCGTCACCGCCCAGTCCATCCGGGTGGCCGGCGACGAGCTGGACAACGCGATCGTCCAGCACATCAAGAAGGAGTACTCCCTCCTCCTCGGTGAGCGCAGCGCCGAGCAGATCAAGATGAGCATCGGCAGCGCCTACGGCCTTGAGGGCGAGAAGGACGAGCACGCCGAGATCCGCGGCCGCGACCTGGTCAGCGGCCTGCCCAAGACCGTGGTCATCTCCGCCGCGGAGGTCCGCGCCGCCATCGACGAGCCGGTCAACTCGATCATCGACGCGGTCAAGACCACCCTCGACCAGTGCCCGCCCGAGCTGGCCGGCGACGTGATGGACCGCGGCATCGTGCTCACCGGCGGCGGCGCCCTGCTGCGCGGCCTGGACGAGCGGCTGCGCCGCGAGACCGGCATGCCGATCCACATCGCCGAGAACCCGCTCGACTCCGTCGCCCTCGGCTCCGGCAAGTGCGTCGAGGAGTTCGAGGCGCTCCAGCAGGTACTGGACGCCTCACCGCGCCGTTAGCACCACAGCGAAGAATCCGACACTCAACTGAACGGGCCGCCGCCCGGGCCCCACAGCCCCGGGCGGCCGCCAGGTACGAAGGGGCAGTACCAGCACCGTGAGGGACACACGAGAGAGCCGGCTGCTGCTCATCCTGCTGGTGGCCGTCGCCTTCGCGCTGATCACCGTGGACATCAAGGGCGGTGAGGACTCCCCGCTCGGCCCGGCCCGGCACGCGGCCGCCAGCGTCCTCGGCCCGGTCGAGCGCGGCGCCGCCAGCGTCGTCAACCCCGTCGCGAACACCGTCCGCGCCTTCCGCGACACCGCCACCGACAGCGGCCGCACCGACCAGCTCGCCCGCGAGAACACCGAACTGCGGCAGAAGCTCGCCTCCTCCGACATGGCCACCGGGCGCACCAAGCAGCTGGACGACCTGCTGCGCACCGCCGGCGCCGGCGGCTACACCGTCAAGGCCGCCCAGGTCATCGCGATCGGCCCGGCCCAGGGCTTCTCCTGGACCATCACCATCGACGCCGGCAGCGACGACGGCCTCACCCGCGACATGACGGTCATCAACGGCCAGGGCCTGGTCGGCCGGGTCACCACCGTCGCCCGGACCACCGCCACCGTGCTGCTCGCCTCCGACCCCGGCTTCTCGGCCGGCACCCGGCTGGAGGGCAGCGGCGAGATCGGCTTCGCCTCCGGCGGCGGCGACAGCCCGATGAAGGTCTCCCTGCTCAACGGCAAGGCACAGGTGAAGAACGGCGACCGGCTGGTCACCTTCGGCTCGCAGAGCGGCCGCCCCTTCGTGCCCGGCGTCCCGGTCGGCAAGGTCGTCGAGGTCCAGGCCAACGCCGGCCAGCTGACCAAGACCGTCCTGGTCGAGCCCTTCGTCCAGTTCACCCGGCTCGACCTGGTCGGCGTGGTGGTCGTGCCGCCGCGCGCCGATCCGCGCGACGCCGTGCTGCCGCCCGCCCCCACCCCGGGGCAGAGCCAGGCCCCGGCCGCGCCCGCCCAGCCGACGACCACCGCGCCCGCCACCCCGCCCGCCAAGCCCAATGGGGGGAACTGAGCCATGCGCCTCGCCCGCATCCCCGTCTCCGCCGCGCTGATCCTGCTCGGCCTGATCCTCCAGGTCAGCGTCTTCGGCCGGCTCCAGCTCCCGGGGGCCACCCCCGACATACTGCTGCTCATCGTGGTCGGCCTGGCCATGGTCTACGGGCCGACCGGCGGCTGCCTGGTCGGCTTCTCGGCCGGACTGCTGGCCGACCTCGCACCGCCCTCCGACCACGCGATCGGCCGCTACGCCCTGGTGCTCTGCCTGATGGGCTACGCCGCCGGGCTGCTGCGCCCCGAGCACGGCCGCCAGCGCTCCGTCTCCAGCGCGCTGCTGGTGGTCGGCGCCGCGGCGATCGCCTCCACCCTGCTCTACGCGATGGTCGGCGCCCTGGTCGGCGACACCGCGGCCCGGCACGTCGGCCTCGGCGGCCTGGTGATCAGCGCGCTGCTGTACGACCTGCTGCTGGCCCCGTTCGTGGTGCCGCTGGTGATGCTGCTCGGCCGCCGCTTCGGGCGCGACCCGGTGGCCGCCGCCAGCGACGACGACCAGGGCGGCCCGGGGCTGGGCACACTGGCTCGCTACCGCACCACGCGTGAGGTCTCGGCCGGCCCGTCCTACAAGAAGCGGCGCATCCCCGGCTTCGCCCGGCGCCCGTAACGGGCCCCGCGGTCCGCCCGGGCCCGTCGAGCCCCGTGCGGGCCCCTGACCTCCTGACCCTCCCGCATCCCTGGAGCGCACGAGACGTGAGCAACATCCCCGAGACCGGCCGTACCCGGCGGGTGACGATCCGTCTGGTGGTGCTGCAGATCCTGGTGCTGTCGCTGCTCGCCACCCTCGGCGGACGGCTGTGGTACCTGCAGATCCGCAACGCCAAGGAGTACACCGCCAAGGCGACCGGCAACCACATCCGCGAGGTGGTCGAACCGGCCGTCCGCGGCGAGATCCTGGACGCCTCGGGTCGGATCCTGGCCGGCAACGAGACCCGGCTGGTGGTCTCCGTCAGCCGCACCTCGCTGCTCCAGCAGAAGGACGGCGGCAAGGGAGTGCTGGGCCGGCTGGCCGAGGTGCTCGGGATGCCCGCCAAGGACGTGCAGGAGAAGGTCCGGCTCTGCGACGCCAAGACTCCGCAGCCGTGCTGGAACGGTTCGCCGTACCAGCCGATCCCGGTCACCAAGGAGGCGACCACCCAGCAGGCGATGCAGATAATGGAGCGCCGCGAGGACTTCCCCGGGGTCACCGCGCAGCCCACCGCCGTGCGCCGCTACACCGGCGCCGAGGGCGCCAACATGGCCCAGGTGCTCGGCTACCTCTCGCCGGTCACCGACGAGGAGGTCAGCAAGACCGCCGACAAGAGCGGCCTGGACCGCTACCTGCCGGCCGACCAGATCGGCCGGGCCGGCCTGGAGTCGGTGTACGACCGCGACCTGCGCGGCACGGCCGGCATCACCAAGCTGGAGGTGGACAACCTCGGCCGGGTGATCGGCACCGCCGGCACCGTCGCCCCGCAGACCGGCGACAACCTGGTCACCAGCATCGACGCCCGGGTGCAGAAGGTCGTCGAGGACAACCTGGCGCAGGCCATGGCCGACGCCCGGAACACCTTCGACAAGGTCACCAACCGCAACTACGAGGCCGACTCCGGCGCCGCCGTCGTGATGGACGTGCACACCGGCCGGATCGTCGCGATGGCCAGCGCCCCGACCTACGACCCCAACCTGTGGGTGGGCGGCATCAGCGGCAAGGACTACCAGTCGCTGACCAGCAAGGACTCCAACTTCCCGCTGCTCAACCGGGCCATACAGGGTCAGTCCGCCCCCGGCTCGACCTTCAAGGTCGTCTCCACCACCGCCGCCGTGCAGGCCGGCTACTCGCTGGACGGCACCTACCCGTGTCCGAAGGCCATGACCATCGGCGGCCGTGAGTTCAAGAACTTCGAGAGCGAGAGCTTCGGTTCCATCTCCCTGGAGAAGGCGCTGGAGGTCTCCTGCGACACCGTCTTCTACGGCCTGGCGTACGACCAGTGGATGAAGGACGGCGGCATCAAGCCGAAGAAGGACCCGGGCGACTGGTTCTTCAAGACCGCCCACCAGTTCGGCCTCGGCGCCAAGACCGGCATCGACCTGCCCTCCGAGGTCCCCGGCCGGGTACCGGACCGGCAGTGGAAGCAGTCCTTCTACGACAACAACAAGGACGCCTGGTGCGCGCAGGCGCAGAAGGGCGGCAACAGCTTCTCCGACCAGATCGCCAAGGAGAACTGCGTCGACGGCTACCAGATGCGCGCCGGTGACGCCGTCAACTACGCGATCGGCCAGGGCGACACCCTCGTCACCCCGGTCCAGATGGCCCGCATCTACTCGGCGCTGGCCAACGGGGGCACCTTCTACCGGCCGACCATCGCCAAGGCCGTGATAAGCCCGAGCGGGGACCTCGTCCGCGAGATCGCCCCGCACGAGGACGCCAAGTTCCCCGGCGACCAGAAGCTGCTCAGCTACATCGACCAGGCCACCGCGGGTGTCATCACCAGCGGCACCGCCGCCTGGAAGTTCAACGGCTGGCCGCAGGACAAGATCGCGCTGCACGCCAAGACCGGCACCGCCGAGGTCGAGGGCAAGCAGACCACCTCCTGGCTGGACACGTACAGCAAGGACTACGCCGTCATCATGACGATCAGCCAGGGCGGCACCGGCTCCGGCGGTTCCGGTGACGCCATCCGCCGGATCTACCAGGCGCTGTACGGCGTGGACGACAAGGGCAACATCGACAACAGCAAGGCGCTGCTGCCGACGCCGCAGGGCGACCTGCCGAAGTTCAACCCGGACGGCACCGCGATCATCAAGCCGGCCGCCTACACCGTCGACCCGGCCCAGGGCTCCGTCGCTCCGGCCCCGGCTTCCCTCGCTCCGGCTCTGCCGGACGCCGGCTCGGCGCAGGCGGGAGCGGCCACGGCGGCGGGCTACGACCCGTCGGCGACCTTCCTCGACCCGGCGCCGCCGGCCGGCAGCCCGGCCTCGTACACCGCGGCCGACACCGCGCTCGAACCGACGAACCGCCCGGGAAGGGGACGGGCATGACCTCCTACGGCTCGTACCGGCAAGTGCGGCTGAGCCCCCAGCGCAGCGGGGTCTCCAAGGCCCTGGCCAAGGACTCCCCGCTCTGGCGGCTGGACTGGATACTGCTACTGGCCGGACTGGCCCTGTCGGCCGGCAGCTCGCTGCTGGTGTGGTCGGCCACCCGCGGGCGCGACAACCTCACCCACGGGGACCCGCAGTACTTCCTCTACCGGCACCTGACGAACTTCGTCATCGGCCTGGTGCTGTGCGCCGTGGTGATAGGGATAGGAGCCCGGCGGGTCCGCACCCTGGTGCCCTTCGTCTACGTCGGCGTGATCCTGCTGCTGCTGGCGACGCTCAGCCCGGTCGGCTCGACCGTCAACGGCGCCCACTCGTGGATCCAGCTCGGCGGCGGCTTCTCCGTCCAGCCGGCCGAGTTCGCGAAGATCGCCATCCTGCTGGCGATGGCCGTCGTGCTGTCGGACCAGGTCGACGCGGGGGAGCGGGAGTTCCCCTCGCACCGGGCGGTGTTCCGGGGCCTGATCTGGGCCTGCCTGCCGATGGGCCTGGTCCTGCTGATGCCGGACGCCGGGTCGGTCATGGTGATGTCCGCGATCGTGCTGGGCATCCTGCTCGGCTCCGGCGCCGCCAACCGCTGGGTCCTCGGCATCCTCGCGCTCGGCGTCGGCGGCAGCATCGCGATCTGGAAGCTCGGGCTGCTGAGCCAGTACCAGATCGACCGCTTCGCCGCCTTCGCCAACCCCCAGCTCGACCCCAACGGCGTCGGCTACAACACCGCGCAGGCCCGGATCGCGATCGGCTCGGGCGGGCTGACCGGCAAGGGGCTGTTCCACGGCACCCAGACCATCGGGCAGTTCGTGCCGGAGCAGCAGACCGACTTCGTGTTCACCGTCGCCGGTGAGGAGCTCGGCTTCGTCGGGGCGCTCGCCATAATCGCGCTGGTCGGCGTGATCCTGTGGCGCGCCTGCCGGATCGCCCGCCAGGCGACCGACCTGTACGGGACGATCGTGGCGGCCGGGATCATCGCCTGGTTCTCCTTCCAGGCCTTCGAGAACATCGGGATGTGCCTGGGCATCATGCCCGTCGCCGGCATCCCGCTGCCCTTCGTCTCCTACGGCGGCTCCTCGATGTTCGCGGTCTGGATCGGCATCGGGCTGCTCCAGGCGGTGCGCAGCCAACGGCCGATAGCGGCCTGAGCGTTCGACGGTCGGGGCCGGTCCGGGAACTCCCGGGCCGGCCCCTTTTCCTTGCGCTGATGACAAGTTGACGAGCCGTCAGATCGGCTGCAGCAGGCAGTCGGCGGCGGTGAGGATCGCCCGGGTCTGGTGCGCCAGCTGCTCCTGGACCGGGACCCAGCGGGCACCGAAGCGGTGGCGCAGCCGGTCCAGGCTGTCCGCCACGACGGACCGGGCGCGCTCGCGGGCGGCCTCGGCGGCCGGGCCGCGGGCGTCGGCGAGCAGCCGCAGCAGGATCGAGGCGACCCGCAGCGGCAGCCGGGCCGCGACCAGTCCGGCGGTGGTCGCCCGGGCGGAGCTCAGCGGCCCCGGGCACCACAGCTCCAGCCACTCGGCGGCCACCCGCGGGGCCACCGCCAGGTTGAACTCGGCGGTGCGCGCCAGCGGGCCGTACGCCTCCCAGGCCTGTGCCGGGACGCGGGCGAGCAGGGCGGTGAGCTCCTCGGCGCGGGCGGTGAGTTGCCGGGCGGCCTCGCCGACGGCCTGCGGCCCGGCCGGGTGGGTGCGGGCGTCGCCGACCGCGTCCACGGCCCACATCGGGACCTCCAGGACGGCGGTCACCGCGCCGTACCGGGCCGCGTAGGACCAGGTGGACAGCTCGGGCTCGTCCGGCAGCGCCCGGGAGGTGCCCGGGCTGCCGGGCGCCGGCATCAGATAGGTGCCGGGGGCCGGGCTGGACCATCCGATGGCGTCGTAGGAGTCCACGTCGAGCGGGATGCCGGCCCGGCCTGCGGAGCGGGCGAAGCGCTCGGCCAGGCCGCGGACCGGGCCGGTCAGCTGGACGAAGGCGCCGCCGAAGTCCACCCCGTGCAGCGAGCACTGGAGGAAGGGGCGCAGCTCGTCGATCAGTCCGGTCAGCGCCACGCTCTCCGGCATCGGCGGGCGGCCGGAGCCGGGGGCGGGCAGCAGCTCGGGCTGCTCCTCGAAGGAGGGGCGGAAGAAGTGCTCGTAGTGGCGGCGCATGGTGAGCGGGCCGTCCAGCCAGCCGACGTTGAGCGCGGCGCCGTCCGGGTCCAGGCACAGCAGCAGGTGCCAGGACAGGCCGGGCCGGGCGGGGCGCTCCAGCAGCACCTCGGCCAGCCGGACGGCGGCGGCGGTGCCGATCGGCTCGTTCGGGTGCGGGCCGCCGACCACCAGCACGGCGCGCGGCCCCCGGTCCACCGAGAGCAGCAGCAGCGGGCGTCCGGCCCGGGACCGGCCCACCTCGCGCAGGCGGCAGCGGTCCGGGTGGCGCAGGGCGAGCCGCCGGGCTACGCATTCGGCCTGGGCCGGGGTGGGGTAGCGGGCCGGCCGGGCGTCGAGGGTCCGCGGGGACATGGGCCGGACCCGCCGACCGGTGTCGGTCATGGTTCTCCTTGCGACCGGTCGCACGGCTGCCGGGGCGCGGGCGTGCTGCGCCCCGGACGCGGCCTGCGGGCCGGGGAGGGGCTCTGCGGGGCCGGGGGACGGGGCCTCGCGGGGACGGGGGAGGGCGTGCTGGGGCGAGCGGGCCGCCGGGGGAGTCGGCGTTGGCCGAGCGTACGACCCAACTCCCGTCTTCGGAAGGGGTGCAGGGCCTTGAGCAGGGCCCTGTCAGTACCGCACGGGCCGTCCGGGCGTGTCAACGGCGGACCGCGCCGGGCGGCGGGCGCGCACCGCACGTGCCGGGGCGGTCACCGGCGGGCGCGGATCGCGCCGGAGCGTGCGGGGAACGGCTTCCGGCGCAGGCGGGTCGATCCCCGGATTGGGCTACCCTTGAGGGTCACCCCTCCCGTGCCGACTCGCGGCACCGAATCACGTCGTAAGGGTTCCTAGTACATGACTGTCGAATCGGTCTTCCCACGCCTGGAGGCACTCCTCCCGCACGTCCAGAAGCCGATCCAGTACGTCGGCGGCGAGCTCAACTCGACCGTCAAGGACTGGGACGCCTGCGACGTCCGCTGGGCGCTGATGTACCCCGACGCCTACGAGGTCGGGCTGCCCAACCAGGGCGTCATGATCCTCTACGAGGTGCTGAACGAGCGCGAGGGCGTGCTGGCCGAGCGCACCTACAGCGTCTGGCCGGACCTCGAGGCGCTGATGCGCGAGCACCGCGTCCCGCAGTTCACGGTGGACGCCCACCGCCCGGTGAAGGCCTTCGACGTGTTCGGGCTGTCCTTCTCCACCGAGCTCGGCTATACCAACATGCTGACCGCGCTCGATCTGGCCGGCATCCCGCTGGAGGCCAAGGACCGCACCGACGAGGACCCGATCGTCCTCGCCGGCGGCCACGCGGCCTTCAACCCGGAGCCGATCGCGGACTTCCTGGACTGCGCGGTGATCGGCGACGGCGAGCAGGCCGTGCTCGACATCACGGAGATCATCCGCGCCTGGAAGGCCGAGGGCCGCCCGGGCGGGCGCGACGAACTGCTGCTGCGCCTGGCCCGCACCGGCGGGGTGTACGTGCCGAAGTTCTACGACGTGGAGTACCTGGCCGACGGCCGGATCGGCCGCGTCGTGCCGAACGCCCCGGGCGTGCCGTGGCGGGTGTCCAAGCACACCGTGATGGACCTCGACGAGTGGCCGTACCCGAAGCAGCCGCTCGTCCCGCTGGCCGAGACGGTGCACGAGCGGATGTCCGTGGAGATCTTCCGCGGCTGCACCCGCGGCTGCCGCTTCTGCCAGGCCGGCATGATCACGCGCCCCGTGCGGGAGCGAAGCATCACCGGCATCGGCGAGATGGTCGAGCGAGGGCTCAAGGCGACCGGCTTCGAGGAGGTCGGCCTGCTGTCGCTGTCCAGCGCCGACCACACCGAGATCGGCGACATCGCCAAGGGCCTGGCCGACCGCTACACCGAGGACAAGATCGGCCTGTCGCTGCCGTCCACCCGCGTCGACGCCTTCAACATCGACCTCGCCAACGAGCTGTCCCGCAACGGGCGCCGCTCGGGCCTCACCTTCGCCCCCGAGGGCGGCAGCGAGCGCATGCGCAAGGTGATCAACAAGATGGTGTCGGAGGAGGACCTGATCCGCACCGTCGCCACCGCCTACGGCAACGGCTGGCGCCAGGTGAAGCTGTACTTCATGTGCGGCCTGCCCACCGAGACCGACGAGGACGTGCTCCAGATCGGCGAGATGGCGAAGAACGTCATCCAGAAGGGCCGCGAGGTCACCGGCCAGAACGACATCCGCTGCACCGTCTCCATCGGCGGGTTCGTGCCCAAGCCGCACACCCCGTTCCAGTGGGCCCCGCAGCTGTCCGCCGAGGCCACCGACGCCCGCCTGGCCAAGCTGCGCGACTCGATCCGCGGCGACCGCAAGTACGGCAAGAACATCGGCTACCGCTACCACGACGGCAAGCCCGGCATCGTCGAGGGCCTGCTCTCCCGCGGCGACCGCCGCGTCGGCGCGATCATCCGCGCGGTCTACGAGGACGGCGGCCGCTTCGACGGCTGGCGCGAGTACTTCTCGTACGACCGCTGGATGGCCTCCGCCGAGAAGGGCCTGGCCGGCACCGGCGTCGACGTCGACTGGTACACCACCCGCGAGCGCTCCTACGAGGAGGTGCTGCCCTGGGACCACCTGGACAGCGGCCTCGACAAGGACTGGCTGTGGGAGGACTGGCAGGACGCCCTGGAGGAGGTCGAGGTCGACGACTGCCGCTGGACGCCCTGCTTCGACTGCGGCGTGTGCCCGCAGATGGACACCCACATCCAGATCGGCCCCACCGGGAAGAAGATGCTGCCGCTGACGGTGGTGAACAAGTAGCCGAGCTGTGTGACTTACTTCACGGCCTTGCGGCTTCTGAGGCCGTGTGTGGAGCCCTCCCCGATGCTGTCGGGGAGGGCTCTTGTGGTTTTGACGGGGATCGTGCTGCGGGGCGTTCCGGGCGGGGTCGGGCGTGGGGGCTGACCAGGGGCGGAGCGAGGGAGGTGGCGGGGCGCGTACCCTTTGAGGTGACAGAGTCCGGGCAGTGGCGGGAATGCGCCGCGCCGGACGGGGAAAATTGACTAAAGGACTGAGCGACCCTGGCACGCCGTACGCCCGACGGTCCGCCGCCCGCGCCGACGGTGCAGCGGATTCGTCTCCGCTACACCAAGCGCGGCCGGCTCCGCTTCACCAGCCACCGTGACTTCCAGCGCGCCTTCGAGCGCGCCCTGCGCCGGTCGGCCGTTCCGATGGCCTACTCGGCCGGCTTCACCCCGCACCCGAAGGTGTCCTACGCCAACGCCGCCCCGACCGGGGTGGCGAGTGAGGCGGAGTACCTGGAGATCGGTCTGGCCGCCGTGCGCGACCCCGAGCAGCTGCGGGCGCAGTTGGACGAGTCGCTGCCCGCCGGCCTGGACGTGATCGACGCGGTCGAGGTCCGGACGCCGAACTTCGTGGAGCGCCTGGAGGCCTCCGAGTGGCTGGTGCGCCTGGACGGTGTCGAGCCGGCCGAGGCGGTTCAGGCGGTCCGCAAGTTCCTCGCCGAGGAGAAGGTCGAGGTCGAGCGCCGGACCAAGAACGGCGTGCGGGTCTTCGACGCGCGCGGTGCGGTGGCGGCACTCGACACCGTCGAGCCGCAGGTCGACGGTGGTACGGACACGGCCGCCGGAAACGACCGCGATGTTCGGACCGGCCGTCCCTGTGCGATACTGCGCCTGGTAGTACGACACGCCACACCCGCCGTACGACCCGACGACGTATTGTCCGGTCTCCGTGCGACGGCCGACCTGGCGCCGCCGGTCCCCGCAGAGGTGACCAGGCTGGCGCAGGGGCCGCTCGACGAGGAGTCGGGCACGGTGACCGACCCGCTGGCGCTCGACCGCGCCGCGGCCCCGGCCGGCTGAGAAACGGCTGCCGGGCCGCGCGCTACCGCGTCCGCCTAGGGGGCGGAGGCCGGGTTCAGTGCCTCACTGGACCCGACGGTCCTCCAGGGTTCCCGCGGCTCCCCAGGGGAGCGAGCGTCGTCGCAGCACAGGCCGGCCACTCGAGGCCCGCCGACCAGGACGGTCGGTGGGCCCGGGGCCCCGTCCGGGAGCCACCCGGGGTTGGGGGACGGCTCAGCTTGGGAAAACCTCAGAAGACTGGTCAGACCAGAAGACTTTTCGACACCCCGCCGAACGCGGGGCGCCGAGCGAGACTACGAGCCCCTGTGCGGCCTCGCGTCCGCACGGCGGCACCGTCAAAGGGTCCGGCCCGAGCATCCTCGCGATGCCGGCCGTCCCACTGGTGCCGCGCCGTGCCCGGATGCGGAGCCCGGGGGCCTGACGGGAGATCCACCCGCATGCTCGATAACACCGATCCGCAGCAGTCTGCGACGGAACAGAACGAAACCGCCGCGACCGGTGGCGAGGGCGCGTCCGCCGCGCCGCCGCGCCGTCGTCGCCGGGCGGTGTCCCGCCCGGCGGGCACCCCGCAGGGTGCGGCCGCCGAGGCGGCCGAGACGGTCCTGCCGGTCGAGGCGAATGAGACGCCCGCCGCCGCAGCCCCGGCGGCCGAGGCCGCCCCGGTGGCGGAGAAGCCGGTCCGGGCCCGCCGGACCCGCAAGCGGGCCGAGGCCCCGGCGGGTGCGCCGGAGGCCACCGAGATCGTCGTGACCGCGCCGGAGGCCGCGGCGGCTGCCGTCGAGGAGCCGGCCGCCGCGAAGGCCGAGAAGAAGGCCGAGCCGAAGGCCGCTCAGGCGGACGAGAAGGCGGAGAAGCCCGCTCGGGCCCGTCGGACCCGCAAGCGGGCCGAGGCGCCCGTTGCCGAGGCTCCGGTGGCCGAGGAGCCGGCGGTCGTCGAGGCCCCGGCCCCCGTCGCCGAGCCGGTGGCAGAGGAGGCCCCGGCCGCTCCCGCCCGCCGTGCCCGTCGCCGTCGCGTGGTCGAGGCCGCGCCGGTGGTCGAGGCCCCGGTCGAGGAGCCGGTGGCCGAGGAGCCCGCCGTCGAGGAGGAGCCCGAGGAGGCCGTCGAGGCCGCCGAGGCTCCGGCCGCCGCCGAGCCGGTCGCCGCCCCCGCCCCGGCCGCCGAGGCCGAGCCGCACCACCGGGTGCGCCGCCGCGCCGTCCGCCCGGCCACCGCGGTCTTCCAGGCCCCGGTGTTCCAGGAGCCCGCCCCCTACGTCGCCCCGGCCGCGCCGCAGCAGCCCGCCGCCGCCGCGGCTCAGGTCGAGGCCCCGGCCGCCGCCGCCGAGCAGCGCTCGGAGGAGGACGAGTACGAGTACAGCGGTGTCGGCCGCCGCCGCCGGGTCCGCACCCGGATCGAGCCGAGCCGCCGCAAGCCCGCCGCCAAGGCACCCGTGGAGGCCGCCCCCGCCAAGGCCCCCGCCAAGGCGCCCGTCGTGGAGGCCCCGGCCGCCGAGGTGCCCGCCGTGGAGGCCCCCGCCGCCGGTCCGGAGACCGAGGGCGAGTGGGAGGAGGACGGCCGTCCGTCCCGCCGTCGCCGTCGTGGCGGCCGCCGCCGTCGCCGTGGCGAGGCCGAGGAGTTCGAGGCCGCCGAGGTCGTCGAGGCCGAGCAGCCCGCCGCCGAGGAGCCGGCCCGGGCCGTCGCCGAGGAGGAGGAAGAGGAGGACGACGAGCTGGCCGAGGGCCTGTCCTCGTCCCGTCGTCGCCGCCGCCGTCGCCGCCGCAGCGGTGAGGCCGGCGCCGTCGAGACCGCCGAGACCACCGAGGACGGCGTCCGCACGGTGGTGAAGGTGCGCGAGCCGCGCCGCCGCTCCACCGAGCCGTCCTTCGACCCGGACGAGGTGCAGTCCATCAAGGGCTCGACCCGTCTGGAGGCGAAGAAGCAGCGCCGCCGTGAGGGCCGCGAGCTGGGCCGCCGCCGGGTGCCGATCATCACCGAGGCCGAGTTCCTGGCCCGCCGTGAGTCGGTCGAGCGCGTGATGGTGGTGCGCCAGAACGGCCTGCGCACCCAGATCGGCGTGCTCGAGGACGGCGTGCTGGTCGAGCACTACGTCAACAAGGAGCAGGCCACCTCGTACGTCGGCAACGTGTACCTGGGCAAGGTCCAGAACGTGCTGCCGTCCATGGAGGCCGCGTTCGTCGACATCGGCAAGGGCCGTAACGCGGTGCTGTACGCCGGTGAGGTCAACTTCGGCGCGCTGGGCCACGGCGGCCCGCGCCGGATCGAGTCGGTGCTGAAGTCCGGCCAGTCCGTGCTGGTGCAGGTCTCCAAGGACCCGATCGGCCACAAGGGCGCCCGCCTGACCAGCCAGATCTCGCTGCCCGGCCGCTACCTGGTGTACGTGCCCGAGGGCTCGATGACCGGCATCTCGCGCAAGCTGCCCGAGAACGAGCGCGCCCGCCTGAAGCAGATCCTCAAGAAGATCGTCCCGGACGACGCGGGCGTCATCGTGCGCACCGCCGCCGAGGGCGCCTCCGAGGAGGAGCTGACCCGCGACGTCCAGCGCCTCCAGCAGCAGTGGGAGGACATCCAGAAGAAGGCCGCGACCGGCAACGCCCCGGCGCTGCTGTACGGCGAGCCGGACATGACCGTCCGGGTCGTGCGCGACATCTTCAACGAGGACTTCACCAAGGTCATCGTCTCCGGCGACGAGGCGTGGACGACCATCCACGAGTACGTCTCCAACGTGGCCCCGGACCTCGCCGAGCGGCTCCAGCGGTGGACCTCCGAGGTGGACGTGTTCGCCACCTACCGGATCGACGAGCAGCTGATGAAGGCGCTGGACCGCAAGGTCTGGCTGCCCAGCGGCGGTTCGCTGGTGATCGACCGCACCGAGGCGATGATCGTCATCGACGTCAACACCGGGAAGTTCGTCGGCCAGGGCGGCAACCTGGAGGAGACGGTCACCCGGAACAACATCGAGGCGGCCGAGGAGATCGTGCGCCAGCTGCGGCTGCGCGACCTCGGCGGCATCATCGTGATCGACTTCATCGACATGGTCCTGGAGTCCAACCGCGACCTGGTGCTGCGCCGCCTGCTGGAGTGCCTGGGCCGGGACCGGACCAAGCACCAGGTGGCCGAGGTCACCTCGCTGGGCCTGGTCCAGATGACCCGCAAGCGGGTCGGCCAGGGCCTGCTGGAGTCCTTCTCCGAGGCCTGCGTGCACTGCAACGGCCGCGGTGTGATCGTCCACATGGAGCAGCCGAGCGCCCACGTCCACGCCCCGGCGGCCACCGCCGTCGAGGTGGGCACGGGCGGCGGCAAGCGCCGTCGCCGGGGCAAGGGCGGCGTGGGCCACGAGGAGCCGCAGGCCGTCGAGGCCGGGGCGCCGGTGGCCGAGGCCGTCGCCGAGGCGCTCCTGGAGCCCGCCGAGCCGGTGCGCGAGGAGATCGAGGGCCAGCTGGCCCTGGAGGTCCCGGGCGTCGAGGCGGAGGCCGTGGAGGCCCCGGCGGTCGAGGCGCCGAAGGCCGCTGAGGCACCGGTGGTCGAGGCCCCCGCCGCCGCTCCGGCCGGCCGTCCGCGCCGCCGTGCGGTGCGCAAGGCGACGGCTCCGGCGGGTGCGCCGCAGGCCGCCGAGATCGTGGTGCTGCAGGCGAAGGCCGACGCGGCCCTGGAGGCGGCCCTGGCGGCCGCCGCCCCGGCCGCCGAAGCCGCCGTCGAGGCCGCTGCCGAGGCCGCGCCCGAGGCCGCCGAGGAGGTCGTCGTCGCGGAGGCCGTGGTCGTCGAGGCTCCGGCCGAGGAGGCCGCCGAGGCTGAGGCGCCCGCCGAGGAGGCTCCGGCGCCCAAGAAGCGGGCCGCCCGCAAGACCGCCGCGAAGAAGACCGCCGCCAAGAAGACGACCGCGGCGGCCAAGAAGACCACCGCCCGCAAGACCGCGACCAAGCGGACGAGCGCGGCGGCCAAGAAGGCCGCGGCCGCCGAGGGTGATACGGCGTCCGAGTAGTGCCCACGCCCGGGGCGGGAGCGATCCCGCCCCGGGCCGTACGGGCCGGTTTGCCCCAGGGGCGGCCGGTCCGTATTCTTGAACATCGGCGTGTCTACGCCGCGCTCCCGAGCACATCACCTTCCCGAGAGCCCCGCGCCCAGCGCGGAGCGAACGGGGAGAGGCCCCTGTGTCCGTACCCAGGTGGCTGGCGTCGGGAGTTCCGACCGAGTTGGGAAAGTAGGTACCGCATGTACGCGATCGTTCGCGCAGGCGGCCGCCAGCACAAGGTCGCCGTCGGCGACGTGCTGGAGATCGACCGTATCGAGGCCAAGCCGGGTGACTCGGTGGAGCTCTCGACCATCCTGGTCGTCGACGGTGACGCCGTCACCTCCGACCCGTGGGTCCTGGCCGGCGTGAAGGCTCACGCCGAGGTGGTCGACCAGACCAAGGGCGACAAGATCGTCATCCTGCGCTACAAGAACAAGACCGGCTACCGCCGTCGTCAGGGTCACCGTCAGAAGCACACCGCGGTGCGCATCACCAGCATCGACTCGGTCAGCAAGTAAGGGGATAGCGAGATATGGCACACAAGAAGGGCGCAAGCTCTACCCGCAACGGCCGTGACTCGAACGCCCAGCGCCTCGGCGTGAAGCGCTTCGGCGGCCAGGTCGTCTCCGCCGGCGAGATCCTCGTCCGCCAGCGCGGCACCCACTTCCACCCGGGTGCCGGTGTCGGCCGCGGTGGCGACGACACCCTGTTCGCGCTGACCGCCGGTGCGGTGCAGTTCGGCAACCGTCGTGGCCGCAAGGTCGTCAACATCGTGGCCGTCGAGGCCTGAGTCCCAGCGGACTCATCGAGTCGTACCTGACTCACACTGAAGGGTGGGCCGGAATGTTCCGGTCCACCCTTCGGCTTTACGCAGACAGCAAGCAGACTCATCCGTACTGGAGGCACAACCATGACCACCTTCGTGGACCGCGTCGAACTTCACGTCGCCGCGGGTAACGGAGGCCACGGCTGCGCCTCCGTGCACCGGGAGAAGTTCAAGCCGCTCGGCGGGCCGGACGGCGGCAACGGCGGTGAGGGCGGCAGCGTCATCCTCACTGTGGACTCGCAGGTCACCACCCTGCTCGAGTACCACCACTCGCCCAAGCGCAAGGCGACCAACGGCAAGCCCGGCGCGGGCGGCAACCGCACCGGCGCCGACGGCGAGGACCTCGTCCTGCTGGTGCCGGACGGCACCGTGGTCCTGGACCGCAAGGGCAACGTGCTCGCCGACCTGGTCGGCCACGGCACCAGCTTCGTCGCCGCCCAGGGCGGCCGTGGCGGCCTCGGCAACGCCGCGCTGGCCTCGGCCCGCCGCAAGGCCCCGGGCTTCGCGCTGCTCGGCGAGCCCGGCGAGGCCCGCGACATCGTGATGGAGCTCAAGTCCGTCGCCGACGTGGCCCTGGTCGGCTACCCGAGCGCCGGCAAGTCCTCGCTGATCTCGGTGCTCTCCGCCGCCAAGCCGAAGATCGCGGACTACCCGTTCACCACCCTGATCCCCAACCTCGGCGTGGTGACCGCGGGCGACACCGTCTACACCATCGCCGACGTGCCCGGCCTGATCCCCGGCGCCAGCCAGGGCCGGGGCCTGGGCCTGGAGTTCCTGCGGCACGTCGAGCGCTGCTCGGTGCTGGTGCACGTGCTGGACTGCGCCACCCTGGAGCCCGGCCGCGACCCGCTGAGCGACCTGGAGACCATCGAGGCCGAGCTCGCCGAGTACGGGGGTCTGGAGGACCGCCCGCGCCTGGTCGCGCTCAACAAGGTGGACGTCCCGGACGGCCAGGACATCGCCGACCTGACCCGCGCCTCGCTGGAGGAGCGCGGCTTCCAGGTGTTCGAGGTCTCCGCCGCCTCCCGCAAGGGCCTGCGCGAGCTGAGCTTCGCGGTGGCGAAGATCGTCTCCGAGGCGCGCGCCGCCAAGCCGGTGGAGGAGTCCACCCGGATCGTGCTGCGGCCCACCGCCGTCGACGACGCGGGCTTCACCATCGAGGAGGAGGACGGCGCCTACCGCATCCGCGGCGTCAAGCCGGAGCGCTGGGTCCGCCAGACCGACTTCAGCAACGACGAGGCCGTCGGCTACCTCGCCGACCGGCTGGCCCGCCTCGGGGTCGAGGACCGGCTGTGGAAGATCGGGGCGCACGAGGGCGACACCGTCATCATCGGCCCGGACGAGAACGCCGTCGTCTTCGACTGGGAGCCGACCATGGCCGCCGGCGCCGAGATGCTCGGCCGCCGCGGTGAGGACCACCGGATGGAGACCCAGCGCCCGGCGGTCGACCGCCGTCGCGAGAAGCAGAAGGGCCGGGACGCGGCCGAGGCCGAGTTCCTCGCCTTCGAGGCGCTCTCCAGCGGCCGGCAGGCCGCCATCGAGGACGACGACGAGGACCACTGAGCCGGTCCTGCCTGACGCGGACGGCCCCGCCACCCTGTCGAGGTGGCGGGGCCGTCCGCTTTTTTCGTCCAGCAGTGACGAAACGTCACTTCGTCCAGGCGGCCTGGACCTTGGTGATGTCGCTCGCGTCGCCGAAGCCGACCATCACCGGGGTGATGCCGGCCTGGAAGCTGACGATGGAGCAGCCCTTGAACGCGACGCCCTTGGTGGCGCCGGCCCAGCTCGGGGTGTTGCACTTGGCGATCGGGGTCGACCCGACCGGGTCGGCGCCCATGGCGATGTTGCCCGAGGCGTCGTAGACCTTGAGCTTGGCGGCGGGGTCGCTGAAGGTCAGCTTGGTGTCGCTCATGTTCGTCATGGTCCAGCTGACGTAGAACAGCGCGCGGCCTTCCAGACCTGCGGTGTTGGCCTTGGCGTCCTGGAAGTCCTTGAGCGAGCCCGGCTGGATCCCGGTGACGGTCCACTGCAGCTTGGCGGCGGCGTTCGACGTCTTGTCGGTGAAGTCGATGCTGGCCGGCTGGCCGAACTTCACCGAGGTGCCGGCCTGCGGCAGCTTGCCGCCGCCGGCGTCGCCGCCGGACGCGCCGGACGCGCCGGCCGTACCGGCGGCACCGCCGGTCGCCGCGCCGCCGGTGCCGGCCCCGCCCGTGGCGGCCCCGCCCGTGGCGGCGCCGGTGGCCGCGCCCGACGGGGCGGCCGTCGAACCGCCGGCCGCGCCGCCGGTGGCCGCGCCGGTCTGCGCCGGAGCCGCTCCGGTGGCGCCGCCCGTGCCGGCCGGGTCCGAGTTGTCCGGGCCGCAGGCGGCGAGCGAGAGGGCGGTGGCCGCCGCCATGGCGGCGACGGTCAGCTTCGTGGTGTACGAACGCATGGTGCGCTTTTCTCCTGGGCGCGCGGCCGCGAACCGTTGCCGGCATGCCCATTGCGGCGCCGCCCCGTGTGACGGGAACGTCGAAGACGAGTGGGTACAGCGGGCAAGAAGCCGTCCCCCGATCTGGCTTTCGGTCAGGGACCATACCAGCCATCCGGATTGCCGGCCGGGCTGTGGCGAGCCCGTGACCAGGCCGGGTCCAGCCGGTGAAACTCCCTGGGGGTGACCTGCGCGGATCGCGTAGATTTCGGGCATGGTGGCCGGCCCGGCCCCGTCGTACCCGCACCGAACCGGAAGGGCGTACAGCGAGATGAGCGAGGACTCACTGCGGGAGGAGGTGCTGACCGCACGGCGGATCGTGGTCAAGGTCGGCTCCTCCTCACTCACCACGGCGGCCGGCGGCCTGGACGCCGACCGGGTCGACGCCCTGGTGGACGCGCTCGCCAAGGTGCGCAGTCGCCCGGACGCCCCCGAGGTCGTCCTCGTCTCCTCCGGTGCCATCGCCGCCGGGCTCGCCCCGCTCGGCCTGGACCGGCGGCCCAAGGACCTGGCCCGTCAGCAGGCCGCCGCCAGCGTCGGCCAGGGGCTGCTGGTCGCGCGCTACACGGCCTCCTTCGCCCGGTACGGCGTCCGGGTCGGCCAGGTGCTGCTCACCGCCGAGGACGCCAGCCGCCGCGCCCACTACCGCAACGCCTACCGGACGCTGGACCAGCTGCTGGCGATGGGCGCGATGCCGATCGTCAACGAGAACGACACCGTCGCCACCGCCGAAATCAAGTTCGGGGACAACGACCGGCTGGCCGCGCTGGTCGCCCACCTGGTCCGGGCCGACCTGCTGGTGCTGCTCTCCGACGTGGACGGCCTCTACGACGGCGACCCGGCCAAGCCCGGCACCAGCCGGATCGCCGAGGTGCGCGGTCCGCACGACCTGAACGGCATCGAGATCGGCAGCGCGGGCAAGGCGGGCGTCGGCACCGGCGGCATGGTCACCAAGGTCGAGGCGGCCCGGATCGCCACCGGCGCGGGCATCCCGGTGGTGCTCACCGCGGCCAGCCACGCGGCCGACGCGCTGGCCGGGCGGCCCACCGGCACGCTCTTCCTGCGCACCGGCAGCCGCACCTCCGACCGGATGCTCTGGCTGGCCCACGCGAGCAGTCCGCGGGGCACCCTGCACCTGGACGCGGGCGCGGTCGAGGCGGTCGTCTCCGGCGGCGCGTCACTGCTGCCGGCCGGGGTGACCAAGGTCGACGGGGAGTTCGCCGCGGGTGATCCGGTGGACCTTCTTGCCGAAAACGGCCACATCGTGGCTCGCGGACTGGTCAACTTTGATGCGAGGGAGTTGCCCCGCCTGCTCGGCCGGTCCACCCGTGACCTGGCCCAGGAGTTCGGCGCCGCGTACGAGCGCGAGGTCGTCCACCGCGACGACCTGGTCGTTCTGCGCGGCTGACCGGCCGTTCGGCCGGCACCGGCCGGACGGCGCAGTGCGGTCCGCGGGCCGCTCCGTACCGGGAGCGGCCCGGCCAGGGGCGAGGAGGGGCGCAGCCGTACCGGTCGGCCGGGGGCCGACGGGGGCGGTGGGGACGACACGAGATCGCCGAACAGGAGGCCGCCGGTGGAACGCAGGCGCGAGGCAGCGCTGACCGGAGGGACGGCGGGCCGGCGGCTGACCAGTATCGACGGCGGGCGCGAGGACGGCCCCGCCGAGCCGGCCGGTCCGCCGCCGCAGGGGCCCGGCCGGGCGCGCGGGCTGCGGCCGCAGCGCGCGGAGGCGGCGGAACCGCCCAGCGTGCCGGAGCAGGCGCGGCTGTGGCACGTGGTGCTGAGTGTGGCCGGGCAGACCACCCCGCTGTCCTCGCTACGGGCCTCGCTGGAGCGGCTGGCGCACGACCACTCGTTCTTCCTGACCGCCCGTTACGCGGCCGACCACGCCGAGATCCGCTACTGGGAGCAGGCCCGGGACCTGCACGACGCGGCGGCGATCGCGCTGCGGCTGTGGGGCGAGCACAAGGTGACCGCGAACCTGCCGCCGTGGGAGATCGTCGGGCTGGAGGTGGTCGACCGGGCGACGTACCACAAGCGGGTGGCGGAGGGCTTCGGCGGTCCGGCGCCGCGTCTGGGCGGCGTGTACCCGTACTGACCGGCCCTGTTCGGATGTCGAAACACCGACCGGCCGCGCGGGGTCAGTCGCTACCCTTGGCGGCATGACCAGCGACCTCGCCACCGCCGACAGCCCCGTCCTCGCCGTAGCGCGCCGAGCCCGGGAGGCCGCCGCCGCGCTCGCCCCGCTGCCGCGCCGGGCCAAGGACGCCGCGCTGCTGGCGATCGCGGACGCGCTGGTCGCCCGCAGCGCCGAGATCGTCGCGGCCAACGCCGAGGACGTGGCCCGGGCCCGCGAGGCGGGGACGGCCGAGTCGGTGATCGACCGGCTGAGCCTGACCGATGAGCGGATCGCCGCGATCGCCTCCGACGTGCGCGACGTGGCCGGCCTGGCCGACCCGGTCGGCGAGGTGGTGCGCGGCTACACCCTGCCGAACGGCTTGGACGTGCGCCAGGTGCGGGTGCCGCTCGGCGTGGTCGGCATCATCTACGAGGCCCGGCCGAACGTCACGGTGGACGCCGCGGCGCTCTGCCTGAAGTCCGGCAACGCGGTGCTGCTGCGCGGCTCCGCCTCGGCCTACCGCTCCAACACCGCGCTGGTCGCCGTCCTGCGGGACGCCGTCGAGGCGGCCGGACTGCCGGCCGACGTGATCCAGCTCGTCCCGGGGGAGAGCCGGGAATCGGTGCAGGAGCTGATGCGCGCCCGCGGCTACGTCGACGTGCTGATCCCGCGCGGCGGGGCCTCGCTGATCCGCACCGTGGTCGAGGGCTCGACCGTCCCGGTGATCGAGACCGGCACCGGCAACTGCCACGTGTACGTGGACGCGCAGACCGACCTGGCGATGGCCGTCGGCATCCTGCTGAACTCCAAGGCGCAGCGGGTCAGCGTCTGCAACTCCGCCGAGACGCTGCTGGTGCACCAGGACGTCGCGGACGCCTTCCTGCCGCTCGCGCTGGCCGCCCTGGCCGAGGCCGGGGTGACGGTGCACGGCGACGAGGCGGTGCTCAAGGCCGCCGAGGGCAGCGGCGCCACCGCGGTGCCGGCCACCGACGAGGACTGGGGCGCCGAGTACCTGTCGTACGACCTGGCCGCGGCCGTGGTGCCCTCGCTGGACGCCGCGGTGGAGCACATCCGCCGCTGGTCCTCCGGCCACACCGAGGCGATCGTGACCACCTCGCAGGCCGCCGCCCGCCGCTTCACGCAGCTGGTGGACTCGACCACGGTGGCCGTCAACGCCTCCACCCGGTTCACCGACGGCGGTGAGTTCGGCTTCGGCGCGGAGATCGGCATCTCCACCCAGAAGCTGCACGCCCGCGGCCCGATGGGCCTGCCGGAGCTGACCAGCACCAAGTACATCGTCACTGGTGACGGGCATGTCCGCGGCGAGGCGAAGCAGACCGTCGGCGGGGGCGCGGACGCCGGCTGACGGCGGCGGGCGGGGCGGCCGTCACACGTGTGACGGACCAACTGCCGGGAGCCACAGACAAATCGCCCGGCCGGTAATACGCTGAATCCGTGGCTGAGGATGTGGGGGGCTTGCCGTACCCCGACGGCGCCGACCACGGTGGTGCGGACGACGAGTTCGCCACCGTGGTCTTCGATGAGGCCTTCGTCCGGTCCGCCGCCGTGCACGAGCCGACGGCCAAGGAGCGGCAGCTCGCCGCCGCCGAGGCGCGGTTCGAGCCGGACACCGCGGGACCGGGCTGGAGCTATGACGTTCCGGCCGGGGACGGGCTGCCGCTGGAGCTGCGCCCGTACCCGAGCGGACTCGACGAGGACCACCTGTACCCCGATCCCTGGTCGGGCCCGGGCCGGGCGACCGGCCGCCGGGGCCGGCGCTGGGGGCGGCGCTACGACCCGGTGCGCGCCCGCGGGCGGTACGTCGCCCAGCAGCGCTGGCACCGGCCGGTGGCCTGGGTACTGGCCGTGATCATGGGCGTGAGCCTGGTGGCGGTGGCGGTCGCGGCGATCTACCAGGGCGTGGGCTCCTCCTCCGGCGCGCCCCGGCGCCCGGAGTCCGGCAGCAGCAGCCCGGGGACGGACCCGCGGTCCGCGCCGGCCGAGCCGTCGCCGGTGGTCACGGCGCGCGCGGGCTGAGCGGGACGGGGGCGTACGCCCGGGGCGGGTGGTCACGGAGCGTTCCGGGCAATCTGCCCGAGGGCCCTCGTGGCGGGGCTGCCGTCCGCCTACCCTGGTGTCATGGGTGACCCGCGCGAGCCTCCTGAGGGTACGCCCGAGGGCGGTTCCGGCAACGAGGACGAGTTCCGGTCCGTCGTCTTCGACGAATCGTTCGTCCGGGCTGCCCGGATCCAGGAGCTGTCCGCCCGGGAGCGGCTCGCGGGCTCCTTCGGCAGGGCCACCCGGGCGCGGGTGCGGCTCGGGCCGCTGGGGACGGTGCCGCGCCAGGCGCTCGCCCTGCTGCTGCTCATCCTGCTGGCCTTCGGGGCCGCGGTGTACTTCGGGGTGAACTCGCCCAAGGGTATCCCGGAACGGCCCGAGGGCAGCCAACTGACCGTCAGTCTGGTGGCGTTGAGCCCGGCTTCGGCCGTCCACCCGGTGGCCGACCCGGCGGATCCGTTCGCCGCGCTGCCGCCCGGGTACGGCGACGGGACGGCCGGGCTGAACACCCCGGCCGGGGCCGCCACCGAGCACTTCAGCAAGGTCGAGGTGACCAAGGCGCTGGACACCGTGCAGCGCTATCTGGTGGCCTCCTCATTGACGCCGGCGGCACTGGTCCAGGGCGCCACCACCGACGTGCGGACCTTCGTCACGCCCGGTGAGCAGGCCCAGTTCGACGCCTCCGTCAGCCAGCCGGCGGACGACCGGCACCACGCGGTGACCGGCTGGATCGTCCGCTTCGACCCGGCGCAGGCCGCGCTGGCCTCCGGCACCGTGAAGGTGGTCGGCGCGATGCGGGTCGACGAGGCGGACAGCGGCACGCTGCAGATCACCACCGACCACACCTTCGTCTACGCGCTGAAGCCGGCCGGTGCCCAGGCCGGGTCGCCCGTCACCCTGGAGACCGTGCGGCGCGAGCTGACCTTCCAGTTCGACCGGGTGGACCTGGCCTCGGCGCAGCTGCGGCTGGTGGACTCGGTGGTGCAGGCCGGGCCGGAGCCGTGCACGGCCTCGATGGCGGGCTTCCTGCAGCCGGTGCTGGCCACCGCGCAGGGCACCGTGGTGGCGCCGCCGCCGGCGGTGGACCCGGGCAACCACGCGCGGCCGGCCTGGCAGGTGTGCGGGGTGCTGACGGGGAGCTGAGCGGTCCGCCGCGGCCGGACGGCCGGTGCCCCGGGCGAGGCCACCGGCCGTCCGGCCCGTGGGGCTCAGCCGTCGGTGCGCTCCGAGGAGCCGTGGTCCGCGGGGGAGGTGCCGCGGCCGCCGCCGGTGAAGGTGTCGCGCAGCTTGCCGCCGACGGTCGCGGCGCCGCCGGCCACGTCCCGCAGCAGGCCCATCAGCGGGTCCTTGCTCTCCTTGACCGAGGTCGTGTAGTGCTCGGCGGCGGCCTTCCACTGCTCGCCGACCGAGGTGTCCCGGTCGTCCGTGCGGCGCGGGTAGGCGCCGGCCGTGATCGAGCGGTACTCGTCGCTCTCTGCCCACTTCTTCAGCTGGGCGACCCGGACCACCGCGAACGGGTGGGTCTGCGGCAGCAGTTGGAGCAGCTTGAGCACGCCGTCGCGCAGGTCGCCGGCCTTCTCGTACTCCTCGGCCTGCTCCAGGAAGGCGTCGACGTTCATCTCGGCCAGGTTGTGCCCGCCGGCCAGCTTCATCAGGGCCCGCATGGACGCCTGGAGGTCCTGCCCGGCGAGCAGGCCGGCCCGGTCGCTGGATAGTTCGGCCTTGCGGAACCACTCCTTGAGCGCGGTGATGACGGCCATGATCGCCAGGTTTCCGAGCGGCACCCAGGCGATCCGGGTGGCGATGTTGGTGAGGATCATCAGCATCGTCCGGTAGACGGCGTGGCCGGACATCGCGTGGCCGACCTCGTGGCCGATGACGGAGCGCAGCTCCTCCTCGTCCAGCAGCTCGACCAGGCCGCTGGTGATCACGATGATCGGGGTGTCGATGCCGATGGTGAACGCGTTGACCGCCGGGTCCTGGGTGACGTACAGGTCCGGGACCTGCTCCAGGTCGAGCACGTAGGCGGCGTCGCGGACCATGTCGTACAGCTCGGGGAACTGGCGCTCGGAGGTCTTCACGGCGGTGGCCAGGAACATCAGCCGGATCGAGCGCTCGGAGACCAGGCCGGCGAGCTTCTTCAGGATGTCGTCGAAGCCGGACAGCTTGCGCAGGGCGACCAGCGCCGAGCGGTCCGCGGGGTGTTCCCAGGCCCGGGTGGAGATCTCGGGGAAGCGCTGGCGGCGCCGGCTCGGGGCCTTCGCGGTCGTGTCGGTCATGGTGTGAGTGCCTCCTGTCGACGGCGGCCCCGGCGCAGTGGCCGGCCCCCCGCTGGTCTTCGTCTGCGACGGCTCGTCTGCAACGACTGCCTGTGCAACGTCCGTGGTTGCGTACTCGTCCCCGGAGTCAGCGTACGCGCGGGCCGGGGCGCGGCGCCGGGGCCGGTGGGCGGCGCCGGTGTGAGGCCGGTTTACCCTGAATGACCTGGAGAACCGGGACCGGACCCGGCCGCGGTACCGAGCAGTTCGAGGAGCCCCTCAGATGTCCACCGAAGCGCTGGTCAGCCTGGCCGCACCCATCTCCGACGAGCCCGGCCCGGGGCTGTTCCTGCGGATCATCGTGATCGCGTCCTTCGTCGGGATCGGCCTGCTGGTCTGGATCATGGCCCGCGCCTTCCGCGGCCAGTAAACCCGCCGTTCGACGCCCAAGGCTCACGCCCGGTCAGCGGCGGTGGGCCGCCGAGCGGTTGCCGTGTAACCCCCCGTACGATGACGGGTGGGCCCTCACCGGCCCGGAACAACCCCCAGGTCCGTTCACCGAGCCGAGAAGGTCCCGCCGACCATGAGCACTGCTGCCGCACTCCCCGTTCTGAACCTGCTCGCCGAGGGCGAGGGGGGAAACCACGACAGCCTGAACCCGCTGCTGACGGGTGGCTCCGCGCTGTTCATCCTGATGCTCCTGCTCTTCATCGTCACCCGCTTCAACCGGGACCGCTGAGCCGGGACCACGGACCGCTCGGGGAGCGTCCGGCCAGTGGGCCGGCCGCTCCCTCACGCATCAGCGGGCCACCCCCGCACGGGCGTTCCCGCACCGTGACGGGCGTCGCGTAAGGTGTGGCGGCATGGGAGAGCAGGCCGGGAATCCCGGCGGACCGGAACCGGTGAAGAAGCGCCTCGGCGTGATGGGCGGCACCTTCGACCCGATCCACCACGGCCACCTGGTCGCCGCCAGTGAGGTGGCGAGCGCGTTCCACCTGGACGAGGTGATCTTCGTCCCGACCGGGGAGCCCTGGCAGAAGAGCGACCGCCACGTCACCCCCGCCGAGGACCGCTACCTGATGACGGTCATCGCCACCGCGGAGAACCCGCAGTTCTCGGTGAGCCGGATCGACATCGACCGCCAGGGCCCGACGTACACCGTCGACACCCTGCGCGACCTGCACGCCCTGCACCCGGACGCGGACCTCTTCTTCATCACGGGCGCCGACGCGCTCGCCCAGATCCTGTCCTGGCACGACTCCGACGAACTCTTCTCGCTGGCCCACTTCATCGGATGCACCCGGCCGGGGCACACTCTGTCGGACGCCGGGCTTCCGGTGGGCGGGGTCTCCCTGATGGAGGTCCCGGCGCTGGCCATCTCCTCCACGGACTGCCGCAACCGGGTCGCCAAGGGCGAGCCGGTCTGGTACCTCGTCCCGGACGGCGTGGTCCGCTACATCGACAAGCGGGCGCTGTACGCGCCGCACGGGACCTGAGCCAGGAGCGGGCGTGAGCGATCGCAACGGCCGGCAGCAGCCGGAGGAGTGGTCCACCGGGCAGTACCAGCAGCCGTACCAGGGCCAGGGCCACGAGTATCAGCAGGCGTACGAGCAGCAGTACGACCAGTACGGGCAGCCGGTGTACGGGCAGGGCTCCTACGGCGGCCAGGCCCAGGGGTACCAGCAGGACCAGGGCTACCAGCAGGGCCAGGGCTACCAGCACGCCCAGGGCTACCAGCAGGGCCAGCAGACCGGGCAGATCCCGCAGCAGCAGTCGTACGGGCAGCAGCACGAGCAGTACGAGCCGTACGACCAGTACGGGCAGCCGGTGTACGTCCAGGACCCGTACGGCGGCTACCAGCAGCAGGGGTACCAGGGGTACCAGCAGCCGTACCAGGCCGCGCCGGCCGCCCCGGTGGCCCCGGTGGTCGCCGAGCCGCAGCCCGAGCCGCCCGTCGTGCCCGAGGCGCCCGCTCCCGCGGCTCCCGCCGCCGTGCCGCCACCGCGCCGCCGTGCGCCCCGGCCGGCCGCCGAGACTGCCCCGGCCGAGCCCGAGGCGCGCTCCGAGCAGGTCGCCGGGGCCCGGTCCGGCAAGGCCGGCGGCCGCGCGCCCAAGGACGGTTACACCACGGGCGAGTTCACCTTCGTCGACGAGGAGGCGGAGGAGACCGAGGACGTCATCGACTGGCTGAAGTTCGCCGAGTCCCGCAGCGAGGTGCGCGCCGAGCGGCGCCGCAAGCTGAAGAACCGGCTGGTCGGTCTCGGTGTGGTGCTGGCGCTCGCGGCCGGCGGCGTCGGCGGCTACCTGTGGTTCACCGGGGACAAGCCGACTGCGGCCGCCGCGGCCGGCGGGCGGCAGGTCAACGTCGTCCACCTGCGCGACCTGCAGGGCAAGGTGTCCAGCGCGCTGCTGGTCGACGACGCCTCCGGGCACAAGGGCACGGTGCTGCTGCTGCCCGACGTGCTGCGGCTGCCCGGCCCGGCCGATCCGCCGGTGACCACCGTCGGCCAGGCCATGGACGCGATCGGCGCCTCGGCGACCCGCGACGGCCTGTCCACCGTGCTGGGCGCCCCGGTGGCCGGCACCTGGCGGCTGGACACCCCGTACCTGGAACTGCTGGTCTCCCAGCTCGGCGGCGTCCGGGTGGACACCAACGCCGCGACCTACGAGGGCGGCAAGCCGGACGGCAAGGAGTTGTCCCCGGCGGGCAAGAACACCCTGCTCAGCGGCAAGGCCGCGGTCGCGTACGCCACCCTGCAGGCGCCCGGTGAGAACCGGGACGCCCAGCTGGCCCGGTTCGGGCAGGTGATGGACGCGGTGGTGCGCACCATGCCGACCGAGTTCAAGGACGCCAAGGACGACGTGCACCGGATGAACGCGGTACTCGACCCCTCGCTGCCCGAGGACGCCCTGGCCGGGGTGCTCGCCCAGCTCGCCCAGCAGGCCAAGGACGGCCACTTCAGCACCACCGCGCTGACCGTCAAGCCGGACGGCACCCTCGACGAGGCGACCGCGGGCAAGCAGGTCAAGGACGTGCTCGGCGGCACCGTGAAGTCCGCGGCGGCCGGTGACGCCCCCACCCGGGTCTCGTTGCAGGACGCCTCCGGCAACGACGCGGCCGGCGCCGCCGCGCAGGTCCAGATCGTCAACTCGGGCCTGACGTTCATCCCGGGTGGCGCCAAGACCGCGCCGCAGGCCACCAGTGAGATCCGCTACACCGACGACGCCCGGCAGGCCGCGGCGAAGTCCCTGGCGGCCAGCCTGGGGCTGCCGGACACGGCGGTGAAGAAGGTCGGCGACGCCCAGAACGCGGACCTGGTGGTCGTGCTCGGCAAGGACTACCAGCCGCCGAAGAACCAGTAGCCGGTCGGCCGGTCACCGGGGGCCGGGGCCCCCGGCCGGCACCCGGTTCGGCCCCGCCCGCCCCCGCGGCCCGGAAATGCGTTCCGAGGCCGCAGGGGCGGCGTGAGATCCTGGAAGGCGACCCCGGCCGTGCGCCGGGGCCGCCCCAAGCCGCCGAGCCGGAAGAACAACGTGACCGTCACCGACCACAGCCAGCAGCTCATCACCGTCGCCGCGCAGGCGGCGGCCGACAAGCTCGCGCACAACATCATCGCCTTCGACGTCAGCGAGGTGCTGTCGATCACCGACGCCTTCCTGATCGCCTCCGCGAACAACGACCGCCAGGTCCGCTCGATCGCCGAGGAGATCGAGGACCAGCTGCGCGAGCAGCTGGACATCAAGCCGGTGCGCCGCGAGGGCGAGCGCGAGGGCCGCTGGATCCTGCTCGACTACCTGGACATCGTCGTGCACGTCCAGCACTCCGAGGAGCGCTCCTTCTACTCGCTGGACCGGCTCTGGAAGGACTGCCCCGAGCTGCCGCTGCCCGCGGACGCCATGGAGTCGCGCAACCGCCCCGACGCCATCACCGACGAGGCCGGCAACGCCGTCGCCCCGGCCGACGACTTCGGCAAGCCCGAGGACCTGCACTGAGCAGGGACGCGCGGGGCCCGCGCATCGTCTTCTGGCGGCACGGCCAGACGTCCTGGAACCTCGAATCGCGGTTCCAGGGCACCACGGACATCGAGCTGACCGGCCAGGGCGTCGTGCAGGCCCAGCGGGCGGCCCGGCTGCTCTCCGGCCTGCACCCCGACCTGCTGATCTCCTCGGACCTCAAGCGCGCCCGGCGCACCGCCGAGGAGCTGGCCGCGGTCACCGGGCTGGACGTGCAGCACCACGAGGGCCTGCGGGAGACGTACGCGGGCTCCTGGCAGGGTCTGACCAACGCCGAGATCCGTGAGCGCCACCCGGAGGAGTACGCGGCCTGGGCGGCCGGGGAGCCGGTGCGGCGCGGCGGCGGCGAGCTGTCCACCGAGGTCGCCGACCGCTCGGTGCCGGTGGTGCTGGAAGCCGTCGCCAAGCTGCCGGAGAACGGCACGCTGGTCGTGGTCAGCCACGGCGGCACCATCCGGACCATGCTCGGGCGGCTGCTGGGCCTGGAGGCGCCCCTGTGGGAGTGCTTCGGCGGGCTGTCCAACTGCTGCTGGTCGGTGCTCGGCAAGGGGGCGCGCGGCTGGCGACTGCTGGAGCACAACGCGGGCACGCTCCCGCAGCCGGTCATCGGCGACGACACCTGACGGCACTCGGTGACGGGGGCTTCGCGGGGGCCCGGAAGGGGCGGATTTCGCAGTTCCGGGCCTGACCAGCTAGAGTCTTCCTCGTTCGCAGGGAAGGAACGCGGCCCGGAAGGGAAGCGGGAGATCCGGTGAGTGCGGGGCTATAGCTCAGTTGGTAGAGCGCTTGCATGGCATGCAAGAGGTCTGGGGTTCAATTCCCCATAGCTCCACTCCGCATCGGCGGTCGTGGCCAGTTGGAATTCCGGGGCCACGGTCGTCCGTGTCGCGGGGCTATAGCTCAGTTGGTAGAGCGCTTGCATGGCATGCAAGAGGTCTGGGGTTCAATTCCCCATAGCTCCACAGCAGTTCGAGAGGCCGTCACCCGGTGGGTGGCGGCCTCTCGGCCTTCCCCGGGCACCTCACGGCGCGCAGGTGTGGGTCCAGCCGCCCGGCGGCAGGGAGTTGAGCCGCTCGACCAGCTCCCGGTCCTGCGGGTTCTCCGGGACGTACACGACGATGTAGCACTCCGGGACGCCCGGCATCGTCAGGTAGGTGGCGTTCAGCCGCACCACACCGAGCTCCGGGTGGCGGAAGATCCGCAGCAGGGTGTGCGGCGGCGACACCTCCTGGCGGGCCCACAGCTCCCGGAACACCTCGCTGCGGGCCGACAGCCGCTGCACATGCTCCTCCCAGACCGGTTCGCCGACGTGCTTGCCGTACGCGGAGCGCAGCACCGCCACCATCCGCGGCAGGGTCACCTCCGGGTTCTCGCACGGGTTGCAGCACGTCGGCGCGGTCAGCATGCACCAGAGGCTGTTGAAGAAGACCCCGTGGGACGGGCGCATCCGCTCGGTGTCGAACAGCGACCCGTACGGCCGGTTGAAGCTCAGCACGTCGAACCGGGTGTTGGAGACCGCCGCCGGCAGCGGGGCGAGCGAGTCCAGGATCACCTGGATCGACGGACTCAGCTCCGGCGGGGCCGGCTGGGCGAGCGGCGAGGGCGACATCCCGGCCAGCCGGAACAGGTGCTGGCGCTCGGTGCCGTCCAGCCGCAGCGCCCGGGACACCGCCAGCAGCACCTGCTCGCTCGCGTTGATCGGCCGCCCCTGCTCCAGCCACGTGTACCAGGTGACCCCGACCCCGGCGAGCTGCGCGACCTCCTCGCGCCGCAGCCCCGGCGTACGGCGGCGCAGCCCGGTCGGCAGGCCGACGTCCTCGGGGGTGACCCGCGCCCGGCAGGCCTTCAGGAAGTGGGCCAGCTCGGTCCGACGGCGCTCGCGGTCGCCCGCCGCGGTGGGGAGTTCCTCCAGGACGGTCATGGCGTCCATCGTGCCGCAGCGCGCCCGGGCGATACAGGTGCTGCCAGTACCAGGATCAGCAGGCTCTAACCACCAGTACCGGACCGGCCCCAGGCTGGTGGCCATGACGGACCTTCAGATCCGGCCCGGCGTGGCCGGAGGCACCGCCGGGGCGCCAACCGTACGCCCCGGGCTTCTCCTCGCGCTCGTCCTGTGCGGGCAGTTCATGGCCGTGCTCGACGCCTCCATCGTCAACGTCGCGGTACCCACGATCCGCACCGACCTGGGCGCCTCCGGCGCCGCCCTGCAACTCGTGATCGCCGGCTACACCATCGCCTACGCGGTCCTGCTGATCACCGGCGCCCGGCTCGGCGCCCGGTACGGCTTCAGCCGGCTGTTCCAGCTGGGCCTGGCCGCCTTCACCGCCACCTCGCTGGCCTGCGGCCTCGCCCCGACCACCGGCTGGCTGATCGCCTTCCGGCTGCTCCAGGGCGCGGGCGCGGCGCTGATGGTGCCGCAGGTGATGAGCCTGCTGCAGCGCACCTTCACCGGCGCCGCCCGCACCCGGGCGATCGGCCTCTACTCGGCGGTGCTGGCCGTCGGCGTCGCGTTCGGGCAGGTGCTCGGCGGGGTGCTGGTCAGCGCCGACCTGTTCGGCACCGGGTGGCGGCCGGTGTTCCTGGTCAACGTGCCGATCGGGCTGGTGCTGCTGGCGGCGGGCGCCCGGCTGCTGCCGCGGCTGCCCGGCGACGCCTCGCGCGGCTTCGACGTCCCCGGCCTGGTGGTGCTGGGCGCGGCGCTCGGCCTGCTGGTGGTGCCGCTGGTGCTCGGCAACGAGCTCGGCTGGCCGGTCTGGGGCTGGGCGATGATCGCGGGCAGCGTGCTGCTGTTCGGCCTGTTCACGGTCGTCGAGCGCGGTGTCGCCCGGCGCGGCGGGCAGCCGCTGATCCCCGGGCGGGTGCTGCGCGCGCCCGGGCTGCGCCCGGCGGCGGCCGGACTGTTCACGATCATGGCGGCCTACGCGGGCTTCATGTTCGCCTTCGCCCTGCACCAGCAGGCGGCCCTCGGCCACAGCGCGCTGCGGGCCGGACTCTGCTCGGCGCCCGTCGCGATCGGCTTCGGCCTGTCCAGCCTGCGCTGGCACCGGCTGCCGGGCCGGCTGCACGGGATGCTGCCGTCGGTCGCCGGGGTGCTGCTCGGGGGCGGCTACCTGCTGCTGGGGGTGCTGCTCGGCGGCGGCGCCGGGATCGGGGCGGTGGTGCTGGTGGAGACGGCCGCACTCGGCCTGGCCGCGGGCTTCGCGTACGCGCCGCTGTTCGCCCGGGCGCTCGCGGGGGTGGCGCCCGAGGACGCGGCCGATGCCAGCGGGGTGACGGTGACCGTCCTCCAGCTCGGGCAGGTGATCGGGGTCGCGGTGCTCGGCTCGGTGTTCCTCGGGCAGGTGGACCTGCCGGCGCCGGCCGCCGACTCGGGGCACGCGCTGCTGCTCACCCTGGCGGTCAACGCGGTGATGGTGCTCGTCGGGGCGGGCTTCGCCGAGCGCAGCCGGCGGGTGGTGGGCTGACCGGGCCGACCGGGGTGCCGGCCGGGCGCGGTCCCCGGTCGGCCGCGTTGCCCTGGCTGCCTGGCTGCCTGGCTGCCTGGCTGGCTCAGCTGCCTCGGCTGCCTCGGGAAACGGATTTCAGGAGCACGCCCCGGACCGTGTAAAGTAGTCGATGTCGCCGAGGGAAACCGGACGGAAACGACGGGAAACCCGGTGACATCGCAGGTCAAGGGGCTATAGCTCAGTTGGTAGAGCGCTTGCATGGCATGCAAGAGGTCTGGGGTTCAATTCCCCATAGCTCCACAGTGATTGAGAGCCGCCTCCCGGTACGGGGGGCGGCTCTTCGCCGTTGTGTGCATGCCATCGGCGGGCGGGCCGCAAAGACCGCTACCGTCGTGCCATGGCCGATCTGCAGCGAAGGCGGAACGAGGAGCTGGCCCGGATACTGCACCAGCTCGGCTGGAGTCCGGAACGGCTCGCCCGTGAGGTGAGCCTCGCCCTGCCGCCGGGCCTGGCGATCAGCTCCACCGCCCCGTACAAGTGGCGCGACCGCGGCATGGTGCCGCGCAGCCCGCACGACCAGACCGTCTGTGAGGTGCTCAGCCGCACCCTCGGCATCGCCGTCACCTACGAGCAGCTCTGGGGCCGGATGGGCGGCCACCGCGGCGCCAAGATCCTCTCGCCCCGGCTGCTCACCGACCCGTGGACCGCCGACACCGCCCAGACCGCGCTGCGCGAGGCCGCCACCGACGCCGGACCGGTCCGCCTCACCGACCTGTTCCGCAGCGCCGACCTCGACCACGCCGCCGAACGGCTCTCCTCACCGCCGCCACCGGTCGGCGGCGGCGAGGGCGCGCTGCGCGTCGACCCCTCGCTGGCCGGCGAACTCGGCCTGTCCTACCGCAGCAAGCAGCGCCTCGAACGCTCCTGCGGCGGCGGCCTCGTCCTCGGCCCCACCCGGGCCGAACTCGCCATGCTGGCCAAGCTGTTGGAACTCGGCGCGTACGACGAACGGCTCGGCCGCGAGCTGTACGGCACCGCCAGCAGGCTCGCCCGGCTGGCCGGCTGGGCCGCGTACGACCTCGGCCACGACGCGGCCGCCCAGCGGGCCTTCGTCGCCGCGCTGCGCGCCGCCCACGTCAGCGGTGACCCCCGGCTCGGCGTCGCCGGGCTCGGCGCACTGGTGGTCCTCGCCACCCAGGGCACCGGCGGGCGCGGCCTGGACGCCGTCACCGCGCTGCGCACCGCCCTGGACGCCCACGGCCCCACGCTCAGCCCCACCGGCCGGGCCCGCCAGCTCGGCCGGATCGCCCGGGCCCACGGCCGCCGCGGCGAGGCCGAGCAGGCCGAGGCGGCCGCCGCCCGGGCCTTCGCCGAACTCGACGGCGTGCCCGGCACCGAGGAGGCCCGCGCCGACCTCGCCGGGATGGTGGGAGAGGGGCGGCTGGCGCTCGGCCAGCACCGGATGGCCAAGGGGCTGCTCGCCGAGGCCGTCGCCGGGCTCGGACCGGGGCGGGCCCGCGCCAAGGCGATGCTGATGGTCCGCCTCGCCGAGGCCCACCGACGCCTCGGCGACCAGCGGGAGGCCGCCCGGACGGCGGGGCTGGCGCGGGCGCTGGCGGCGGGGATGCAGTCGGAGCGGCTGGCCAGAGCGCTGCGGGACTTCGACGCGGCGGGGCGGGCGGCGGCGCGGTGAGGGGCCCGGTCCGGTCCGGTGGCGGATGCGCGGTCGGGGCGCGGTGCGCCGGGTGGGACGGCCAGGAGTGCCCTGACCTGCTTGCGGTACCCTGAGCCCATGCGAACCGTGCGCCTGCTCCTTAGCCGGCCGCGCTGACCAGGACCGGCTGCGCCCTCGGGCGGTGCCGGAGTCGGCGTGGCGTCCCCTCCTGCGAGGGGATTTTTTGTTTTCCGCCCCCGCCCGCCGTCGTGGGACGGGTCCACGGTCGGCCGCGTCGCGCGGTTCGCCAACTGACACCGATGGAGCTTGAAGGACCATGAGCGAGACGACCCCTGCGTCCGGCGCGGCCGAGACCGCGACCGAGCCGTTCCGGTACAGCGCCGCGCTGGCGGCGGAGATCGAGTCCCGCTGGCAGGACATCTGGGAGAAGGAGGGCACCTTCCACGCCCCCAACCCCACCGGTGAGCTGGCCGACCCGTCCGCCGGTGACGTCGCCGCGAAGCCGCACAGCTTCATCATGGACATGTTCCCGTACCCCTCGGGCGCGGGCCTGCACGTCGGCCACCCGCTGGGCTACATCGCCACCGACGTCTTCGCCCGCTACCAGCGGATGACCGGCCACAACGTGCTGCACACGCTGGGCTACGACGCCTTCGGCCTGCCCGCCGAGCAGTACGCGGTGCAGACCGGCACCCACCCGCGGGTCTCCACCGAGGCCAACATCGCCAACATGCGCCAGCAGCTGCGCCGGCTGGGCCTGGGCCACGACCCGCGCCGCTCGATCTCCACGATCGACCCGAACTACTACCGCTGGACGCAGTGGATCTTCCTGCAGATCTTCAACTCCTGGTACGACGAGGCGGCCGGCAAGGCCCGTCCGATCGCCGAGCTGGTCGCCCAGTTCGAGGCCGGCTCGCGAGAGGTGCCGGGCGGTCGCGCCTGGGCCGCGCTGTCCGCCGCCGAGCGCGACGAGGTGCTGGGCGAGTACCGCCTGGCGTACGCCAAGGAGGTGCCGGTCAACTGGTGCCCGGGCCTGGGTACCGTGCTGGCCAACGAGGAGGTCACCGCGGACGGCCGCTCCGAGCGCGGCAACTTCCCGGTGTTCAAGTCCAACCTGCGCCAGTGGATGATGCGCATCACCGCGTACTCCGACCGCCTGATCTCCGACCTGGACCTGCTGGACTGGCCCGAGGCCATCAAGCTGCAGCAGCGCAACTGGATCGGGCGCTCCGAGGGCGCCCGGGTGGACTTCGCCGCCCCCGGTGACCAGAAGATCACCGTCTTCACCACCCGGCCCGACACCCTGTTCGGCGCCACCTACATGGTGCTGGCGCCCGAGCACGGCCTGGTCGACTCGATCGTCCCCGCCGCCTGGCCCGAGGGCGTGCCCGCCGAGTGGACCGGCGGCGCCGCCACCCCCGCCGAGGCCGTCGCCGGCTACCGTGCCGCGGCCGCCGCCAAGTCGGACGTCGAGCGCCAGGTCGAGGCCAAGGTCAAGACCGGCGTCTTCACCGGCGCCTACGCCGTCAACCCGGTCAGCGGCGAGCCCGTCCCGGTGTTCATCGCCGACTACGTGCTGATGGGCTACGGCACCGGCGCGATCATGGCCGTCCCCGCCCACGACCACCGCGACTTCGCCTTCGCGCGCGCCTTCGCGCTGCCGATGCGCTGCGTCGTCGAGCCGACCGACGGGCGCGGCTCGGACCCGGCGCAGTGGGACGACGCCTTCGACACCTACGACTCCGTCATCGTCAACTCCGCGCGGGAGCAGGGCGATCTGTCCCTGGACGGGCTGAGCGTCGTCGACGCCAAGGCCCACGTCACCGCGTGGCTGGCCGAGCGCGGCATCGGCGAGGGCACCGTCAACTACCGCCTGCGCGACTGGCTGTTCAGCCGCCAGCGGTACTGGGGCGAGCCCTTCCCGATCGTCTACGACGAGGACGGCGTGATGCACGCGCTGCCCGAGTCGATGCTGCCGGTCGAGGTCCCCGAGGTCGACGACTACTCGCCGCGCACCTACGACGCGTACGACTCCGCCTCCTCGCCGGAGACCCCGCTGTCGCGCAACGAGGACTGGGTCAACGTCGAACTGGACCTGGGCGACGGCGTCAAGCGGTACCGCCGCGAGACCAACACCATGCCCAACTGGGCGGGTTCGTGCTGGTACGACCTGCGCTACGTCGACCCGACGAACACCGAGGCCGTGGTGGACCCGGCCAACGAGGGCTACTGGCTGGGCCCGACCGAGGCCAAGCCGGGCGGCGGCGCCGACCTGTACGTCGGCGGCGCCGAGCACGCCGTGCTGCACCTGCTGTACGCGCGCTTCTGGCACAAGGTGCTGCACGACCTGGGCCACGTCTCCTCCGTCGAGCCGTTCCACAAGCTGTTCAACCAGGGCATGATCACCGCGGACGTCTACCGCGACGAGCGCGGCTTCCCGGTGCCCGCCGCCGAGGTCGAGGAGCGCGACGGCAAGTACTTCTGGCAGGGCGAGCCGGTCAAGCGCGAGGCCGGGAAGATGGGCAAGTCCCTGAAGAACGCCGTCGCCCCGGACGACATCGCCGACGAGTACGGCGCGGACACGCTGCGCCTGTACGAGATGTCGATGGGCCCGCTGGACGTCTCCCGCCCGTGGGACACCCGGGCCGTCGTCGGGTCGTACCGCTTCCTGCAGCGGCTGTGGCGCAACGTCGTGTCGGAGGGCACCGGCGAGCTGGTCGTCACGGAGGAGGAGCCGGACGAGGCGACCCTGCGCGCCCTGCACAAGGCCATCGACGGCATCCGCGGCGACATGGCCGGGCTGCGCTTCAACACGGCCGTCGCCAAGGCGATCGAGCTGAACAACTTCCTGGTCAAGCGCGGCTCCACGCCGCGGGCGGTGGCCGAGCAGCTGGTGCTGATGGTCGCGCCGCTGGCCCCGCACATCGCCGAGGAGCTGTGGCGCCGACTGGGCCACGGCGAGTCGCTGGCGCACGCCGACTACCCGGTCGCCAACCCGGCGTACGTGGTCGACGAGACGGTGACCTGCGTGGTGCAGATCAAGGGCAAGGTCAAGGCCCGGCTGGAGGTCGCGCCCGGCATCACGGACGCCGAGCTGGAGGCGCTGGCGCTGGCGGACCCGGCGGTGGTCGCGGCGATCGGTGACGCGGCGGTGCGGAAGGTGATCGCGCGGGCGCCGAAGCTGGTCAACATCGTGACCGGGTGAGGTCGGAGCTGTTCGTGCTGTTCGTGCTGTTCCGGCTGTTCGTAGTTCGTAGTTCGTAGTTCGTAGTTCGTGGCTTCGTGAGTGCGTGATCGATCGGGCGGGTGTCCTCCGGGGCACCCGCCCGGTGCGTCTTCCGGGCCGTCCGGGCGGTGGGGGCCGGGCCCTCGGGGAGATCCCCGATCTGTCCCTGATCTCCGGCCGCCGGGCCCGTTCGGGCCGCCTCGGGCCCGGTGCGGCGGCTACCGTGGAACCCTCGGCATTGCGGCCCGCGTTGGGCCCGGTGGGGGCCGGAACGGTGGCGGAAGGTGGCGCGCGATGGACGTGTTCGGCGTGATGATCGGCTTGGTCCTGCTCTTCGGGATCGCGACGCTCGTACTGGCGGTGGTCGGTACGGTCAAGGCCGCCAAGACCGTCGCCGCGAAGGTCGAGAAGCACGAGGCCAACGCCCGGCGCGCCGTCGAGACCGCCACCCTCAAGGCGAAGACGTACACCAAGGTCGGCCCGCCCGCGCAGATCGCCACCGTCCGGCTCAAGCTGCGGACCTCGCTCGACGGCACCCGGCAGGTGCTGGAGGGCGGACTGGCGCAGGACAGCCAGCTCGGCGAGTCCCTCGCGCTGCTGACCCGGCTCGACGCTCACGCGGTCGAGCTGGACGGCGAACTGCGGGTCCTGGAACGGGAACCGGACACCGCGCGGATCGCGGCCAAGCTGCCGGAACTGCGGGAGCGGGCGGAGCGGATCACCCACGCGGCGGAGACCATGCGGTGGGCGGCGCAGGACCGGATGCACCGGTTCGCGGACGACGAGCTGAGCCGGCTGAGCCAGGAGTGCGAGAGTGAAGCCGGGGCGCTGCGGCACTGGGACACGGTGGGGGGCGGGGGTGCCGGGTCTGCTTCCGGGTCTGCTTCCGGCGCTGCGGCCGGTTCTGGGGCCGGTCTTGGGGCCGGTTCGGCAGGTGCGGGCGGTGCGGCTGGTTCGTCCGGTGGCGGGGCGGTTCGGGCCGGGCTGACGGACGGGAAGGGGCGGCCGAGCGCGGAGGACCTGCTCGGGCTGGCCGACCCGCTGGCGAAGCTCGCGCAGCGGCTGCGGAAGCCGTCGACGGGAACCTCGGCGGGCCCCTCTGCGGGCTGAGCCGCGGTGGTGCCGGGGCCTCCGGCGGAGCGCGGGGACGGACGCTGTCTTCCCGGACGAACGGGGAGTAATCTCCGCCTCATGCCCTCCGACCTCGCGCTTGTCACCGATTCCACGGCCTATCTGCCGCAGGAGGCCCTCGACCGGCACGGGATCACGGTGGTCCCGCTGAGCGTCGCGGTCGGTGACTCGGTCCTGTGCGAGGGCGTCGAGATCTCCCCGAAGGACGTCGCCGAGGCGCTGCGCGCCAAACAGCGGGTGACCACCTCCCGGCCCAACCCCGAGACCTTCGCCGCCACCTACCGGGCGGCAGCCGAGGCCGGGGCTACGGGGATCGTGTCGGTGCACATCTCCGGTGAGCTGTCCGGCACGGTCGAGGCCGCCCGACTGGCGGCCGCCGAGGCGCCCGTACCGGTGCGGGTGGTGGACAGCCGGCTGGTCGGCATGGCCCTCGGGTACGGGGTGCTGGCGGCGGCCGAGGCGATCGCGGCCGGCCGGGGCCTGCCGGAAGCGGCCGAGGCGGCCACCCGGCGGGCGGCCGGGACCAGCGGTTTCTTCTACGTGGACACCCTGGAGCACCTGCGCCGGGGCGGGCGGATCGGGGCGGCGCGGGCGCTGCTCGGGTCGGCGCTGGCGGTCAAGCCCCTGCTGCACCTGGACGGCGGGCGGATCGAACCGCTGGAGAAGGTGCGGACGGCGTCGCGGGCGATCGCGCGGCTGGAGGAGATCGCGGTCGAGCGGTCGGGGGAGGGCGAGGTGGACATCACCGTCCACCACCTGGCGGCCGAGGAACGGGCCGAGCCGCTCGCGGAGCGGCTGCGGGCACGGGTGCCGGGGTTGCGGGACCTGTACGTGGGCGAGGTCGGGGCGGTGATCGGCGCGCACGTCGGGCCGGGGCTGCTCGCGGTGGTGGTCGCGCCGCGCTGAGGCGGTGGCGGCGGCTGGGCGGTGGTTGCGCCGGATCGGGGTGGGTCGGTCAACCCGGGCATAGGTCACCTACTCGTGTGAGTGACGTTTTTATCCACAACCCCCGGGTTATCCACAGGCTTTCGGTAATTTCTGCGCGCTCGCCGGACGGCTTCTAGCGTCCTCGCCATGACGACCATGGGCCTGGGCGCGGCGAAGCGCCAAGCGATCAACGAGACGGTGCGGCTGCGGATGGCGGCGCTGCTGCCGACGGATGACGAGCCGGTGGGTGGTGCTGCCGCGCCTGTTGCTCGGTCTTCCCCGCCTTCCCCGCCTTCCCTGCTTTCGCAGTCTTCTCCGTCTTCTCCGTCTTCTACGCCCGCGGAGTCCTTGCCCTCCGCTGCTCCGTCTCCGGTGGCTTCTGCGGCGGCGGGGAAGCCGGTGGCGCTGCCTCCGGGGGCAGTTGACGTCCCCGACGCGCCGGGCGCCGGGGCGCGGCTGCGGCTCGCCTCGGTGCTGGCGCTCGACCGACGCGCGGTGGCCGGGCTGGCCATCCTGCTGCTCTTCGCGGTGGGCTACGCCGTGCAGCACTTCTGGCTGACCAGGCCGGAGGCCGTGGCCGTTCCGGCGCTGGTGGCAGCCTCTGCGCTGCCGGAGTCGGGCTCGCCCGCCGCCGATGCCACGCCCGGCAGCGGGGCCGGTCCCCCCGAGGCTTCCTCGGGGGGGCCGGGCGTCGGGCCCGCCGTCGTCATCGACATCGGTGGCCGGGTCCACCTGCCGGGCCTGCACACCCTGCCCGGCGGATCGCGGGTGGCAGACGCCCTGCGGGCGGCTGGCGGCCCGCTGCCGGAGACGGACACCCGGGGCCTCAACCTGGCCCGCGTCCTGACGGACGGTGAGCAGATCCTGGTCGGCGAGCAGGCACCGGCTCCGGTTCCCGTCCAGGTGCCCGGAGGCGCCGGCGGACTTCCCGGGGCCGGCACGCCCCGACCACCCGTCAGCCTCAACCGCGCCACCCTCGAACAGCTCGACGCCCTGCCCGGCGTCGGCCCGACCCTCGCTCAGCGCATCCTCGCCTACCGCGCCTCGCACGGGTCGTTCCGCTCGATCGACCAGCTCCGGCAGGTCAGCGGCATCGGCGCCCGTACGTTCGCGGAACTCCGCCCGCTCCTCACCCTCTGACAGCCGTTCTGTCCCCTCTCGCCGACCCCCGAAGGGAGGTGTCGTCATGTCCGCCACCACCGCGCCGCTCCCGCGCACCCGCTCCTCGGGTGCCGACTTCCGACTGTTGCTGCCCGCCGTCTCGGCCTGGCTGGTCACGGCGGTGCTGCTGCCCCTCGGGCCGGGGTCCGAGGTGCTGCTCTTCTCGCTGGCGGGCGTCGCGGTGCTCGCGGCCGTGCTGCTGCTCACCCGGCCGGGCCTCCTGCGCCGGCGCGGGGCCACGGTGGCGCTGGCGGCCGTCCTGCTCACCGGCGCGGCGGCCGCGGTCGCGACCCCGCTGCACACCGCCGACCTGCACCGCGGGCCGCTGCCGGAGCTCGCCCGCTCGGCCGAGCACGCGCCGCCGCGCTCCCCGGGCACGCCCGCCCCTGCGGTGGAGGTGGAGCTGACCGTCGTGGGGGACCCGAAGGTCCACACCTCCCGGGGCGGCACCACCGGCGGGCAGACCCTCCTCACCCTCAAGGCCGTGGCCGACCGCGCCACCCTCCTCCCGGACGGGCGGTCCACCCGGACGCACACCCCGGTGACCGTCATGGTCCGCGGGCCGGAGAGCGAGCCGTGGCTGCGGCTTCTCCCGTCGGAGCGGCTTGCTGTCGAGGCCGAGGTGCGTCCGGCGGGAGAGGGCTACGACACCGAGTCCGCGGCGCTGCTGGCCGTCCACGGGCCGCCCCGGCAGCTCGCGCCGCCGAGCCTGCCGCAGCGGATCGCCGGCCGGCTGCGCGAGGGCCTGCGCACGGCCAGCGACGGACTCCCGCCGGACGCGCGGGGTCTGCTCCCCGGGCTGGTCGTCGGCGACACCTCGCGGCTGCCCGACGACCTGGTGGACGCCTTCCGGGCCACCGACCTGGTGCACCTGGTGGCGGTCAGCGGGGCCAACCTGGCGATCGTCCTCGGCGTGCTGCTCGGCGCCCCCGGCCAGGCGGGCACTCCGGAACGGCGGGGACTGGCACCGCTGTTGGGGCTTTCGCTGCGCACCAGTGCCCTGTTCGGCACGGGGCTGACGCTGGCCTTCGTGACCGTCTGCCGGCCCGAGCCCAGTGTGCTGCGGGCGGCGGGGACGGGACTGATCGGCATGCTGGCCCTGGCCACCGGCCGGCCCCGCCAGGCCGTACCGGCGCTCGCCGGGGCCGTTCTGGTCCTCGTCCTGCTGGACCCGTTCCTGTCCCGCTCCTTCGGCTTCCTGCTCTCGGTGCTCGCCACTGCCGGGCTGCTCGTCCTCGGGCCGCACTGGGCCGAGTCCCTGCGCGCCCGGCGCTGGCCGCACCATCTGGCGGGCGCGCTGGCGGCGACGGCGGCCGCGCAGGCGTTGTGCGCGCCGGTGACGGTGGTGCTGTCCGGGCACATCAGCCTGGTCGCGGTCCCGTGCAACCTGTTGGCCGAGCTGGCGGTGGCCCCGGCGACGCTGCTCGGCTTCGGGGTGCTCGTCCTGCAGCCGTTCTCCCCGTCCCTGGCCCGGCTGTTGGCCGAGCCGGCGGGGTTGCCGGCCAGCTGGCTCGCCTTCGTCGGACGGCGCGGGGCCGAACTGCCCGGCGGCCAACTGGCCTGGCCCGGAGGCTGGTTCGGCGTGGTGACGGTCGCCCTGGCGACCCTGGCCGCCTGTTGGGCGGCGCCCCTGCTGCTGCCCCGGCGGCCGGAGACGGGCCGGCATGCCCGCCCCCGGCGCCGCTGGGCCCGGGCCCTGGTGACGGGCGCCCTGCTGGTGGTGCTGCTGGCCGTACTGCTGCGCCCGCCGCAGCTCGCCCGGATCGCCACGGGCTGGCCACCGCCGGGGTGGCGGCTGGCGATGTGCGATGTCGGACAGGGAGACATGTTGGCCCTTGCGACCGATGCGCCGGACAGCGCGGTGGTGATCGACACCGGGCCGGATCCCGAAGCGGCCGACCGGTGCCTGCGCGAACTCGGCATCACGACGGTCCCGCTGCTGCTGTTGACGCACTTCCATGCGGACCATGTCGAAGGCGTGCCAGGGGTGTTGCGCGGGCGCCAGGTGGGTGCTGTCGAGGGCACGGCGCTGGATGACCCGCCGGGCGAGGCGGCCCGGGTGACGGCCTGGGCGGCAGGGGCCGGTGTGTCGCTGCTGCGTGCGGGCCGTGGTGAACGGCGTTCGGCCGGCGCGGAGTTGTCCTGGGACGTGGTGTGGCCCGATCCCGGGGCGGCCGTCGAGGCGCCAGGTGCGAACAACGCGAGTGTGGCCCTGCTGGTGACGCTGGCCGGAGGTCTGCGGATGGCGCTGCTCGGGGACCTCGAACCGCCTGCCCAGTCCGCCCTGTTGGGCCGCCTCGGCCGGGTCGACGTCCTGAAGGTGGCACACCACGGCTCGGCCCACCAGGACTGGGACCTGACCGGTGCCCTACGGCCCCGGCTCGCCCTGATCTCCTGCGGCGAGGGCAACCCGTACGGGCACCCGTCGCCTCGTACGGTCGATCGGCTGCGTGCGTTGGGCGCCACCGTCCTGCGCACCGACCGAGTGGGGGATATCGCCGTGACCGGCGATTCCCCGTCCACCCTTGCCGTCGCCGTGCACCCCCAGTCTGACCACGGCGCCCGCGCCGGCCACTCCGCCTCCGGTCACTCCACCCGCAGGCCCCGCGCCCCGCCCCCGTGACCCCCGCTCTCCTCTTCCCTCCACGAGGTGGGGTGGGCAGGGGGTAGGGGTGGGGGAGGTGGAGGGAGGGTGGGAGGGGGGCGGGGGCGGGGGCCCCGGGGAAAGGGATTGCGGCGGGGGGGGCGGGGCCGCCCCCCCCCCCCCCCCCCCCCCCCCCCCCCCCCCCCCGCCCCCCCCCCCCCCCCCCCCCCCCCCCCCCCCCCCCCCCCCCCCCCCCCCCCCCCCGGGGGGGGGCCCGCGCGGGGGGGGGGGCCGGGGGGGGGGGGGGGGGCGGGGGCGGTTCCGGGGGTGGCCGCTCCGGGGGCTGGGTGATTTTCAGACTGCCGACTCTGTGGGTGGGGGTTGGGCGCCGTTGGCAGTCTGAAAATCACCCGTCACGCCCCTCTCCGCAGCCACCCCCTCCACCGCCCCTCCCGCAGCGCGTCCCTCTCGCCTTGGTTGGGTGGGGGAGGGAGGTGGGGG
>NZ_JBITZP010000027.1:0-106872 GCF_044546945.1 Kitasatospora sp. NPDC053057 | reverse complement strand
GGGGGCGGTGGCCGGGGCCCCCGCGCGCCAGCGGGGCTACTACGGGGACGGGGCCCCGGCTGGCGGGGGGGGTGCGCTGGGGGGCGGCGGGTCGGCCGCCGCGGCCGGGGCCCGCGGTGTCGCGGGCCCCGGCCGAAACGGTGGTCGAGGTCATGTCTGCCGCGCTACCGCTTGGCGTCCATGGCCTCGGCGAGGCTCTTGGGCCGCATGTCGGTCCAGGCCTGCTCGACGTGCTCCAGGCAGGCGGCGTGGGTGTCGGGGCCGTGGGCGACGGTCCAGCCGTCGGGAACGTCCGCGAACTGCGGCCACAGGGAGTGCTGGTTCTCGTCGTTGACGAGCACGAGGAAGGTGCCGTCCTGGTCGTCGAAGGGGTTGGTCATGGGTCAGTCCTCCTGGTGGGAAAGGGTGGTGCCATCGGTGTCACGGACGGCATCGGGGTCGCCCGCGGCCTCGGCGAGCCTGGCGGCCAGGATCGGTCCGATCTGGGCCAGCGAGCCGGCTTGGGTCATCCGGTCGTGCCGGGTGGTGATCTCGTGCGATTCGATCCGGCCGGTGACGTAGGGGCGCCAGGTCTCGGGCCCGGCGTTGTCCTCGGCCCGGTCGATCGTGGAGTTGAACAGCAGCAGGTCCCCGTCGTAACTGCCGGGGACGAAGTCGACCGCCAGCTTCGCGTTGTTGATCATGATGTCGACGATCACCTCGACCTGCCGCTCGTTCAGACCGGCCAGCGCGCTGCCCCGCCGGTTCAGCACCTCGGCGACCTCGGCGTAGGTGATCTCCCGGTCGCCCAGCTCGTCCGGGTCGACGTCGAGCACCCCGACGAGCACGTCCCGCACGGTGGGTACCGGAGCCACCTCGAACTGCACGTCCTTCACCGGGTAGGCGTCGAGGATCGCCAGCAGTGCGGTCCGCTCGCCGCGCGACTGCAGCTCGCAGGCCAGCGCGTGGGCGATCAGCCCGCCGGCGGACCAGCCGAGCAGCAGGTACGGGCCCTCCGGCTGGATCTTCTGGATGTGGTCGGCGTAGTCGGCCGCCATCTCCTCGCAGGAGGTCGGCAGCGGTTCGGGCCGGCCGAGGCCGCGCGCCTGGATCGCGTAGACCGGGTGCTGCGGACCGATGTGGTTCAGCAGCCCGCTGTACGACCAGCTGATGCCGCCGCCGGGGTGGATGCAGAACAGCGGTGTGGCCGTCCCGGTCGAGCGCAGCGGCAGCACCACGTCCAACGCGTCGTCGGGATTGTCCATGACCAGGCGCTCGGTGAGCCCGGCCACGGTCGGCGCCTCGAACAGCATGCGCAGCCCCAGCTCCAGGCCGAGGGTCTCGCGGACCCGGGAAACCAGCCGGGCGGCCAGCAGCGAGTGCCCGCCCAGGTCGAAGAAGCCGTCGTCGATGCTCACCTGCTCCCGGCCGAGGACCTCGGCGAACAGGCCGCAGAGCAGCTGCTCCTGCGGGGTCCGGGGGCCGCGCCCGGCGTCCGACGCGCCGTACTCGGGGGCGGGCAGGGCCGCCCGGTCCAGCTTGCCGTTGGCGGTCAGCGGCAGCGCGTCCACGGTGACGAACGCCGCCGGCACCATGTAGTCGGGCAGTTCGCGGCGCAGCCGGCCGGACAGCTCGCCCGGCTCGGGCGCCGCGCCCTCGGGGGCGGGCACCAGGTAGGCGACCAGCCGCTTGTCGCCCGGCCGGTCCTCGCGGGCGACCACGGCCGCCTGGGCGACGCCCGGGCAGCCCGCCAGGACCGCCTCGATCTCTCCGGGCTCGATCCGCAGGCCGCGCAGCTTGACCTGGTGGTCGGCGCGTCCGGCGAACTCCAGCGTGCCGTCGGGCAGCCACCAGGCCAGGTCGCCGGTGCGGTACATCCGGCTCCCGGGCGGCCCGTACGGGTCGGCCGTGAAGCGCTCCGCCGTCAGGCCGGGTCGGCCGAAGTAGCCGCGGGCCACGCCCGTCCCCGCGAGGTACAGCTCGCCGACCAGGCCGGTCGGCACCGGCCGCAGGTGGTCGTCGAGCACGTAGGCGCGCATGTTCGCCATCGGCCCGCCGATCGGCACGGTCGCGGCGTGTTCGGGGAGGGTGCGCACCGGGTGGCAGGTGGCCAGGGTGGTGGCCTCGGTGGGCCCGTAGCCGTTGACCACCTCGATGCCCGGGCAGGCGGCCAGCACCCGGGCGGCGGCGGCCGGGGAGACCACGTCGCCTCCGGTCCAGACCTCGCGCACCCCGGCGAGCAGGCCCGGGCGCTCCTCGGCGACCAGCCGGAACAGTCCGGCGGTGAGCCACAGTCCGGTCACCCCGTGCGTGGTGATCGTGTGCTGGAGCAGGTCGAGGTCGAGCTGCTCGGGCGGTGCGACCACGATCCGGCCGCCGCCCAGCAGCGGCACCCACAGCTCGTAGGTCGAGACGTCGAAGGCCGTCGGGGAGTGCATCAGCACCCGCTCATGTCCGCCGCCGCGCCATTCCGGGGTGAGCGCGTGGCCCACCACGTCACGGTGGGTGACGGCCACGCCCTTCGGCCGCCCGGTCGAGCCGGAGGTGTACATGATGTACGCCAACTGGCCGGGATCGCACGGGATTTCGAGGCTGGACGGGTCGCGCTCGGACTGCACCAGCGCGGTCAGCACCTCCTGGGTGAGCACCAGCGCGGCCCCGGTCTCCCGAAGGATCAGCTCGATCCGCGACGAGGGGAAGCGCGAGTCCAGCGGCACGTAGGCGCCGCCCGCCTTGATGATCGCCAGGATCGCCACGACCAGCTCCGCCGAGCGCCCCAGCAGCACCGCGACCGGTGTCTCCGGCCGTACGCCCTGGCGGACCAGGGCCCGCGCCAGCCGGTTGGACCGCTGGTCGAGCTCCCGGTAGGTCAGCTCGGTGCCGCCCGCGACGACGGCCACCGCGTCCGGGGCGGCCGACACCTGACGGGCGAACAGCTCCGGCACCGCGGCCCGGGGCAGCTCGGCCGCCGTGTCGTTGAACCCGTACAGCAGCCGGTGGCGTTCCGCGTCGGACATCAGGTCGATCCGGCTGATCGGCCGGTCCGGGTCGGCGACCGCCGCCCGCAGCAACCGGGCCCAGCGGGCGAACAGCAGCTCCACGGTGGCCGGGTCGAACAGGTCGGTGGCGTACTCCACCGCGCCGACCAGGCCGTCGGGGCCGCCGTCCGGACGGAACTGTTCGGCCAGGCTGAAGGTCAGGTCGACCCGTGCCGTCCCGGTCGGCGCCTCCAGGTGGCCGGTCTCCAGCCCCGGCAGCGCGAACTCGCCCAGCGGCGCGTTCTGCAGGGCCAGCATGATCTGGAACAGCGGGTGGTGGGCCAGCGACCGCGCCGGGTTGACCACCTCGACCAGGTACTCGAACGGCACGTCCTGGTGGTCGTACGCGGTGAGCGCCTTCTGCCGCACCCGGCCGAGCAGTTCGGCGAAGCCGGGGTCGCCGCCGGTGTCGGTGCGCAGCACCAGGGTGTTGACGAAGAAGCCGACGAGCTCGTCGAGTGCCTGGTCGGTACGGCCGGCGATCGGGCTGCCGATCGGGATGTCCGTACCGGCGCCGAGCCGGGTGAGCAGCGCGGCCAGGCCGGCCTGGAGCACCATGAACATGCTGGCGCCGCGCGTGGCGGCCAGGTCCCGCAGGGCCTGGTGCAGTTCGGCGTCCAGCCGGACCCCAACCCGGCCGCCCCGCTGGGAGGCCACCGGCGGCCGGGGCCGATCGGCGGGCAGCTGCAGCTGCTGCGGCATGCCCTTCAACTCATCCTTCCAGTAGGCAAGTTGCCGGGCGAACAGGCTGTCCGGGTCGGCGGCGTCACCGAGCAGGTCGCGCTGCCACCGGGAGTAGTCGGCGTACTGCACCGGCAGCGGGGACCACTGCGGTTCCTCGCCCCGGCAGCGGGCCGTGTAGGCCGCGGCCAGGTCACCGGCGAGCGGGCCCATCGACCAGCCGTCGGCGGCGATGTGGTGCACCACGACCAGCAGCGCGTGCCGGTCGGGGGCGAGCGCGTAGAGCTCCGCCCGGATCGGCGGCTCCGCCGCCAGGTCGAAGCCGCGTTGGGCCGCCTCGGCCAACCGCTCGGCCAGTTCGCCCTCGTCGAGCTCGACCACCGGCAGTGCGGGGTGAGCCTGCGCGGCGCCCAGCACGACCTGGTACGGCACCCCGTCCGTCTCGCGGAAGACCGTCCGCAGGCTCTCGTGCCGGGCGACCACGTCCGCGAGTGCGGCGTGCAGGGCCGGGCGGTCCAGTTCGCCGGTCAGGCTCAGCGCGAGCGGCATGTTGTAGGTGGCGCTCGGCCCGTCCATCCGGTGCAGGAACCACAGACGGCGCTGGGCGAAGGACAGCGGCACCCTCCCCCAGCCTTGACGGCCGGGAGGTGCCCCCATGGGGCGGGGCTGGGCGGTCAGCGCGGGCCGCGCCGTTCCGGAGCCGTCCAGGCGGGCCGCCAGGGCGGCCACGGTCGGGGTCTCGAACAGGGTGCGGACCTCCAGCTCCGCGCCGAGGGTCGCCCGGACCCTGGAGGCCAGGCGGGTCGCCAGCAGCGAGTGGCCGCCGAGGTCGAAGAAGCTGTCCTCGACCCCGACCTGGGCCACGCCGAGCACCTCGGCGAACAGCTCGGCGAGGAGTTGCTCCTGCGGGGTGCGCGGCGCCCGCCCGGATCCGGCCGAGCCGAGGTCGGGAGCGGGCAGCGCGCGGCGGTCGAGCTTGCCGCTGGCCGTCAGCGGCAGCGCCTCCAGCGCCACCAACGCCGACGGGACCAGGTAGTCGGGCAGCCGCCCGCGCAGCCAGTCGCGGAGTTCGCCGATGAGGGCGCCGGTGCCCCGGCTGCCGGTCGGGCGGTTGGTCAGCGACGACAGCGGCCTGCCGGTGGACCGCGCCGGCCGGTACGGCTCGACCGGGGAGCCGTGTGGCGTCCGCGGGTCGGCGAAGACGACGTCCAGGGCGTCGGCCGCGGTGGCCGACCAGGTGACGCCCACCCGGCGGTCGAACTCCCGCCCGAGGGCGTGGAAGTCCTCCGGATCGGGAAGGTCGGCCTCCTCCGGGGCGTGCAGCCGCTCCAGCAGCTCGGCGAGCGAGCCGTCCCCGTCCTGCACCGCCCGGGCCAGGGCGGCTTCGCGCAGCACACGGCGGTTCGGCACTCCGGCGATCCGCAGCACCCCGGCGGGCGGCTGGGCGAGAAGTTCGCGCAGCTCGGCCAGTCCCGCGAGCTGCCGCCCCCACTCCAGCTCGACCGTGCGGCCCGCGGCCATCGGATGAACCGGGGCCTTGTGCAGCGTCACGTCGTAGCGGTAGCGGCTCAGTTCGTTGTGGTGGCGGGCCTCCTTGACCTCGACGGCCACCGCGCCGACCTCCGTGCCCTGCTCCCGCAGGACGGTGAAGAAGTCCGGGTCGACCAGCAGCTCCTTCTCCACCCGCACGGCCTGGTCCACCGCGCGGCGCACCGACGCGAGGTCGGTACCGGCAGCGGTCCGGTGCAGCTGGACGGCCGTGGCCAGCGGGCGCAGCAGCCGCAGGTTGCGGACGTCGCCGATGAACAGCGCGCCGCCGGGGGCGAGCAGCCGCATCAGCTTCCCGATCACGTCCGCGAGGTAGTCGGCGGACGGGAAGTACTGCACCACCGAGTTGATCACGATGGTGTCGAACTCCCCCGTCGGCAGCCCGTCGGTGTCGTGCGCCGGGCGGGTCTGCAGGACGACTCGCCCGGCCAGGTCGGGCTGCCGGTCGACCTGGGCGGCCAGCGCGTCGATCGCGGTGGCGGAGAAGTCGGTCGCCCAGTACGTCTCGCAGTGCGGTGCGACCTGGGAGAGCAGCAGACCGGTGCCGACGCCGACCTCCAGCACCCGGCGCGGGCGCAGGGCCAGGATCCGGGCCACCGTGGCGTCCCGCCACTCCCGCATCTGCTCGACCGGGATCGGGCTGGCGTCGTAACTGCTGTTCCAGCCCACGAAGTTCTGGCCGAACGCGGCTTCCTCGGGGGCGATGGGCAGGGCGTCGTAGATGTCCCGCCACTCGCCGACGTGGTCGGCCTCGACCCCGTCGTCCCGGGCGGTGTCCTGGCGCGGGACGACGTAGCCGATCAGCCGGTCGTCCTGGGCGAGGACGGCGGCCTGGGCGACGGCGGGGTGCTCGGCCAGGGCCGCTTCGACCTCGCCGGGCTCGACCCGGAAGCCGCGCACCTTCAGCTGGTCGTCGGCGCGGCCGACGTACTCCAGCTGACCGTCGGCCCGGAAGCGGACCACGTCGCCGGTGCGGTACATCCGGGCGCCCGAAGGATCGAACGGGCAGGCCACGAACCGCGCGGCGGTCAGACCCGGTCGGTTCAGGTAGCCGCGGGCCAGTCCGGCGCCCGCGACGTACAGCTCGCCGGGCACGCCGGGCGGCACCGGCCGCAGCCGCTCGTCCAGCACGTACACCCGGGCGTTGGTGATCGGCCGGCCGATCGGCGGCACGCCCGAGCCGGGCGCGAGCGGGTCGCTCATCGTCGCGCACACCGTGGTCTCGGTGGGACCGTACGCGTTGACCATCCGACGGCCGGGCGCCCAGCGGGCGACCAGCTCCGGCGGGCACGCCTCCCCCGCCACGATCAGATTCGACACCGTCACCGAGTCCTCCGGCAGGGCCGCGACGACGGACGGCGGCACGGTCACATGGGTGACCGCGAGGCCCGGGTCGACCAGCGCGGCGACCGGATCGGCCGTCGGAGGCAGCACCAGCGCCGCGCCGCGCAGCAGGGCGGTGTAGATCTCCGACACCGAGGCGTCGAAGCTGGGCGAGGCGAACTGGAGCACCCGGCTGTCCGGGTCGATCGCGAACCCCTCGATCTGCCCGGCGACCAGGCTCGCCACACCGCCGTGGGCGACCACGACGCCCTTGGGGCGGCCGGTGGAGCCCGAGGTGTAGATCACGTAGGCCGGGTGCCGGACGTCGAGCGCGACCTCCGGGTCGCTGTCCGGCCAGTCGCCCTCGGCCACCATCGCGGGGTCGTCGACCAGCAGTGCGGGACGGGCGTCCGTGAGCATGAAGTCGATCCGCGACTGCGGGTACGCCGGATCCACCGGCAGGTACGCCGCCCCGGCCTTCAACACGCCGAGGAGCGCCACCACGGCTTCCACCGAACGCGGCAGCGCCACCGCCACCAGCTGCTCCGGCCCCACGCCCCGGGCGATCAGCGCATGCGCGAACCGGTTCGCCCGCACGTTCAGCTGACGGTACGTCAATTCGATGTCGCCGCGGACGAGGGCGACCGAGTCTGGCGTCGCCACCACCTGCGCTTCGAAGGCCCGCGGCACCGGGACGGCACCCAGCTCGCGGGCGGTCGCGTTGCCCCGTTCCAGCAGCCGGTGCCGCTCGTCGGCGTCGAGCAGGTCGATCCCGCCGAACGGCCGCTGCGGGTCGGCGGTGACGGCCTCCAGCAGGAGCGTCCAGCGCCGGGTCAGGGCGGCGACTGTCGCGCGGTCGAACAGGTCGGTGGCGTACTCGACCGCGCCGACGATCCCGGCCGGGCTCCCGTCCGGACCGAACTGCTCGACCAAGCTCACCCCGAGGTCGAACTTGGCGGTTCCGGTCGCGACCGCGTAGGTCTCGACGTCCAGGCCGGGCAGCGAGAACCGGCCCATCGGCGCGTTCTGTACGGCCAGGATGGTCTGGAACAGCGGGTGGTGCGACAGCGACCGGGACGGGTTCAGCACCTCCACCAGCTGCTCGAACGGCACGTCCTGGTGCGCGTACGCCGACAGCGCCGTCTCCCGCACCCGCTCCAGCAGCTCGGCGAAACTCGGATCACCGCTGGTGTCGGTGCGCAGCACCAGCGTGTTCACGAAGAACCCGACCAGCTCATCCAGGGCCTCGTCGGTGCGCCCCGCGATCGGGCTGCCGATCGGGATGTCCGTACCCGCGCCCAGCCGGGTGTACAGCGCCGCCAGCGCCGCCTGCAGCACCATGAACAGACTCGCGCCCGAGCGCCGCGCCAACTCCACCAGGGCGGCGTGCAGTTCGGGGCTCAACTCCAGGCCGAGGTGGTCCCCGTGCCAACCCGCAACGGCCGGCCGGGGCCGGTCGACGGGCAGTTGGAGCAGCTCCGGCAGGTCGGACAGCTGCCGCTTCCAGTAGTCGAGCTGCTCGGCGAACCGGCTCTGCGGGTCGGCTGCGTCGCCGAGCAGCTCGTGCTGCCAGAGCGTGTAGTCGGCGTACTGGACCGGCAGGGCCGGCCGGCTCGCCGCCCGGCCCTCGCAGTGGGCGGCGTACGCCTCGGCCAGGTCGCGGGCCAGCGGGCCGGTGGACCAGCCGTCACCGGCGATGTGGTGCATCACCAGCAGCAGCACGTGCTCGTCCGGCGCGAGTGCGAACAGCTCGGCCCGCAGTGGGGGCTCCGCCGCCAGGTCGAACGGCTGCCGGGCGAACTCGGCGAGCCGATCGTGCAGTTCGGCCCGCGACACCTCGGTCAGCCGCGCCCGGGGCCGGGCCTCGGCCGGGTCCAGCACGCGCTGGCACGGTACGCCGTCGACCTCCGGGAACACCGTGCGCAGGGTCTCGTGCCGGACCACCACCTCGGCCAGTGCCTCGTCCAGCGCCGCCCGGTCGAGCGTTCCGGTCAGCTGGAGTGCCAGCGGGATGTGGTAGGTGGCGGCGCTGCCGTCCATCCGGTGCAGGAACCACAGCCGGCGCTGGGCGAAGGAGAGCGGCACCGCCTCCGGCCGCTCGTGCACGGTCAGCGCCGGGCGGACGCGGCCGTCCCCGGCCAGTGCCCCGGCCAGACCCGCCACGGTGGGCGCTTGGAAGAGCGCGCGCAGCCCCAGCTCGACGCCGAGCACCGAGCGCACCCGCGCGGTCAGCCGGGTGGCGAGCAGGGAGTGCCCGCCCAGGTCGAAGAAGTCGTCGTCGACCCCGACCTGCGGCACGCCCAGCACCTCGGCGAACAGCCCGCACAGGATCTGCTCCTGCGGGGTGCGCGGCGCCCGCCCGGCCTCGGCCGAGCCGGGGTCGGGAGCGGGCAGCCCCGCCCGGTCCAGCTTCCCGTTCGGCGTCAGCGGCAGCGCGTCCAGCAGCACGAACGCGGACGGCATCAGGTAGTCCGGCAGCCGCTCGCGCAGGTACGCCGCCAGCTCCGCCGGCCGGACCGCCGTGCCGGGACGGGCGGCCGCGTAGCCGACGAGCCGGTCGTCCCGGGCCACCACGGCGGCCTGGGCGACGGCGGGGTGCTCGGCCAGCGCGGCCTCGACCTCGCCGAGTTCCACGCGGAAACCGCGCACCTTCACCTGGTCGTCGGCGCGGCCGACGTACTCCAGCTCGCCGTCGGCCCGGCGCCGCACCACGTCACCGGTGCGGTACATCCGGGCACCCTCCGGCCCGAACGGGCAGGCCACGAACCGCCCCGCCGTCAGGCCCGGCCGGTTCAGGTAGCCGCGCGCCAGACCCGGGCCGGCGACGTACAGCTCTCCCGCCACGCCCGGCGGCACGATGCGCAGCCGCTCGTCCAGGACGTACACCCGGAAGCCCGCGACCGGTCGCCCGATCGGCGGCACGCCGGCTCCCGCGGACAGCGGTTCGCTCATGGTCGCGCACACCGTCGTCTCGGTCGGGCCGTACGCGTTGATCATCCGACGGCCCGGCGCCCAGCGCTCCACCAGCTCCGGCGGGCACGCCTCACCCGCCACCACCAGGGTGGCGGCCGTGAGTTCGGCACCGTCCAGCGCGGCCAGGGCCGAGGGCGGCAGCGTCACATGGGTGACGTCCAGCCGGCGGTCCGTCAGGGCCTCCAACGGGGCCTCGACGGGGGCCAGGACGAGGGCGGCGCCGGTGAGCAGCGCGCTGCAGAGGTCCCAGAAGGACGCGTCGAAGCTGGGCGAGGCGAACTGGAGCACCCGGCTGCCCGGCGCCACGCCGAGCCGCTCGACCTGCGCCGCCACCAGGCCCGACACACCGGTGTGGCTCACCACGACGCCCTTGGGCCGGCCCGTCGAACCCGAGGTGTAGATCACGTAGGCCGGGTGCCGGGCGTCCACCACGACTCCCGGATCGTTCTCCGGCCGCCCGGAGGCCTCGGCCACCAGTGCCGGATCGTCGACCACCCAGGCCGGCCGCGCGTCGTCCAGCATGAACGCGATCCGCGCCGCCGGGTACGCCGGATCCACCGGCAGGTACGCGGCCCCGGCCTTCAGCACGCCCAGGACCGCCACCACCGACTCCACCGACCGCGGCAGGGCCACCGCCACGACCTGCTCCGGGCCCACCCCACGCGCGATCAGCGCATGCGCGAACCGGTTCGCACTGGCATCCAGCTGCCCGTACGTCAAGGCGACATCGCCGCACACCAACGCGACCGCGTCCGGCGCGGCCGTCACCTGCGCCGCGAACAGCTCCGGGAGGCTCACCCCGGCCGCCCCGCGCTCGACGGCGGGCAGCAGCTCGCAGCGCTCCTCGGCGAACAGCAGGTCGATCCCGCCGATCGGCCGGTCGGGCGCGGCGGCGACGGCGGCCAGCAGCCTGGTCCACCGGGCGACCAAGGCCTCGACCGTCGAGCGGTCGAACAGGTCGGTGCTGTACTCGACCGCACCGCTGAGCCCGGCCGGCGCGCCGTCGGGCCCGTGCTCCTCCGCGAACCCGAAGGTCAGGTCGAGCCGCGCCGTCCCGGTGAGCACGGTCACCGCGGAGACCTGGAGGCCCGGCAGCTCGAAGTCACCGCCCGGAGCGTTCTGCACGACCAACCCGGTCTGGTACAGCGGGTGGTGGGACAGCGAGCGGGACGGGTTCAGCGCCTCCACCAGGTGCTCGAACGGCACGTCCTGGTGCGCGTACGCCGACAGCGCCGTCTCCCGCACCCGGCCCAACAGCTCGGCGAAACTCGGATCACCGCTGGTGTCCGTGCGCAGCACCAGTGTGTTGATGAAGAAGCCGACCAGCTCGTCCAGCGCCTCGTCGGTACGGCCCGCGATCGGACTCCCGATCGCGATGTCCGTGCCCGCGCCCAGCCGCGTGTACAGCGCGGCGAGCGCGGCCTGCAGCACCATGAACAGGGTCGCACCCGAGCGCCGCGCCAACTCCACCAGCGCCGCGTGCAGTTCGGCGTCGATCCGGAGTTCCAGCAGCTCGCCGCCGTACGACATGGTGGCCGGGCGGGGCCGGTCAGCAGGCAGCTGCAGCTGCTCGGGCAGCCCGGCCAGCGCCTCCGTCCAGTAGGCGACCTGGCGGGCGAAGACGCTGTCGGCGTCGTGCTCGTCGCCCAGGATCTCGTGCTGCCACAGGGTGTAGTCGCCGTACGTCACCGGCAGCGGCGGCCAGGCCGGCGCCCCGCCGCCCTGCCGGGCGGTGTAGGCGGTGGCCAGGTCACGGGCCAGCGGGCCCATGGACCAGCCGTCCCCGACGATGTGGTGCATGACCAGCAGCAGCACGTGCTCGTCCGGCGCGACCGCGAACAGCTCCGCCCGCAGCGGTACTTCCGAGGTCAGGTCGAAGCCGCGCACCGCGGCCTCGCGCAGCAGGGCGGGCACCTCAGCCTCGCCGGCCGCGCGCACGGTCAGCGGGACGGCGACCTCGGTGGTGTCCAGCAGCCGCTGGTACGGGACACCGGCGGTGTGCGGGAAGACCGTGCGCAGGGTCTCGTGCCGGGCCACCACGTCCGCGAGCGCGGCGCTCAGCGCGGCCCGGTCGAGGTCGCCGGACAGTCGCAGGGCCAGCGGCATGTGGTAAGTGGCGCTCGGCGCGCCGAACTGCTGGAGGAACCAGAGCCGGCGCTGGGCGAACGACAGCGGCATCGGGTCGAGGCGGGGCCGGGGTACCAGGGCCTGCCGCGCGGTGCCGGCGTCGTGCAGCCCGGCCGCCAGTCCGGCGGGCGTCGGGGTCCGGAACAGGCTGCGCAGCTCCAGCTCGGCCCCGAGGGTCGCCCGGACCCGCGAGACCAGCCGGGTGGCGAGCAGGGAGTGCCCGCCCAGCTCGAAGAAGTCGTCCTCGACCCCGACCCGGGCGAGGCCCAGCACCTCGGCGAACAGCTCGCAGAGGATCTGCTCCTGCGGCGTGCGCGGCGCCCGGCCCGCCTCCCTGGTCGTGGCCTCCGGCGCGGGCAGCGCGGCCCGGTCCAGCTTCCCGTTCGGCGTCAGCGGCAGTGCGTCGAGCAGCACGAACGCGGACGGCACCAGGTAGTCCGGCACCCGGTCGCGCAGGTACGCCGTCAGTGCCGCCGCCGTCGCCCCGGTCCCGGCCAGGGGGACGACGTACGCGACGATCCGGGTCTCGCCCGGCCGGTCCTCGCGGGCGAGCACCGCGACCTGGGCGACGCCCGGGTGCGCGGTCAGCTCGGCCTCGATCTCGCCCGGCTCGATCCGGAAGCCGCGCACCTTCACCTGGTGGTCGACCCGGCCGGCGAACTCCAGCTCGCCGTCGGCGCGCCAGCGCACCAGATCGCCGGTGCGGTACATCAGCGCGCCCGCCGGACCGTACGGGTCGGCGACGAAGCGGCCGGCGGTGAGCCCGGGCCGGTTCAGGTAGCCGCGGGCGAGCCCCGCCCCCGCGAGGTACAGCTCGCCCAGCACCCCGGGGGCGACCGGCCGCAGCGCGGAATCCAGCACGTACGCCCGGCAGTTGGCGATCGGACGGCCGATCGGCACCGGGAGCGGGCAGTCCGCCGGGTCGGCGGGCAGCGGGTAGGCGGTGATCACATGGGTCTCGGCGGGGCCGTAGTGGTTGTGCAGCACCCGGCCCGGGCGGCGCGCCTGGAACCGGCGTACGGCGCCGCCGAGGCGCATCGCCTCGCCGGCCTGGGCAACCAGGCGCAGGTTGGGCAGCTCCAGCCCGGCCTCCTCGGCGGCCTCGGCCAGCGCCTCGATCACCAGGTTGGGTGCGAACAGCTCCCCGACCTCGTGCCGGTCCAGCCAGTGCGCGAGCAGTTCGGCGCTGTGGCGCTGCTCCTCGGTCGGCACCACCAGGGTCTTGCCGTAGAGCAGCGCGGACAGCACCTCCTGCACCGAGACGTCGAAGCTGATCGCGGTGAACTGCGCGGTGCGCGTGCCGGGTTCGCCGCCGACGGCCCGGTGGTGCCACGCCAGCAGGTTCAGCAGTCCAGCGGCGGGCATCACCACGGCCTTGGGCCGCCCGGTGGAGCCCGAGGTGTAGATGACGTAGGCCGGGTGCCGGGCGTCCACGGGGACGGCCGGATCGTGCTCCGGCTGCCCGTCGGGCGGTGTGACGGCCGCGAGGTCGTCCAGCACCACGGCCGGACGCGCGTCCTCCAGCATGTAGGCGATGCGGGCGGCCGGGTAGTCCGGGTCGATCGGCAGGTACGCCGCGCCCGTCTTGAGCACCGCGAGGACGGCGACCACCAGCTCGGCCGAGCGCGGCAGCCGCAGGGCGACGAGCTGCTCCGGGCCCACGCCGCGCGCGATCAGCGCGTGCGCCAGGCGGTTGGCCCGGCGGTTCAGCTCGCGGTAGCTCAGCACGCGGTACATCGGCTCGCTGGCCTCGAACAGCACCGCCGGGGCCTCCGGGGTCGCCCGGACCTGCGCCTCGAACAGCGCGGGCAAGGTGGCCGCGGGCACCGGCCGGGCGGTGTCGTTGCGTGCGACCAGCAGCTCGTGCCGTTCCTCGGCGGTGAGGACGTCGATCCGGCTCAGCGGCCGGTCAGGCTCGGCGACCACCGCCGCCAGCAGCCGCAGCCACCGGGCGACCAGTGCCTCCACCGTGGCGGGGTCGAACAGGTCGGTGCTGTACTCGACCCGCCCGATGATGCCCTCGGCCGGCCCGCCGGTGCCGCCGCGCTCCAGCAGGTGGAAGCCGAGGTCGAACATCGCCGTCGGCGTCCGCACCAGGACGATCTCGGCGGCCAGGCCGCTCAGCGCGAACTCGGTACGGGGCACGTTCTGCAGCGCCAGCAGCACCTGGAACAGCGGCTGGCGGGCGAGCGACCGGGACGGGTTGAGGGCCTCGACGACGTGCTCGAACGGCAGGTCCTGGTGGGCGTACGCGCCGAGCGCGCCCTCCCGGACCCGGCCCAGCAGCTCGGCGAAGGACGGGTCGCCACTGGTGTCCGTACGGAGCACCAGGGTGTTGACGAAGAAGCCGACCAGGTCGTCCAGCGCCTGGTCGGTCCGGCCGGCGATCAGGCTGCCGACCGGGATGTCGTCGCCCGCGCCGAGCTTGTCCAGCAGCGCCGCCAGCGCGGCCTGCAGCACCATGTAGACGCTGGCTCCGTGCTCCCGGCCCAGCCGGACCAGCCCGGCGTGCAGTTGCGCGTCCAGGTCGATCGCGAGGTGGCCGCCGGAGTAGGAGGGGGCCGCGGGGCGGTGCCGGTCGGCGGGGAGCCGGATCTGATCCGGCAGGTCCGCCAGTGTCCGGGTCCAGTAGGCCACCTGACGGGCGGACAGGCTGTCCGGGTCGGCCGCGTCGCCGAGCAGCCGGTTCTGCCACAGGGTGTAGTCGGCGTACTGCACGGGCAGTGGCGCCCACTGCGGCTCCTCGCCCTGACGGCGCGCCGCGTAGGCGGTGGCCAGGTCGGCGGCCAGCGGGGCCAGCGACCAGCCGTCACCGGCGATGTGGTGCATCACCAGGAGCAGTACGTGCTCGTCCGCCGAGAGCTCGAACACCTCGGCGCGCAGCGGCGGTTCGGCAGCGAGGTCGAACCCGCGCGCGGCGGCCCCGGTCAGCAGTTCCGGCAGGGCCGACTCGTCGGCCGGGGTGACCGACAGCCCCGGGCGCGCCTCTCCGACGGCCAGCACCTGCTGGTGGGGCACCCCGTTCGCGGCCGGGAAGACGGTGCGCAGGGTTTCGTGCCGGTCGACGACGTCGCCCAGTGCCGCCGCCAGGGCCGCCAGGTCCAGCGGCCCCGAGAGCCGCCACGCGAGCGGCATGTTGTAGACGGAGTCGGCGCCCTCCAACTGGCGCAGGAACCACAGCCTCCGCTGAGCGGACGACAGCGGTACCAGCGCGGGCCGCTCCGCCCGCTCCAGGGCGGGCCGGGCCCGGTCCGCGCCGCCCAAGCCGGCGGCCAACCCGGCCACGGTGGGGCTGCGGAACAGGGTGTGCAACGCGAGTTCCACGCCCAGGGTCGTACGGATCCGGGCCACCAGCCGGGTGGCGAGCAGCGAGTGCCCGCCGAGGTCGAAGAAGTCGTCGTCGACGCCGACCTCGGACCGGCCCAGCACCTCGGCGAACAGCCCCGCCAACACCTGTTCCTCAGGAGTGTGCGGTGCCCGCCCGGCCCGCGTCACGGTGGACTCCGGCTCGGGAAGTGCGCGCCGGTCCAGCTTGCCGCTGGTGTTCAGCGGCAGGGCGTCGAGGGAGAGGAACGCGGCCGGCACCATGTAGTCCGGCAGCCTCTCGCGCAGGTGCGCCCGCAGGTCCTCCGGTCGCGGCTCCGCCCCGGTGGCCGGCACCAGGTAGGCGACCAGGCGGGGGTCCTGCGCCCGGTCCTCCCGGACGATCACGGCGGCCCGCGCGACCTGCGGGTGCTCATCGAGAACCGCCTCGATCTCGCCGAGTTCGATCCGGAAGCCACGGACCTTCACCTGGTCGTCGGCGCGGCCGACGTATTCCAGCTGACCGTCCGCACGTCGGCGCACCACATCACCGGTGCGGTACATCCGCGCGCCCGCCGGACCGAACGGGCAGGCCACGAACCGCCCGGCGGTCAGGCCCGGCTGGTTCAGGTAACCACGCGCGAGCCCCGGGCCCGCGATGTACAGCTCCCCGGTCACGCCCGGCGGCACCAGGCACAGCCGCTGGTCCAGCACGTACGTCCGGAACCCGGCGATGGGACGGCCGATCGGCGGCACACCCGACCCCGGCGACAGCGGCTCGCTCATCGTCGCGGTCACCGTCGTCTCCGTCGGACCGTAGGAGTTGATCAGACGTCGGCCCGGCGCCCAACGCGCCACCAGCTCGGGCCCGGACGCCTCACCGCCCACCAGCAGTGTCGGCACGGCCACGTCGTCCGGCGACAGCACCGCCGGCACGGACGGCGGCACGAGGGCATGGGTGAGCGCAAGGCTCGGATCGGTCAGCGCGGCGACCGGCTCGGTCGCGGGCGCCAGCACCAGAGCGGCACCGGTGAGCAGGGCGCCGAACAGGTCCCACACCGAGGCGTCAAAGCTCGGAGAGGCGAACTGGAGCACCCGGCTGCCAGCACCGATGCCGAGCCGCTCGACCTGCTCGGCCACCATTGCGGGCAAGCCCTCGTGGCTCACCACCACGCCCTTGGGCCGGCCGGTCGAACCCGAGGTGTAGATCACGTACGCCGCGTTCCCGGGCACGACCTGTACCCCGGGGTCGCCGTCCGGCAGCCCGGCCGCCCCGGCTCCGGTATCGAGCAGCAGCCGGTCGAGGCCGTCCGGGCCCGGCAGGGCCGCCTCCAGGTCCGCGGTGGTGACCAGCAGCGCCGGCCGGGCGTCGTCGAGCAGGTACGCGATCCGCGCCGCCGGGTAACCGGGGTCGATCGGCAGGTACGCGGCCCCGGCCTTGTGCACCGCCAGGATGGCGACCACCAGCTCCGGGGAGCGCGGCAGGGCCAGCGCCACCAGCCGCTCCGGTCCCGCCCCCCGGGCGATCAGGGCATGCGCCAGCCGGTTGGTCCGGGCATCCAACTCGCCGTACGTCAGCGTGACGTCCCCGCTCACCACGGCCACCGCCTCGGGCTGTTCCTGGGCCCGGGCCCGGAACAGTGCGGGCACGCTCGCGGCGGGTGCCGGCTGTGCCGACTCCTCACGGGAGGCGAGCAGTTCGCGGCGCTCCTCGGCTGACAGCAGGTCGAGGCGGCCGAGCGGCCGCATCGGGTCGGCAACGGCCGCGGTCAGCAGCCGGACCAGGCGCGCGACCATCGTCTCGACAGTGGCCGGGTCGTACAGGTCGCTCGCGAACTGGACGAACGCGTCGATCCCGGCCGGGGAGCCGTCCTCGGTGTGCCGCTCGGCCAGCGAGAAGATGAGGTCGAACTTGGACGAGGTCGTGGTCAGCTCCACCTCGGCGACCCGCAGGCCGGGTGGGGCGAACTCCGCCCGGGCGTTGTTCTGCAGCACCAGCATGACCTGGAAGAGCGGGTGGTGGGAGAGCGACCGGGACGGGTTGAGGGCCTCGACCAGGTACTCGAACGGCAGGTCCTGGTTCGCGTAGCCGGCCAGCGCGGTGTCCCGGACCCGGGCGAGTAGGTCGGCGAAGGTCGGGTCGCCCGAGGTGTCCGTCCGGAGCACGAGGGTGTTGACGAAGAAGCCGACCAGTTCGTCCAGCGCCTGGTCGCTGCGGCCGGCGGTGAGGCTGCCGACCGGGATGTCCTCGCCCGCGCCGAGCTTGCTCAACAGCGCCGCCAACCCTGCCTGGAGCACCATGAACAGACTGGTCCCGTGCGCGCGGGCGAGCTCGCGCAGACCGCGGTGCAGCTCGGCGTCCAGCCCGGCACGCACCGAGCCGCCCCGGTGCGAGGCGACCGCCGGGCGGGGCCGGTCGGTGGGCAGCTGGATCTGCTCCGGCAGTCCGGCCAGCTGCCTGGTCCAGTAGGCCGCCTGGCCGGCGAACAGGCTGTCCGGGTCGGTGGAGTCGCCGAGCAGTTCGTGCTGCCACAGGGTGTAGTCGGCGTACTGGACCGGCAGCTCCTCCCACTGCGGCTCCTCACCGCGGCAGCGCGCCGCGTAGGCGGCGGTCAGGCCCTGCGTGAGCGGGCCCAGCGACCAGCCGTCGCCCGCGATGTGGTGGAGCACCAGCTGGAACACGTGCTCGTCCGGTGCCAGCTCGAACAGCTCGACCCGCAGCGGCACTTCGACCGCCAGGTCGAACCGACGGTCCTTCGCTTCCGCCATGAGGGCCGGCAGCCCGGCCTCGGTGGTCCGGCTCACGAGCAGCCGCGGGCGGGCCGCCACGACGTCCAGCACCCGCTGGTACGGCACGCCGGCCACCGCCGGGAAGACGGTGCGCAGGCTCTCGTGCCGGGCCACCACGTCCGCCACGGCGGCCTCCAGGGCCCGCCGGTCCAGCTCCCCGGACAGCCGCCAGGCCAGGGAGATGTGGTAGTTCGCGCTGGCGCCCTCCAACTGGTGCAGGAACCACAGCCGCCGCTGCGCGAACGACAGCGGGATCACCTCGGGGCGCTCGCGCCGTGCCAAGGCTGCCTGCGCCGGTCCGGCCGCCACCAGGGCGGCGGCCAGGCCGGCCGGGGTGGGCGCCTCGAACAGGGTGCGCAGCGGCATCTCCACGCCGAGCGTCGCACGGACCCGGGCGGCCAGCCGGGTGGCCAGCAGCGAGTGCCCGCCCAGGTCGAAGAAGCCGTCCTCGACGCCGACCGACGCCACACCCAGGACCTCGGCGAACAGCTCGCAGAGGATCTGCTCCTGCGGGGTGCGCGGCGCGCGGCCGGTCCGCTCCGCGGTGAACTCCGGTTCGGGCAGGGCCCGGTGGTCCAGCTTGCCGTTGGCGGTCAGCGGCAGCGCGTCCAGCACCACGAAGGCCGACGGCACCATGTACTCCGGCAGCCGCTCGGCCAGGTGGCCGCGCAGCTCGGCCGGGCGCGGCGCGGCTCCGGCGGCGGGCACCAGGTAGGCGACCAGGCGGGTGTCGTCGGCGCGCTCCTGCCGGGCCAGCACGGCGACCTGGGCGACGCCGGGGTGCGCGGCGAGCGCCGCCTCGATCTCGCCGAGCTCGATCCGGAAGCCGCGCACCTTCACCTGCTGGTCGGCCCGGCCGACGTAGCGCAGGCTGCCGTCCGCGGCGCGGCGCACCACGTCGCCGCTGCGGTACATCCGCGATCCCGCGGGCCCGAACGGGTCCGCGACGAACCGCCCGGCGGTCAGGCCCGGCCGGTTCAGGTAGCCGCGCGCCAGGCCGGCGCCCGCGACGTACAGCTCGCCCGCGACGCCCGGGGGCACCGGACGCAGGCCCTGGTCCAGCACGTACGTGTGCAGGTCCGGCAGGGCGGTGCCGATCTGCCCGGCGCTGGTGCCGGACGCCCCGAGCGCCGCATGGGTGACGTGCACCGTGGTCTCGGTGATGCCGTACATGTTGACCAGTCGCGGCGTGTCCTCCGGGTGCCGCTCGTACCAGCTCGCCAGCCGGCCGTGTTCCAGCGCCTCGCCGCCGAACACCACGGTGCGCAGGGCGAGTTCACGGCCGACGGCCGGCGCCTCGGCGTCCGCCTGGATCAGCTGGTAGAAGGCGGAGGGCGTCTGGTTGAGGACGGTCACCCGTTCGCGGGCGAGGAGTTCCAGGAACCGGCCGGGCGAGCGGCTGGTCTCGTGGTCGACGACCACCAGCCGGCCGCCGTGCAGCAGCGGGCCCCACAGCTCCCAGACCGAGAAGTCGAAGGCGTAGGAGTGGAAGAGCGTCCAGACGTCCTCGGCGGTGAACCCGAACAGCTTCTCCGTGGTCCGGAACAGCCGCAGCACGTTCCGGTGCGGGACCACGACGCCCTTGGGGTTGCCGGTGGAGCCGGAGGTGTGGATGACGTAGGCCGCGTGCGCGGGGTCGACGGCGACCTGCGGATCGGTGTCCGGCCGTCCGTCCAGGTCGGCGGTGTCCAGCAGCAGCCGGTCCACGCCGTCCGCTCCCGGCAGGTCGCCGACCGCGCTGGTCGTCACCAGCAGCGTCGGCCGGCCGTCCTGGAGCAGGTAGGCGATCCGGGCGGCCGGGTACCGCGGGTCCACCGGGAGGTAGGCGCCACCCGCCTTGAGCACGGCGAGCACCGCCACGACCTGCTCCGCCGAGCGCGGCAGGGCCAGCGCCACCAGTTGCTCCGGGCCCACCCCCCGGTCGATCAGCGCGTGCGCGAGTCGGTTCGCCCGGGCGTTCAACTCGCCGTAGCTGAAGGATACTTCGCCCTCGGTGAGGGCGACGGCGGCCGGGTTCGCCCGGACCTGCCGCTCGAACAACGCGGTGATGCCACTGTCCGGCAGCTCCTCGCCGAGGACCTCGCCGGCGGGCAGCAGCGCGCGGAGCTCCTCGTCGGACAGCACGTCCACCCTGCCGATCCGGCCACCGGGGTCGGCGACGACGGCGCGCAGCAGCCGCAGCCACCGCTCGACGATCCCGGTCACGGTGGCCGCGTCGAACAGGTCGGTGCTGTACTCCACCACGCCCGACAGACCGTCCTCGCCGGGCTGTTCGGCCAGGATGAAGGTCAGGTCGCACTTGGCCGTCCCGGTGTGGACCAGGTCGGTCGCCACCCGCAGCCCCGGCAGGTCGAAGGTGCCGAGCGGCGCGTTCTGCAGGGCGAGCATGGTCTGGAACAGCGGGTGGTGCGCCAGCGTCCGGGTCGGGTTGAGCGCCTCCACCAGGTGCTCGAACGGCACGTCCTGGTGCGCGTACGCGGCCAGCGCGTCGGCGCGCACCCGGCCGAGCAGTTCGGTGAAGGACGGGTCGCCGGAGAGGTCGGTGCGCAGCACCAGGGTGTTGACGAAGAAGCCGACCAGCTCGTCCACGGCCTCGTCGGTGCGCCCGGCGATCGGCGTGCCGATCGGGACGTCGTCGCCCGCGCCGAGCTTGCCCAGCAGGGCGGCCAGTCCGGCCTGGAGCACCATGAACAGGCTCGCCCCGCCGTCGCGGGCGAGCGCCCGCAGGCCCTGGTGCAGTTCGGCGTCGATCCGCACCGGCAGGTGGGCGCCCCGGTAGGACATCGCGGCCGGCCGGGGCCGGTCGAAGGGCAGCTCGGTCTGCTCCGGCAGATCCGCCAGCTGCTGCCGCCAGTAGGCGAGTTGGCCACCCAGCAGGCTGTCCGGGTCCGCGCCGTCGCCGAGCAGCTCCCGCTGCCAGAGGGCGTAGTCGGCGTACTGGACGGGCAGTGGCGGCCACTCGGGCTTCGCACCCTCCGCGCGGGCCGCGTAGGCGGTCGTCAGGTCCCGCGAGAGCGGGCCCATCGACCAGCCGTCACCGGCGATGTGGTGCACCACCAGCAGCAGCACGTGCTCCTCGGCCGCCAGCTGGAAGAGTTCGACGTGCAGCGGCGGTTCCTCGGCGAGGTCGAAGCCGTAGCGGGCCGCCTGCGCCAGCCGCTCCGGCAGCTCGCGTTCGCCGAGTTCGGTCACCCGCAGCCGCGGCCGGGCCTCGTCCGGTTCCAGCACCCGCTGGCACGGCACGCCGTCGACCGTCGGGAAGACGGTGCGCAGGCTCTCGTGCCGCTCGACCAGGTCCGCCAGGGCGGCTTCCAGGGCCCGCTGGTCCAGGCGCCCGGACAGCCGCAGGGTCAGCGGGATGTTGTAGGTGGCGCTCGGGCCCTCCATACGGTGCAGGAACCACAGCCTTCGCTGTGCGAAGGACAGCGGGACGGTCTCCGGCCGCTCGCGCCGCGCCAGCGCCGGGCGCGCCCGGCCCGCGACGTCCACGGCCGCCGCCAGTTCCGCCACCGTCGGCGCGTCGAACAGGTCGCCGAGCCGCAGCTCCACCCCGAGGATCGAGCGGGCCCGGGCGACCAGCCGGGTGGCCAGCAGGGAGTGCCCGCCGAGGTCGAAGAAGCTGTCGTCCAGCCCGGGTTCGGGCACCCCGAGCACCTCGGCGAACAGTCCGACGAGCAGGTGCTCGGTCGCGGTGCGCGGGGCGCGGCCCGGCGCGGCGGGCTGCCGCCCGGGCGCCGGGAGGGCCCGCCGGTCGAGCTTGCCGTTCGGGGTCAGCGGCAGCGCGTCCAGCAGCACGTACGCGGCCGGCACCATGTGCCGGGGCAGCCGGTCCCGCAGGTGGTCGCGCAGGGCGGTGTCGGTCACGGTGGCACCGGGCCCGGGCACCGCGTAGGCGACCAGCCGGGGTTCCTCCTCCTCGGTGCGCACCAGCACGGCGGCCCGGGCGACCTGCGGGTGCTCGGCGAGGACGGCCTCGATCTCGCCGAGCTCGACCCGGAAGCCGCGGATCTTCACCTGGTCGTCCGTGCGGCCGAGGAACTCCAGGTTCCCGTCCGCGCCCCAGCGCACCAGGTCCCCGGTGCGGTACATCTGCGAACCGCTCGGCCCGAACGGGTCCGCGACGAACCGCCCTGCGGTCAGCCCCGGCCGGTTGAGGTAGCCGCGGGCCAGGCCCGCGCCCGCGATGTACAGCTCGCCCGCCGCACCGGCCGGCAGCGGCCGCAGGGCGCCGTCGAGCACGTACAGCCGGGCGTTGGTGACGGGCCGGCCGATCACCGGGCGCGGGCTCGAAACCAGCGCCGCGACCACCGAGTTGACGGTGCACTCGGACGGTCCGTAGAGGTTGAGGCAGGACACCCCCTCGGCCGAACGCAGTTGCTCCCACAGCCGCTCCGGGACGGCCTCGCCGCCCGCCGCGACCAGGGCCGGGCGCCGCTGCGGGTCGCTCAACAGTCCGTGGTCGACGAGGACTCGCAGGTACGACGGGGTGGCCTCGACGTAGTCCAGCCCGCAGCGCGCGGCGTAGCCGACGAAGGCGTCCGGGTCGGTCCAGGTCGCGTGGTCCAGGACGTGCAGCTCGTGGCCCCCGAACAGGGCGAGCAGCTGGTTCCAGGAGGCGTCGAAGGAGACCGAGGTGGTCAGGGCCACCCGCAGCCGCTGCCGCTCCTTCAGCACCGGCGCGAAGTGCACCTGCCGGAGGTCGGTGAGCAGGTCCAGCAGGCCGCCGTGGGTCGGCAGCACGCCCTTGGGCCGTCCGGTGGAGCCGGAGGTGTGGATGACGTACGCCGGGTGGCCCGGGTCGACGGCCACCATCGGGTCGGCCGCCGGGCGGTCGGCCACCAGGGCGGCCGTCTCCGGGTGGTCGAGCACCAGCCGGTCGACGGGCCCGGCCTGGGGCAGCCGCCCCTCGCTGCCGGAGTCCGTGACGAGCAGCGCCGGCCGGGCGTCGTCGAGCAGGTACGCGATCCGGGCGGCCGGGTACTCGGGGTCGACCGGGACGTACGCCGCGCCGGTCTTCAGCACCGCGAGGATCGCCACCACCAGCTCGGCCGACCTCGGCAGCGCCACCGCCACCAGCCGCTCCGGGCCCGCTCCCCGCTCGATCAGGGTGTGCGCCAGCCGGTTGGCCCGCGTGTCCAGCTCCGCGTACGTCAGCGAGACCGCCCCGCAGACCAGCGCGACCAGGTCCGGGGTCGCCCGCACGTGTTCCCGGAACAGCTCCGGCAGGCTCGCGGCGGGAACCTCGGCCACCGGCCCGGTACCGAGCTCCGCCAGCTCGCGGCGCTCCTCGGCGGTGAGCAGTTCGATCCGGCCCACCGGCTCGTCCTGGTCGCAGTCCGCGAGGGTGTCCAGCAGCGCGAGCAGCCGCTGCTGGTGGGCGGCCAGGTCGTCGGGGCCGTACGCCTCCGGCGAGCCGTGCAGCCGGAGCAGCGGCGGGTTGCCGTCTCGGTAGTCGAAGACCCAGACGGCGAGGTCGGTGGTCGAGCCGGACACGAAGTGGTGCACGGAGGCCGGGTGCCCGGCGAAGCTCGGCCTGGAGTTGAAGGCCATGATGTTGACGATCAGCGGGAACGCCGTCCCGATGCTGCCGGGGGCGCCGAGGTCCCGCAGCAGGTCCTCACTGCGGTAGCGCTCGTGCGCGACGGCCGTCTCGACCTCCCGCGCCGCCTGGGCGACGAGTTCGCGCCACGGCATGTCCGGCCGCACCGTCAGCCGCAGCGGCACCACGTTGGACATCGTGCCCGGCACCGCCGTCAGGTCGCGGTCGGCACCGCGGCGGGCGGTGACGGGCAGGGCGAGCACCACGTCCTGGTTGCCGGTCAGCCGGTGGGCGTAGAGCGCCGTCGCCGCGACCACCAGCCGGGACCACCGGACGCCGGCCCGCCCCGCCGCCGCCCGCAGGGCGTCCGGGCGGCGCAGTGCCCGCTCCTCGGCCAGCCGGAGGGCGCGGTGCGGGTCGGTCGCGGAGGTGTCGGTGAGCCGGGTCGGGGCGGGCAGGTCGGCGAAGCGCTCGGTCCAGTAGGTGCGGTCGGCGGCGAAGTCGGTGGACGCGCGGTACGCGGTGTCGCTGTCGACCAGGTCCCGCAGCGTGCCGAACGGGCAGGGCGGCACGGCGCCGCCCTCGGCCAGTGCCGAGTACACCTCGCCGACCCGCTGCCGGAGCATGGAGCTGCTGATCGCGTCCAGCACCACGTGGTGGTAGTTCAGGTACCAGAGGTACTCCGTCGGCGCCGCCTTGATCAGCGCATGGCCGAACAGCGGGTCGCGGGCGAGGTCCAGCGGGCGCAGCAGGTCCCGCTCCATCCATTCCACGGCCGCCGCCCGGGGGTCGGGCTCCCCGCTGAGGTCGAGGTGCACGGGCGCCCAGTCCCAGCCCTCTCGGAGGACCTGGCGCGGGCCCTCGCCGTCGTCGACGAAGGTCACGTGCAGGGCGTCGACCTCGTCCACGACCCGGCGCAGCGCGGTCTCGAAGAGCTCCCGGTCCACCGGCCCGTGGATCTCCAGGCACTCACCGACGCGGTAGCCCGGGATCGGGGTTCGGGAGCGCTGCTCGGCGAGCCAGATCTCGCGCTGGGCCGCTGTCAGGGGAAGGGCGTCACCGTCGCGACGGGACATGGGGGTACCTCCGAAAGTATGGGCGGGCGTCGTCGCGGGGCGGCACGCCGGGCCGCGCCGACCGCGGTGTCGTCACGCGGTCGGCCGGCGGGCGGGCGCGGCTGCTGCGGTCAGGCGGCGAGTTCGCCGGCCTGGAGCTGCCAGAGGGATGCGTAGAGTCCGTGCTGGGCGAGCAGTTCGTCGTGGGTGCCCTGTTCGGCGACGACGCCGCCCTTGTCCAGGACGTAGATCCGGTCGGCGTGGCGGACCGTGGAGAGCCGGTGGGCGATGACGACCATCGTCCGGTCGGTCGCGAAGACCCGGAGCGTGCGCTGGATGGCGGCCTCGGTCTCGTTGTCCACGGCGGAGGTGGCCTCGTCGAGGATGACGACCGGCGGGTCCTTGAGGATCGCCCGGGCCAGGGCGATGCGCTGCCGCTGGCCGCCGGAGAGCGCGGCGCCGCGTTCGCCGATCAGGGTGTCGTAGCCGTCCGGCAGCGTCGCGATGAAGGTGTGCGCCTCGGCCATGGTGGCCGCCTGGACGACGGCCTCGTCGGAGGCCTCGAAGCTGCCGTAGCGGATGTTGTCGGCGATGCTGCCGTCGAAGAGGAACGGGTCCTGGGCGACGAAGCCGATGGCGTGCCGAAGGTCGTGCCGCCGCAGGTCCCGGACGTCCCGCCCGTCGAGCAGCACGCTGCCGGACTCCGCGTCCTGGAAGCGCATCAGCAGTTTGGCGACCGTCGTCTTGCCGGAGCCGGTGGCGCCGACCAGGGCGGTCACCTGCCCGGCCGGGATGGTCAGCGAGAGGTCCTCCAGGGCCGCCGGCCGGCCGGGGTAGGCGAAGGTGACCCCGTCGAGGACGAGCTCGCCCCGCACCTCGGCGAGGTCGATCGTCCCCTCGCTGCCGTCGGCCTCGACGGGCAGGGCGCGCAGCCGCTGGACCCGGTCGTAGGAGGCACGGGTGCGCTGGTACTGGTCGACGATGCCGCCGAGCCGGCTCATCCGCATCAGCAGCATCTGGGGCAGCCCGATCAGCGGGCTGAACACCTCGAAGCGCAGGGTGCCGTTGAGCACCGAGCGGCCGCCGATCAGCAGGGTGCCGGCCATCGAGGCGGTGGTGCAGGCCCGGACGGTCTCGGCGTGGCGGATCGTGCTCCGGTCGGTCTGCCGGCTGCTCTCCTGGGCCGCCTCGCTCAACTCGTCGATGCGTTCGGCCTCGTAGTCCTCGGTGCAGAAGCTCTTGACGGTGGCGCCGGCTTCCAGCGAGTTGATCACCTGGCTGCCCAGCCTGGCCCGGCACTCGCCGGTGACGGCGTAGTCGGCCGCGGCCTTGTCCTGGTGGTGCAGCGAGAGCCAGGCGATGACCGGGATCGGCAGGAACGCGATCCAGGCGATCTGCGGTGCCAGCAGCAGGAACGCCGGCACCAGGAGGGCCAGGCTGGTGCCGAGTTGCAGCACGTCGTTGGCCGGGCCGGCGAAGAAGGCGCCCAGCTGGCCGACGTCGTCGATGAGCGCGCCGGCCACCCGGGTGGTCCGCTCGCCCTCCAGGTGCTCCAGTTCGAGGTGCTGGACGTGCCGGTACGTGCGGCTGCGCCAGTCGTGCTCGATGTCCTGGCCGAGTCGGCGCCACTGGAGGTTCGAGGCGTACGAGAGGCCCGCGACGGCGGCACAGGCGGCGGCCACCAGGCCGGCCAGGCCCCAGAGCTGCGCGGAAGCGGTGGTCAGGCCGAGGCTGACCAGCGGCGCCGCCTCGCCCTTGATGAGGACCAGTCCGGTCCAGCCGAGGAAGGTACCGAGCGCCATCTCCGAGACCTGGCAGGAGACCGAGAGTGCGGCGGCCCGGTAGAGGCGGCGGCGGTGCGGCCCGACGATCTCCAGCAGAGGGTGGCGTTCGGCGCCGGGTCCGACCGCGTCCTGGGACGCGTCGACCGTTCTGCGCCAGGCCTTCCGCAGGACGGCCGCGGTCGCGGCGGCCACTCCGCCCACCGCCACCAGCTGCTTGCTCAGCGCCGACCCCTTGACCAGGGCGATCCCGGCCGCGACCCCGCCGCCGACGGCGAGCACCGGTCGCACGACCAGGCCGCGGTCCACCTGCCGGGCCGGTGCGGCGGCGGGCCGGGCCGGTGCCGGGCGTGCCGCTCCGGTCGGATCCTCCGCGACCAGGCTGACGGCTCTGCGGACGATGCGGCTGACGTCCGTGGCGCGCACCCGCGCATCGTGCCGGACGAGCACCCCGCCGGTGACCGGGTTGGCCTGGGCCTCGGTGATCCCGGGAATGCGGCGCAGCACGGCGGCGAGGACCTCGGCCGTCCGGGGCCGTCCGAGCACCAGCTTGACGTCCCAGCGCTGGCGGCCCGGAATGACCGAGCGCGGGCTCGCGTCCAATTCCACGGAGCGGAATCCGGCTGCGGCACCCAGTAGCGATGGCATGTGTACGTTCACCTGTTTGCGGAGGTCGCGGAAAACCGTCACGGACACGACGGAGTACGGCGACGGGGTGGAAATTCTGGACGGCGGATTTCTGCGGCCGAACGGCCTGTGGTCGGCCGCCGCCCGGGCGCGCATTCCGTCGAGATCGATCGGCATGCGCTCCCGGCGGCGGCCGCGGCTCCCGACGGGCCGTCAGTGCGCCTTTCCGGGGCCGGTGCTAGGGCCGGCGGCGCTGCCGGCGCCGGCGGTCGCGCGGATCTTCGGGGCCCTCGCGTCCCCCTCGGCGCGGTTGGCGGCCTCGTCCTTGGCGCCGTTCGGCGCACCGTTTCCGGTGGCGTGCTGGCCGTCACCGGAGGCGATCTGGGCGGCCACCATGTCGGCGGCCACCTCGGCCGCGAGGTCGTGGATGTTCTCCCCGGCCTCGTGGGCCGCCTTCTTCACCTCCATCGCGATGCCGACGGACGTCTTGACGACTCCCCGGACCAGCGGCTTCAGCAGACGCTTGGCCAGGGGGGCGACGATGAGGCCGACCAGGAAGGGCGGTACAACGGGCGGCATGATGCTCCATCCTCTCTACGCATACGTATGACAGGGAACCCGGGCACTGCGAAAACGGGAGCAGCGCGCAGCCGGACGGACGGAAGCATTCCACCTCGGAATCCGAGATTCACCTACCGAATCGAATTTCCCGGACACCGGCGCGTACCGCCCGATCTCGTGGCAACCGTAGTCGAACCATGTCCGCCGGAGCCAAACGGCTTCCGCAGGGTTCACTCATGCGGGTGTCCATGACCTTCTCGCGTGACCTGAATTGCAGCGCACCCGAACACCGCATTGCCCTATTACCTGGATGGCTCTATTGCCGATTATCAGACTCAATGAACTCCGAGTTCCCGCATCACCCGCCGCCGCAGCCCCGGAAACGGCAACGCCCCACCCCCCAGCACCGCCTCGTGGAAGGCCCGCACCTCGAACCCGGCACCCAGCTCCGCCTCGGCGTCGGCCCGCAGCCGGCCGAACTCCAGGAAGCCGGCCCGGTAGGACAGCGCCTGCCCGGGCAGGTCCGTCGAGTAGCGCAGCAGGTCCGAGGCGATCTGGCCGTCCGCCTCGGTGGAGTTGGCACGCATGAAGTCCCGCGCCCGCTCCAGGCCCATCGTCCCGAGGTTGAGCCCGGTGTCGACCACCAGCCGCTGCGCGGTGAACCGCTCCTGGGCGAGGCGCCCGTAGGCGTCCCACGGATCCTCGTAGAGCCCCGCCTCCCAGCCGAGGCCGGCCGCGTACTCGGCCCAGCCCTCGTTGAACGCACCGAACTCGGCCACCTCGCGGCGCAGTTGCGGCAGGGCGCCGTCCTCCGCCTGCCGGGCGAGGTGGAAGTGGTGCCCCGGCGCCAGCTCGTGGTAGATCAGCGAGGCCGAACCGAGCAGGGACCGCCGGTCCAGGTCCGAGCCGTTGTAGCGGTAGCGCCCGACCGGGTCGGCCGCGGTCGGCGCCTCGTAGTACCCGAAGGTCATCCCCGGCTCCAGCGCCGGGTCCAGCCGGGCCAGCCCGTACGGCGCCCGCGGCAGCACCGCGAACCAGCGCGGCAGCACCGGGTCCAGCCGGTCGAGGTGGCCGCGGTAGCGGGCCTCGACCTCCTCCGGCGTCCGGGCGTACATCCGGGGCTCGGTCCGCAGCCGCTCGTGGAACTCGGCCTCGGAGCCGTGGAAACCCAGCGTCGCGCGCACCTCCCGCATCCGCTCGGCGAGTTCGCGGCACTGCTCGCGGCCGAGCTCGTGCAGCCGCTCGGGCGCCGTGTCGCCCCCGGTGCTGGTCCGGACGAAGTCCCGGTACGCCTCCTCGCCGTCCCGGTACCGCGCCCAGCCGACCTCCTGCGGCGCGGCGCGCAGATAGGCCGGGTCGTCGAGGACGGCCAGCAGTCGGTCGAAGGCCGGCGCCAACTCGCTCTCCTGCAACCGCCGTACGCCGTCCCGGAGCTGTCCGCGCGCGGCCGGCCCCAGCCCGGCGAGCCGGTCCTCGGCCACCTCCACCCGGCGCGCGACGGATTCCCGCAGGCCGGCGAGGGCGGCGCGTGCTCCGGCCAGCGCCGGGGCCGGCACCCGGAAGCCGCGCGCCGCCTGCCCCACCACCTTGTCCCCGATCGAGCCGACCAGCCGGGCCAGTTCCCGCACCAGCGCCAAGTACCGCCCGGCGTCCGGCGGTTCGGCGAAACGGAAGGCGCGCAGCACCGCGTCGGCGTACAGCGACAGCGGGAACAGCCGGTACGGCGTGGCGGCGGGCGTCAGCCAGTAGTGGCGGTACGCCCGCAGCTCCTGCTCGGCCAGCCCGGCCAGGAAGGCGGCGGTGTCGGCGTCGGCGCCGGACGGCTCGCCGTCGGACGACCCGGCGCCGTCGAGCGCGTGCACCTGGCGGAGCACCTCCTCGGCGAACCGTGCTCTCTCCTCGGCCTCCGCGAGCGACGCCCCCGGCAGTGTCTCCACCGGAAGCCCCTGACGGGCCCTCAGCATCGGGTCACGCGCCAACAGGAACTCGAAGTAGCGGTCCGCCAGACGGCCGATCTCCCGGCCCGGTTCGTTCGTCATGCCACCCATCCTGGCGACGACCGGCCACCGGGCGGCCCGGCCCAGGACGCACTGACCGCAACACCCCTCGAACGGGTGAATCATGGTCACCCGCCCCGGCCGCCGCCGACGGCTCCCGGCCAGGCCGGCAGGCCACTCCGAGCATTCGAACACGCTTACCGCACCCGCCAGTTGACTCGCCACGGCCAAGCCCCGGTGGCACCATGGCCGCCATGCCCCGACGCACCCTGCCGGTCGCCCTGGCGGCCACCCTCACCGCCTCGGCCGTCGCGCTGAGCGGCTGCGGCGGCGTCGCCACCTCCTCGACGACCACCCCCCTGGTGGACCACGGGACCGTCCGGATCGCCGAGTCCAGCGAGACGCCCAGCTTCGACCCGTACTCCACCTTCGGGGCCAGCCAGGCCCGCTACGCCTACGACTCGCTGGTCAACATCGCCCCCGACGGCACCGTGGTCTCCGGCCTCGCCTCCTCCTGGCAGGCCACCACCACCACGGCCACCTTCACCCTCCGCCCGGGCATCACCTGCTCCGACGGCACCCCGCTCACCGCCTCCGCCGTGGCCCGGGCCCTCGACTACGCGAGCGACCCGGCCCACCAGCTGGCCGGCGCCCAGACCGTCCTGCCGAACGTCCCGTTCACCACGGAAGCCGACGACGGCGCCGGCACGGTGTCGGCGACCACCGCCGCGCCCTTCCCGTTCCTCACCCGCACCCTCGGCCTGCTGCCGATCGTCTGCCCCACCGGCCTCGACCGGCCCGAGGCGCTGGCCCGCACCACCCAGGGCACCGGCCCGTACGTGCTCACCCGCTACTCCCCCGGCGGGCCGTACGAGTTCACCGTCCGCGAGGGCTACACCTGGGGCCCGGCCGGAGCGACCACCGCCGCTCCCGGCCTGCCGGCCCGGATCGTCCTCTCGGTGGTGCCCCAGGCCTCCACCGCCGCGAACCTGCTGCTCACCGGGGGCGTCGACATCGCGAGCGTGAACGGGCCCGACCGTGCCCGGCTCACCGGCCACGGCCTGACCACCGAGGACGTGGCAACGGTGGTCGGGCTGACCTTCTTCAACCAGCGCCCCGGCCGGGCCCTCGCCGACCCGGCGGTGCGCCGCGCCCTGGTGTCCGCGCTCGACCGCCAGGGGCTCGCCAACGTCGCCGTCGGCGGCACCGGCCGGCCCGCCACCGACTTCGGCGCCGAGGGGGCCGTCTGCCACGCCGACCTCGCCGCCGCCAACCTGCCCGCCCAGGACGCCGCCGAGGCCCTGCGCGCCGCCGGCTGGACCCGCACCGGCACCGGCCCGCTCGGCAAGAACGGCCACCGGCTGAGACTGCGCCTGATCACCAGCCCGGACCTCGGCCCGACCCTGCCGCCCGCCGCCGAGCTGATGGCCCGGACCTGGACGGCGCTCGGCGCGGACGTCGAGCTGGTCACCGAGAGCCTGCCCGCCCTCGTCAACGCCATGTACCAGACCGCCGACTTCGACATCGTGGTCGGCAGCACCCCCGGCTTCGCCCTGCCCGTCGGCTTCATCCCGTTCTTCTCCGGCCCGACCCCCGCCCGCGGCCTCAACTTCGCGGGCGTCTCCAACCCCGAGTACGACGCCCTGGTCGCCCAGGCGCTCCGGGAGCCGGACACCACCGGCTGCGGCAGCTGGAACCGGGCCGCCGCCGCGCTGCTGCGTTCGGCCGACGCCCTGCCGATCGCCGACGGCCGGAGCACCGTGTACGGCTACCGCACCGCCTTCGCCACCACCTTCGGCGGCCAGCTCGTCCCCACCAGCATCCGGCTGCACCGATGAACCGGGGGCCCGCCGTGTCCTTGCCCCGCCTGCTGCGCCACCCGTGGACGGCCTTCCTGGCGCGCCGCACGGCCCGGCTGCTGGTCTCCCTCGCCGTCGTGCTCACCGCCTCGTTCGCAATGGTCCGGATCGTCCCCGGCGACCCGGTCCGCGCCGCCCTCGGCGTCGACGCCGCCCCCGCCCTGGTGGCCGCCCGCCGCCACCAACTCGGCCTCGACGCGCCCTTCCCGTCCCAGTACCGGCACTACCTCGGCGGTCTGCTGCACGGCGACCTCGGCACCTCGCTGGTCACCGGCACGCCGGTCGCGGAACTGGTCCGCACCCGGCTGCCCGCCACCCTGGAGATCGCCGGCCTGGCCTTCCTGGTCACCCTCGCCGTCGCCCTGCCCGGCGGACTGCTCGCCGCCGTGCGCACCCGCGACGGCCGGCACCCGCGCAGCGAGCTGGCCTTCACCGTGGTCACGGCCGGCCTGGCCGGGGTGCCGGACTTCGTCCTGGCCGCCGGGCTCACCGCGCTGCTGGCCGTCGGCCTCCAGCTGCTGCCGGTGGCCGGCGCCGCGGGCGCCGAGTCCTTCGTGCTGCCGGTCCTGGCGCTCGCCCTCGCGCCGACGGCCGTACTGCTGCGCATCGTCCGGGTCGAGGCGCTGAAGGTGCTGGGCGAGGACTACCTGCGCACCGCCCGGAGCAAGCGGCTGTCCCCCGCCCGCCGCTACCTGCGGCACGCGGCGCCCAACACGGCCACCGCCGCGCTCACCGTCGCCGGGAGCCTGCTGCCCGCGATGATCGCCGGCACGGTGCTGGTCGAGAAGGTGTTCGCCTGGCCCGGCATCGGATCGGCGCTGGCGCAGTCCGTGGTGACCCAGGACTACCCGGTGATCCAGGCGATGGTGCTGATTCTGGGCACCACCGTGCTGCTCTCCGGCCTGCTGGTCGACGTGCTGCTGGCGGTGCTCGACCCCCGTTCGACGATCCGGGAGAGCTGAGATGCACCTTCCCACCAGGTACCTCCGCTCGCCGATGGCCTGGATCTCGGCGGTCATGCTGGTCTCGCTGGTCGTCCTCGCGCTGGCCGCCCCGCTGCTGTGGGGCACGGCGGCCGACCGGCCCGACCCCTCGGCGGTCCTGCGGGGCCCGTCCGCGGCCCACCCGTTCGGCACCGACAACCTCGGCCGGGACGTGCTCGCCCGGGTCCTGACGGCCACCCGGCCCTCCCTGCTGCTCGCCCTGGCGGCGACCCTGCTCGGGGCCACCGGCGGCGTCCTGCTCGGCGCCGCCACCGCCGTCGTCGGCCGCCGGAGCCGACGGCTGCTCACCGCGCTGATCAACCTGCTGCTCGCCTTCCCCGCCCTGCTGATCGCGATGTTCCTCGCGGTCGTGTTCGGCGCGGGCGCCGGCGGGGCAGTGCTCGCCCTCGCCGTCGCGGGTGTCCCCGGCTTCGCCCGGCTCGCCCAGACGCTCGCCGCCGCGGTGGCCGGCACCGACCACCTGGCCGCGGCCCGGGTCCTCGGCCTGCGCCGGCACCGGCTGCTGTGGCGGCACGTCCTGCCCAACATCGCCGAGCCGCTGCTGCTGGCCACCACCACGGCGGCGGGCGCGGCGCTGGTCGCGCTCTCCGGGCTGAGCTTCCTCGGCCTGGGCGTCCAGCCGCCCGACTACGACTGGGGGCAGCTGCTCAACCAGGGGCTCGACCGGATCTACGCCGAACCGCTGCCCGCGCTCGCTCCGGGTCTGGCGATCCTCTACGCGGCCCTGACCTTCCAGCTGCTCGGCGAGGTCCTCGCCGGCCACGTCGCCCGGCGCGGCCCGGCGGACCGCACGCCCGCACCGCCGCCCACCCCGAGCGGGCCCGCCGAGGACGGCCTGGTGCTCCAGGTCGAGGACCTCGGCGTCGAACTCCCCACCCCGGACGGGCTGATCCGGCCGGTGCGCGGGGTGAGCCTCGCGCTGCGGCCGGGCGAGATCGTCGGGCTCGTCGGCGAGTCCGGCTCGGGCAAGTCACTCACCGCGCTGGCCATCGCCGACCTGCTCCCCGAACGGGCCCGGGTCACCCGGCGGACCCTTCGCCTGCTCGGCGCCGACCTCGCCACCATGACGCCCAGGCAGCGCGACCGCCACCTCGCGACCGGCCTGGCGGTGGTCTTCCAGAACCCGGCCTCCGCACTCAACCCCTCCCTGCGGATCGCCACCCAGCTCACCGAGGCCGTCCGGGCCCACCGCGGTGCGAGCCGCGCCCAGGCCGCCGCGCAGGCCGCCGACGCACTGCGCCGGGTCGCCCTTCCCCCCGCGCTGTTGCGCTCGCGCCCCCACCAGCTCTCCGGCGGCCAGCGCCAGCGGGTGCTGATCGCGGCCGGACTGATGGTGCGGCCCGGTCTGATCATCGCCGACGAGCCGACCACCGCGCTCGACGTCACCGTGCAGCGGCAGATCACCCGACTGCTCGCCGACCTCCGGAAGGAGACCTCCGCCGCCGTCCTGTTCATCAGCCACGACGTCGCGCTGGTCGGCGAGTTCTGCGAACGCGTCCTGGTGATGTACGCGGGCACCCTCGTCGAGACGCTGCCCGCCGACCGCCTCGCCACCGGCGCCCGGCACCCCTACACCCGCGCCCTGGTCGCCTCGGTGCCGGACCTCGCCGCGGACCGCGACCGCCCGCTGCCGACGGTGGAAGGCGCACCGCCCGACCCGCTCACCCCCGCCGCCGGCTGCCCCTTCGAACCCCGCTGCCCGCGCCGCCTGGACCACTGCGCCGAGCAGGCACCGCCGCTGGACGGCCTCGACGCCGTGCACCGGGTCGCCTGCTGGAACCCGGTGCCGGTGACGGTCGAGGCGGTGACGCCGTGACCACCCTCCAGCTCCGCGACCTCACCGTCCGCCACCACGGCCCACGCGGCCCGGTCACCGCCGTGGACGGCGTCTCGCTGGACGTCCCCTCCGGCAGCACGCTCGGGCTGGTCGGCGAGTCCGGCTCGGGCAAGTCCAGCCTGGCCCGCGCCGTCGTCGGTCTCACGCCCGTGCACGCTGGCCGGGTCCTGCTCGACGGCCGGGAGGTCCGGGTCCGCACCGTCCGCGACCGGCGCCGGCTCGGCCGGCTGGTCCAGGTCGTCCTCCAGGACCCGGACACCGCGCTGGACCCGAGGATGACGGTCCGCCAGACCCTGGTCGAGGCGGCCACCGCGTTCGACCGGCTCGACCGGCCGGCCCGTACCGAGCGCGTCACCGGCCTGCTCGGCCTCGTCGGCCTGGACACCCGGTACGCGGACCGGCTGCCGCGGCAGCTGTCCGGCGGCCAGCGCCAGCGGGTCGCCATCGCCCGTGCCCTGGCCGTCGGCCCGGGCCTGCTGATCGCCGACGAGATCACCTCGGCCCTCGACGTCTCGGTGCAGGCGGCCGTGCTCAACACGATCCGCGAACTCCAGCGGCGGCTGGGCCTGTCGATGCTGTTCATCGGCCACAACCTGCCCGCCGTCTGCCATGTCTCCGACTCGGTGGCCGTCATGCGGCACGGCCGGATCGTCGAGACCGCCGCCACCGAGACGCTGCTGCGCGCCCCGCAGCACCCGTACACCAGGGAGTTGCTCGACTCCGTGCCGCGCCTGCGCACCCGCCCGCCCGAGGAGGAATCGTCATGACCGCACCCCCACCCGATGCGGTGGTGGTCGGAGCCGGGGTGATCGGCTCGGCCGTCGCCCTCGAACTCGCCCGCACCGGACGGCAGGTGGTCGTCGTGGACAAGGCGGGTGCCCCCGGCCACGGCTCCACCGGCGCCTCCAGCGCGATCGTCCGGTTCAACTACTCCACCTTCGACGGCGTCGCCACGGCCTGGGAGTCCCGGCACCTGTGGACGGACTGGCCCGAGCACCTGCGGCTCGCCGGCCGCGGCCCGCTCGCGTCCTTCCAGCGCACCGGCGCCGTCCTGCTCGACTCCCCGGTGGCCGCGCCCTCCGAGGTCACCGCCCTGTTCGACCGCGCGGGCGTCCCGTACGAGCGGTGGGACGCCGCCGCGCTGCGCCGGCACCTGCCGGGGATCGATCCCGGGCGGTACTGGCCGCCGAAGCCGGTGGACGACGACGCCTTCTTCGCCGACCCGACCGGCGAGCTCGGCGCGCTCTTCACCCCGGACGCCGGGTTCGTCGACGACCCGCAGCTCGCCGCCCAGAACCTCGCCGACGCGGCGGGCGAGCTCGGCGCCCGCTTCCTGTTCCACCGGGCCGTGGCCGCCGTCGATCGGTCCGCCGACCGGGTGACGGGCGTCCGCCTGGCCGACGGCACCCGGATCGCCGCACCGGTCGTCGTCAACGCCGCCGGCCCGTGGTCGGGCGGCCTCAACCGGCTGGCAGGCGTCGGGAGCGACTTCACCGTCGGCGTGCGCCCGCTGCGCGAGGAGGTCCACCTGGTCCCCGCGCCCGGCGGGTACGCGCCCGTGGTTGCCGACCTCGACCTCGGCACCTACCTGCGGGCGGCCCCCGGCGGCCACCTCCTGATCGGCGGCACCCAGCCGGACTGCGACCCGCCGGAGTGGATCGACGACCCGGACGCCGCCGACCCCCGCCCCACCGCCCGGCGCTTCCGGGCCCAGGTGACCAGGGCGGCCCGCCGCTTCCCCGCGATCGGAGTGCCCAACCGGCCCCTCGGGACCGCCGGGGTGTACGACGTCGCGGACGACTGGACCCCGATCTACGACCGCACCGATCTCGACGGCTACTACGTCGCCATGGGCACCAGCGGCAACCAGTTCAAGAATGCCCCGCTGGTCGGCCGCTTCCTCGCGGCCCTGATCGACCTGGTCGAGGCCGGCCACGACCACGACGGCGACCCGGTCCGCTACCGCTGCGACCACACCGGCAACGTCGTGGACCTGGGCTCCTTCTCCCGACGGCGCCAGGTCCGGGCGGACTCCGCGCGGACGGTCATGGGCTGATCACACGCAGCTCCCGCAGCAGGTCCCCGACCACGCCGACCACGAACTCGGGCGCCTCGCGCGGGAAGTCGTGGCCCGTCCCCTCCGGCGTGTGCACCAGCCGGGACGCCGTCGACGCCGCCAGGTACCGGACCCTGCTCCTGAGATAGAAGCCGCTGATCCGCTCGGCCTCTGCCGCGCCCCGGGCCCCGGCCAGCACCGCCTCACCGCCGATGAGATCCCGGGGTATCACCAGCATCAGTGGCAGGTTTCCGAGGTCCCCGTCGTACACCACGGTCTCCCAGCCCACCCTGGCCAACCCGGACGGCGACAGCTCCGCGAAGATCGACGCGGCGGCGCAGCCCTGCCCGGTCCGCCCGCCGCGGCCGCGGTGCGCACCGAACAGCTGCCGCACCGCCGTCAGCAGGAAGCCTCGACGCATCCCCGCGAGCTGCCGGTTGGGCGGTGCGAAGGCGATGACCTCCAGGGGCGTCGGATCCAGCAGCACGAGGCCGGCCACCAGCTCCGGCCGGCGCCTGGCCACGTTCGCGACCAGTAATCCGCCGAAGGAATGACCGACGAACACGAACGGGGCCCGCTCCCCCGCCGCCTCCAGCGCGGCCGGCAGCTCCTCCGCCTCGACCGCCGTCGTCCGCGGGAAGGGCCCGACATCGCTCCAGCCCGTCCCGAGCCGGTCGACCAGCACCGACCGGGCCCGGGCCGACATCATCGTGTGCAGCTCGCGGAACTCCTCACCAGGGGCGTGCCCGCCGGGCATCCAGACCACCGTCGGCCCGCCCCCGGTCTCCCCCTCGCCCAGGACGTGCATCCGGTGGCCGCCCACGTCCACCAGCCGCCCCGGCGGCGGATTCACCCGTGCCTCCCGGGCCACCAGCACCAGGTGCCGAACGGCTCCCGCCCCCAGCAGCACACCGACGGCCATCACCAGGCCACCGAACGCCACCGCCCATGCCGCCCCCGCCCCGACCAGCCCGCCACCCACCGCCACCACCAGCAGCGCGACCGGCACCCCCAGCCAGTCCCGGCTCAGCAACGCGAGCAAGGAGTCCGCGACCCGTCCGTTCCGGCGCATCGGTCCTCCGCAAAGGCGCTCGAAAACCGGCCACTGCCAGTGTCCTTCCCCTATCCGCCCGGCACAACGCAAGGCTCCGTCGAGACGGTGACGGGAGGTGAGCCGGGCGACGTGGGCGCGGATCGCGCCGTGGTCGGCGACCAGGTGGCGCCCGGGTTCGAGCAGGAAGTCCAGCGGGGCGGCGTTGACGGCGCGCAGCCGTTCCATGCCCTCGCGGAGCACCGTGAACATCTTGTCCAGCGGTGGTTCGAGCGGGCGGCCGTGCCGGTCGAGCACCCTAGGGGCGGGCAGTCCGCCGCCGAGGTTGATCCGGTCCGGCACGATGCCACACCGGTTGAGCGCCTCCAGGACGGCGGCCAGCGAGTCGATCGCCGCGACCCAGGCCTCGGTGGTCATCTGCTGGGAGCCGACGTGGACGGACAGGCCGGAGGGCACCAGCCTGGCGGCGCGGGCGGCGCCGAGCACCCGCAGGGCGTCCTCGGGCGAGCAGCCGAATTTGTGGCTCAGGCCCCACAGGGCGCCCTCGCCGGTGGTCGCGATGCGGCAGAACACCCGGGAGCCGGGGGCGTGTTCGGCGATAGCGGCGACGTCCTCCAGGCTGTCGGTGGCGAAGTCGCGCACGACGAGGCGGTAGGCCTCGGCGATGTTGCGGTCGGACTTGATGGTGTTGCCGTAGTGGATCAGTTCGGGGGCGACGCCGGTGCGCAGCGCCTGGGCGATCTCCTGTGGGCTGGCCGCGTCGAAGCCGGAGCCGAGCCGGGCGAGGTGGTCGAGCACCTCGTCGACCGGGCAGGCCTTCATCGCGAACCGGACGGCGACGTCTGGCAGTTCGACACACAGGGCGGCGTACTGGCGGCCGATGCCGTCCAGGTCGTAGATGACGGTGTCCTCGGTGGCGGCGGCGAGCGCGGCGCGCAGGACGGCGTGGTCGTGCGGCTCGGGGCGGGGCGCGGTGGATGCGTGCACGGCGACCTGTGCGGTCGGGGGGCGGCGACCGGCTCACCCCGCTCGCCGCCCAGCCCGGCTGGGCCTGGGCCCCGGCCGACCGCTACACCCAGGACGGCACCCCGCACCCGGGCTGCCAGCGTCACTTCGCCCGCCAGGCCACCAAGGCCCTGGAGCAGCGCGGGCTTTCGGTGCGAGCCGGGATCGAGGTCGAGTGGGTGGTGGCCGATGCCGCCGGGGACCCCGCGACGGTCGGGCCCGGGTACGGGATGGCCCGCTTCATCGAGCACTCCGACTACCTGCGGGCGGTGCTGCGCGCCCTCACGGACCAGGGGCTGGCCGTGCTCCAGGTCCATCCCGAGTACGCCGCCGGGCAGTTCGAGGTCTCGGTCGCCGCCGAGGGGCCGGTCGAGGCGGCCGACACCACGATGCTGGTGCGTCACACCATCCGGGCCGTCTCCGCCCGGCACGGCCTGCGGGTCTCGTACACGCCCCTCTTCACCGAGGGCTCGGTCGGCAACGGCGGACACCTGCACCTCAGCCTCTGGCGACAGGGCCGGAACCTCGGGCACGGCGGCCCCGGCCGCCACGGGCTGCACCCAGAGGCCGAGCAGTTCCTCGCCGGCGTACTGGCCGAACTGCCCGCCCTGCTCGCCCTCGGCGCGCCCAGCGTCGCCTCCTACCTGCGGCTGGTCCCCTCCCACTTCGCCGGGGCCTACCGCTGCTGGGGCCTGGAGAACCGTGAGGCGGCGCTGCGCCTGATCACCGGCTCCGCCGCCGGGCAGGCCAACGCCGAGCTCAAGTGCTTCGACGCCGCCGCCAACCCCTACCTGGCGATCGGCGGCGTGCTGGCCGCCGGACTCGCGGGCCTGGACGCCGGCCTGCCCCTCCCGCCCGAGACCCCGAACGACCCCGCCGGCCTCGGCGACGCCGAACGCCTCCCGGCGAGCCTGCCGGAGGCGATCGACGCGTACGAGAAGTCCGCCGTCCTGCGGCAGGCACTCGGCCCCGAGCTGTATGAGACCGTGCTGGCCGTCCGGCGGGCGGAGGCGGAGCTGTTCGCGATGCACACCGATGCGGAGGTCATCGACGCCGTCCGCTGGCGCTACTGACGAGCAGTCGGCTTGCGTACGCCCCCGGCCAACCGTGTGCTGCGGACCCTCGACCAGGCGACCAAGGAGGTCCGTGAGTGGAGCCTGCGGAAGAAGGTGGAGCAACGCGGCCGACCGACCCGACCGGGACCGCCCGGGTCCTGTGCCGGACGTGGGAGAACTCCAGAGGAAGCCGGCTCGGTGCGGCGCGGGGCGCGGCACGTCGACGCCGGACGGGCGGTCATGACGGAAACCGAAGGGCTGGGCGGGGTCGTAGGTGACGAGGACGCGCTCCAGCAGCGCGGGCAGCCGAGCGGTGAGGCGCTCGTCGCCGCTGTCACGGGCCATCAGGAACGCACCCCGGTGGAAGTAGATCCCCAACTCGGCGTCAGTACGACGACGGAGCCGCGAGCGCCGTCGTCGTACTGAGCGTGAGATCCGCAGTCGCGGCGGCGACGACCCCTGGACGCTCGACAGGAACACGCATGCCAAATGTTCCGGTCGTCCTATCCATGGGATGTTCAGCGCAAGGGCGGACGTGCTATCTCTACGAGTGCACTCTGTCGGCCAGGCCTGGAGTCGACTTGCCCACACGGGGAACCGGCATTGGCCAATGCGTCAGACAGGGGCAACTTGTTAGCGTTCACATAACACTGGCCAAAAGGTGGACAACCCTGTGCGAGCAAGGCACGGCACGGCTCGTTGACCGCTACGGTGACCGCATCAACCCCCGTGTCCCCCGGCTGCCGTACTGCCCGGGGCGCGGCTCGGCGCCCGCCGGGCACTTGACCAGGACCCACCCCCTGAACGAGGACGGAATGACTGAGTCGAACCTCGTCGTGCTGTCGGCCGGTGACGCGGCCCTCGCGCTCGACATCACCGGAGCCGACATTCCCCGGGTGCTGCATTGGGGCGTCGATCCCGGCTACCGTGCCGGCGACGCCGCGCAGGTGCTCGACGCCATGGGCCGGGCACCGCGCCACCAGGCCGGGAGCCTGATGCCCTCCCAGGGGCAGGGCTGGTTCGGACGGCCGGCCCTGGCCGGGCACCGCGACGGCCGGGTCCGCCCCCCGCGTTTCGAGCTCGCCGAACCGGTCAGTGTGCGCGCCCAGGACGGCAGGGGCGGCTCCGTCCACGTACGGGCCCTGGACCGTGGCGCGGGGCTCGCGCTGGACACCGAATTGCAGATGACGGCGCACGGTGTGGTGCGGCTACGCCATGCCCTGACCAACACGGCCGCGGACGCCTACACACTGGACGCGCTGGCGTGCGTGCTGCCGGTACCCGCGCACGCCGCGGAGCTGCTGGACTTCGCCGGCCGCTGGGCCCGTGAGCGCTCCCCGCAGCGCGCCCCGCTGCGGCAGGGCGTGTGGTCGAGGGAGAGCCGCCGTGGCCGCACCGGCTTCGATGCCGGGCTGCTGCTCGCCGGCACCGAGGGCTTCGGCTTCCGTCACGGCCAGGTCTGGGGCGTGCACTCCGCCTGGAGCGGCAACCACGTCCAGTACGCGGAGCGGCTGGCCGACGGGACGACGGTCCTCGGTGGCGGCGAACTCCTGGACGCGGGTGAGATCCGGCTGGCGCAGGGCGAGTCCTACCAGACCCCGTGGGTGTACTTCGCGACCTCCGACACGGGTCTGGACGGGATCAGCCGCGGATTCCACGACATGCTCCGAGCCCGGCCCCGGCACCCGGCCACCGCCCGGCCGGTCACCTTGAACATCTGGGAGGCGGTCTACTTCGACCACGACCCCGAGCGGTTGCGCTCCCTCGCGCACACCGCGGCGACGGTCGGCGTGGAGCGGTTCGTCGTGGACGACGGCTGGTTCCGGCACCGCCGCCACGACCGGGCCGGCCTCGGCGACTGGTACGTCGACGAGAAGGTGTGGCCCGACGGACTCCGCCCGCTCGCCGAGCACGTCCACGGGCTCGGCATGCAGTTCGGTCTCTGGTTCGAGCCCGAGATGGTCAACCCCGACTCCGACCTGGCCCGCGCCCACCCCGGCTGGTTCCTCGCCGATCCCGAGCGCCTCCCGTACGAGCAGCGCAACCAGCATGTCCTGGACGTCGCGCACCCCGGCGCCTACGCCTACCTGTTGGAGCGGATCAGCACCCTGATCAGCGAGGTGGGCATCGACTACCTCAAGTGGGACCACAACCGCGACCTCGCCGATGCCGTCCACGACGGCCGACCCGGCGTGCACGCGCAGACGACGGCGGTCTACCGGCTCCTGGACGAACTGCGCGGCCGCCACCCCGGGCTGGAGATCGAGTCCTGCTCCTCCGGCGGGGCCCGCGCCGACCTCGGCATCCTGGAGCGCACCGACCGGATCTGGGGGTCGGACAACATCGACCCGATCGAACGCCAGGCCATCCAGCGCTGGACCGGCCTGCTCCTGCCCTACGAGCTGATCGGCTCCCACGTCGGCTCCGCCCCCGCCCACATCAGCCACCGCGACACCACACTCGCCTTCCGCTGCGCCACCGCCCTGTTCGGCCATGCCGGCATCGAGTCCGACATCTCGCGCTGGTCGCAGGACGACCTCAGCGCGCTCACCGCGTGGGTCGGCGCCTACAAGCAGCTGCGGCCGCTGCTCCACGGCGGCGACGTCGTCCGCACCGACCACCCCGACCCGGCCGCGTGGGTCCACGGCGTCGTCTCCCGGGACCGGACCCACGCCGCCTTCGCCTACGTCCAGCTGGAGACCTCAGTCGCCGAGAACGGCGCGCCCGTACGTCTCCCGGGCCTGGAGCCCGCGACCCGCTACGCCTTGCGCGTGCGCCCCGAACTCTCGTCCCCCGAGCACATGTGGCCGGCCTGGGCACGGCGGACGACCCCGCTCACCGTGACCGGCCGGTACCTGGCCCACGTCGGCCTGGCCGCCCCGCACCTGGCCAACCACCCCGGCCACGGGCTGGTGATCGAAGCGCAGGCGCAGCCACCCGCCTCGCAGGAGTAGACCCCAGACCCTCGCCCACCGCGCCGGTACCCCGCACCGCCTTCGTGCCGGCCGCGTGGGCCGCCTGGCCATGCCCCAACTGATGGTCGGGCTGAACTGATGTGCCGCGTTCCGGAAGGCTCTGGTTCGATGGGGGCACCGTCACCGCCGCCTGCGAGGAGCAAGACCCTGAGTACGTCGTTCGCCGAGGCCCTGTCCGTGGGGCTGCTGGTTCTGGTGCTGGTCTGTGCGGTGGTGCGGCCGTGGGGCTGGCCGGAGGCGGTGGTCGCCGTCCCCGCCGCGGGACTGGTGGTCGGCACCGGTGCGATCCCGCTCGACCACGCGCTGGCCGAGACCGGACGGCTGGGGCCGGTGGTCGGGTTCCTGGCGGCCGTGCTGGTGCTGGCCAAACTGTGCGACGACGAGGGGCTGTTCCAGGCCTGCGGGGCCTGGATGGCGCGCGCCTCCGCCGGTAGTCCGCAGCGGCTGCTGGCGCAGGTGTTCGTGGTCGCGTCGGTGATCACGGCCGTGCTCAGTCTGGACGCCACCGTGGTGCTGCTGACGCCGGTGGTGTTCGCCACGGCGGCCCGGCTCGGCGCCCGGCCCAAGCCGCACCTGTACGCCTGCACCCACCTGTCGAACACCGCCTCGCTGCTGCTGCCGGTCTCCAACCTCACCAATCTGCTGGCCTTCGCCGCCAGCGGGCTGAGTTTCACCCGGTTCGCCGCGCTGATGGTGCTGCCGTGGCTGGCGGCCATCGCAGTCGAGTACCTGGTGCTGCGCCGGTTCTTCGCCGCCGACCTGCACGCGGGCGCGCCGGCCCCGGCCGCGTCGGCGGCGCCGGAGCTGCCGCTGTTCGCCCTGGTCACGGTGGCCGGCACGCTCGGCGGCTTCGTGCTGACCTCCGCGCTCGGGGTGGACCCGGCCTGGGCGGCGCTGGCGGGCGCGCTGGTACTGGCGGGCCGGGCCCTGGCCCAGCGGCGCACCACCCCGGCGGCGATCGTCCGCTCGGCCGCCGTGCCGTTCCTGGCCTTCGTCCTCGCCCTCGGCGTGGTGGTGCGGGCGGTGGTCGACAACGGGCTGGCCTCGGGGCTCGGGCACCTGCTCCCCCACGGCACCTCGCTGCCCGCCCTGCTCGGCACCGCGGCGCTGGCGGCCGTGCTGGCGAACGTCATCAACAACCTGCCCGCGACCCTCGTCCTGCTCCCGCTGGCCGTCCCGTCCGGTTCCGGCGCCGTCCTGGCCGTGCTGCTGGGGGTGAACATCGGCCCCAACCTGACCTACGCCGGTTCCCTGGCCACCCTGCTGTGGCGGCGCATCGTCCGCGAGCACGACACCGACATCGGGCTGGGCGAGTTCACCCGGCTCGGACTGCTCGTCGTGCCCGCTGCCCTGACGCTGGCCGTGGTGGCACTGTGGGGGTCCCTGCAAGTCATCGGAGCGTGAGGAGGCTGACCGCCGTGACGGTCGTCGTCTGGATCACCGAGGGCACCTGGCCCGCCTGCGTCGACGCCGCCCGCGCCCACGCGCCACAGGACGCGGAGATCCTCCTGCTCCACGTCAGCGGCCAGGAGGTGTCCGGCGTCGCGCACGGAGCGTTCGCCGGCCTACTCGGCCGCGGCCGCCGCGAGCGGGACCCCGGCAACCGGGTGGAGGCCCTCGCGGCGGCCTCGGCCCGGCACCTCCTCGACGACGCCGCCGAGCGCCTCGGCCGGCCCTGCGCCCGCCTGGAGCGCACCGGCCGTACCGAGCACGAGGTCCTGACCGCGGCGGACGGGGCCGATCTGCTCGTCCTCGCCCGCGACGGCGACCGTACCCGTCTCGGGCCGCACAGCCTCGGCCCCGCCACCCGCTTCGTCGTCGACCACGCCCCCTGCCCCGTGCTGCTGGTCTGGCCGGAGCCCGCCCCCGGCACCGACACCCTTCCGCCCCCGCCGCACCATCACCCGTGACGTACCGGCAGGTCAGTGGCCGACGTCCGGCCCCGGATAGCTGAGCCGGTGGCGGCTGCCTGCCGCCAGACGCAGCCGCAGACGCCGCGCGTCGCCCGCAACCGCGGCCACCTCAACCCCCGCGGCCAGGTTGCCCTCCTCATCGGTCACGACGGGAAGGCCCCCGCGCTCGGGCAGGTACAGGTCGACCGTGGTGTCCCGGGCGGCGCGCAGTTCCGCTCCGGTCAGCATGCCCCGGCGCCAGCTCAGGCCGACCGTGAGCCCGCCCCGAGCACGCAGGCCGCGGACGTCGCCGTCCGGCCAGGACGGCGGCAGTGCGGGCAGCAGCCGCAGGATGCCGTTGTGGCTCTGCAGCAGCGACTCGGCGATGGCGGCGGTGATGCCGAGGTTGCCGTCGATCTGGAAGAGCCGGGGCGGGTGCAGGTCGAGGAGGTTGGGGGCGATCGAGGTGGCGAGCAGGCGCTCGACGGCGTGCCCGGCGAGAGCGCCGTCGCCCAGGCGGGCGGCGAGCGCGGCGACCCAGGCGAGGCTCCAGCCGGTGCCGCCCCCGCCGTGTTGCAGGCGGCGGTGCAGGGCGCGGCGGGCCGGGTCCAGCAGGGTGTCGTCGCCGAGCGGGTCGACGGCGCTGCCCGGGTAGAGGCCGTAGAGGTGGGAGAGGTGGCGGTGGCCCGGGTCCTCCTCGGGGGGGTCGTCCCGCCATTCCAGCAGGCGCCCGTCGGCGGCGAGGGCCGGGGGCCGCAGCCGGGCATGGACGCCGGCCAGTTCCTGCGCCAGGCCGTGGTCGACGCCCAGCTCGCGGGCGGCCGTGACGGTGTTGTCGAGCAGTTCGGCGGTGAGCCAGTAGTCCAGGGCGCAACCGGCGTCGACGGCCGCCAGGGTGCCGTCGGGGAGGCGGAAGTGGTGCTCGGGCGAGGTGGACGGGCAGGTCACCAGCGTGCCGTCGGCGTCCTCGACCAGCAGGTGGGTGAGGAAGCGGGCCGCCTCGCGCATCACGGGGTAGGCGCGGTCGGCGAGGAAGGCGCGGTCGCCGTGGAACAGGTGGTGGTCCCACAGGTGGGCGGCCAGCCACGGGCCGGCCATGGGCCAGTGGGCCCAGACCGGTTCCCCCTGTACGGGGTTGGTGGCGCGCCAGAGGTCGACGTTGTGGTGGCAGCACCAGCCCGGGGCGTCGTAGTACGTCCGCGCGGTGGAGCGCCCGGCTTCGGCGAGGTCGGCGACGAGATCGAACAGCGGCGCGTGGCACTCGCCCAGGCCGGTGGTCTCGGCCGGCCAGTAGTTCATCTGGAGGTTGATGTTCGACGTCCAGTCGGAGTTCCACGGCGGGGTGACGTCGTTGTTCCAGATGCCCTGGAGGTTGGCGGGCTGGGTGCCGGGCCGCGAGGAGGCGATCAGCAGGTAGCGGCCATAGGCGAAGAGCAGGGCCGCGAGCCCGGGGTCCGCGTCGCCCGCGTTCGCGGCGGTGAGGCGCTCGTCGGTCGGGCGCTCCGCTGCCGCCCGGGCCGCCCGGTCGTGGAGCCGGAGTCCGGCTGCCCTGAAGAGCCGCTGGTGGTCGGCCGTGTGGGCGGCGCGCAGCTGGTCGAATCGCCGTCCCCCGGCCTCGTCCAGCCACCGGTGGGCCTCGGCGAGCGCCGTCTCGGGGCCGTCCGGCCGACGACGCCAGTCGCGGTACCCGGTGCCGACTGCGACCAGCAGCACCGCCTCGTCGGCTCCGGTGACCTCGATCCCGCCGTCGAGGGCGCCGATGCTCCCGCTTACCGTCCGCACGCTGACGGCGGCCGCGAACCCCGTACCCTCGTCCTCGCGGTGCACCGTCGACCCTCCGCGCCAGGAAGCGACGCGCACCGGGGCACGTCCGTGGACCGACAGGGTGGCGCTACCGGGTTCGGTGGTCCGGGCCGCAGCCGGGTGGGGCGTCGTGAAGCTCGCGCGGAAGGAGAGGGCACCGGGCGTGTCCGCGCTGAGGCGGACGGCCAGCACGCCCGCGGGGGCGGAGACGAAGCTCTCCCGCCGGTACCGCACCCCTCCCGCCGTGAACGACACCGTGTGCACGGCCTCGTCGAGGTCCAGGGAGCGGCGGTAGGCGGCGGCGTCGTCCTCGCCGCAGGACGGGAAGGTGAGCAGGAGGGTGGCCAGCGGCTGGTACGCGTCCGTGTCGGGGCCGGCGAAGTGGGCGGCGGCGATCGCCTGGGCGCCGGCGTGGTCGCGGTGGCGCAGCACCGCCTCCCGCAGGGCGGGCAGGTGGTCGGCGGCACCCGCCCGGTCCCGGGGGCCCGGCCCGCCGGACCACAGGGTGTCCGCGTTGAGCTCGAACCGCTCGGTGTGCACGCCCCCGTACGTCATGGCGCCGAGGCGGCCGTTGCCGAGCGGCAGTGCCTCCAGGAAGCCGTCGGCGGGGCGGCGGTACCAGAGTGTTTCCGCAGCGGGCTGCTGGGTGTGCGTCAGCACGGTGTCCATCCGGTCGTGGGCGGTGCGCTGCCCGTCGCGGGTCAGTACGGGCCGGAAGAAGGCGGTCAGGGGGCGGTACTGGCGTTCCCGTGGCGATCGCCGCCCGGACGGGGGTGTCCGCACGTCAGAACTCCTCGGCCGCGGCACGCCGTTCATGGTTGAGCCCGGCCGGAGACGAAGCCGTCCTCGACGGACGGGTCGATGTCGGGGTCGAGCCCGGTCTCCCCGTAGGCGAGGCGGACCTTCATATCAGCTCCTCCCCGAGGCCGGACGGGGCCGGTTCAGCCAACCCGTAGGCCCGGGCCGCCGTGCCGCCGAAGACCTGAGCGCGCTCGTGCGGATCCAGTTTCTCCGTCAACTCACCAGCGGTACCGACTACTTCCTCGTAGGAGGCGGCCAGCAGACAGACCGGCCAGTCGGAGCCGAACATCATGCGCCCGGGCCCGAAGGCGTCCAGGGCGGCGTCGGCGTACGGGCGCAGATCGGCGACGCACCAGGCGTCCCGGCGGGCTTCGGTCACCAGGCCGGAGAGTTTGCAGAAGACGTTGGGCTCGCCGGCCAGCTCGCGCAGTCGGCCGGCCCAGGGCTCGAGTTCGCCGCGCGCGATCGGCGGCTTGGCGAGGTGGTCGAGGACGAACGTCTGGTCCGGCAGGGCGCGCACGGTATCGATGGCGGCGGGGAGTTGGTGGGGCAGGACGAGCAGGTCGTAGCGGAGGCCGGCCGCGCCGACCGCGCGCAGTCCGCGCCGCACCTCGGGTCGGGCGAGCCAGGCCGGTTCGGCTTCGCCCTGGACGAGGTGCCGCACGCCCACCAGCCGTTCGCCGCCCGGCCCCTGCCGCAGTTCGGCCAGGGTGTCGGCGGCTTCGGGCGCGGTGAGGTCCACCCAGCCGACCACGCCGGCGATCAGCGGCTCGGCCGCGGCCAGGGCGAGGAACTCCCGGGTCTCCGCCAGGTCCGGCAGGACCTGCACCAGCACGGTGCGGTCGATGCCCGCCGCGCGGGCGTGGGGGGCGAGGTCGGCCGTCCCGAAGTCGCGCCGGATCGCTGCCGACTCCGGTCCGTCCAGCCAGGCCTGCGGGCGCCGGCCCAACTCCCACACGTGGTGGTGCGCGTCGACTCTCATGGGCGATCGCTCCTCGGTCGATGGTCGTCGATGGCTACGGAGGGGTGACGGCGAGTCAGGAACGGGAGTGGTCCGGCTGTCGCCGGGGCGCGCCGGGGGTCTGCTCCCCCTCGGCCAGGTGCTCGCGAAGCCAGCATTCGGTGGTGTTGACGTGCATCAGGGCCGCGGCCTGGGCGAGGTTGGGATCGCGGGCGACCAGAGCCCGGTAGATCGCCTCGTGCTCGGCGATGGTCCTCCTGGCCGCGTCGGCGTCGGTGAGTCCGCGCCAGACCCGGGCCCGCAGGGTGCGTCCGGAGACGTGCTCCAGCAGCGTGGCCAGGGTCTCGTTGCCGGTGGCGTGGACGACCGCCCGGTGGAAGGCGGCGTCGTGGCAGGTCAGCAGCTCGACGTCGTCCTGCGCGTCCCGCATGGCCGACAGGTGCCGTTCGATCTCGGCGAGGTCCTCGTCGGTACTGCGGGTGGCGGCCAGCGCGGTGGCGGCCGGCTCGAACAACCGGCGCACCTCGGTGAGCTCCAGGACGGTGTCCCCCTGCAGCAGTTCGACCGCTCCGCCGAGCCCTTCCAGCAGCAGACCGGGGGCGAGGCTCGTCACATACGTCCCGTCGCCGCGCCGGATCTCCAGGACCCGGGCGACGACCAGCGCCTTGACCGCCTCGCGCATCAGGTTCCGGGACAGGCCGAGCTCGGCCGCGAGCTGCTGCTCGGGGGGCAGCTTCGCCCCGGGGGGCAGCTCGCCCTCCCGGATCATCTGGCGGATTCGGGCGATTGCCTTGTCAGTCAGGGACACGGCGCCAACGTAGCAGGTGGTCCCATGTCCTGGAAGAGAGGGCGACCTCCCTCCCGCGCCAACCGGCCTATCCAGCCTGGCTGTTCACTGATCGGCTTCCTCGCATCCGGGATACCCGGGGCTGGATCCATCCCATGTATCGACTCAAAGCGGCCGAAGAACCGGCAGCGCAGGATTCGGCGCAGGCCGTCGTCCGGATGCCGTTCGCGCCGATGGTGCACGGCGGACCGACCCGGGTGTTTCACCCACTCGGACGGACGGCGTGCGCCACTTCGCCCGCAGCACCCGGGTGCGGGCGCCCCGCCAGGTCGTGCTCACGCGAACCACACGTGATCTCCGCAGAAGCCTCGCGCCGGGCCGGTGTCGCACGCGGGGCAGATCTGCGTAGGCTCCGCAGATCACCCGTCGCGGCATGCGGGCACCTACGGAAGATCGAATGAGTTACTGCACGCTCTGCCAACGGCATCTCAACGGCGCACTCTCCTGCCCCGGCTGTGGGAGGCCGAAAGAAGCGCTCCCCCAGCAGGAGCCCGAACGCCAGGTCGCGGACCCGCCCACCGCGGCTCCCGCACCCCGGAGGGCCCGGCGGCGAACGACCCGGCGGCGCGGCGCCCGGCTCGCCCTGGCCGCGCTCGGTGTGGCGGCGGGCGGACTGGCCACCGCGGTGGTGGCCTTCGGCCAGGACGATGGCGCGACGTCCCCGCTCCCGTCGGGGAGTACGACGGCGTCCACGTCGACGGCCACGCCGTCCACCCGGGGGCCGGTGAGCGTTCCCACGACGGCGACGGCCGCGCCGAGCGCAGCGAGCCCCCTGGCGCAGCCGTCGGTCACCAGCACCCGGCCCAGCGCGTCCAGGACGACCGCCACCCCGTCACACGCCGCCCCGACCGAACCAACCCCTCCCCAGCCCACGACGCCCACCACGACGCCGCCCACCCGGCACTCGCCCAGCCCGGGCGCCCCCACGGCAACGGCAACGCCGGCCTGCAAGCCGTTCCTCTTCTGGTGCACCTGACCCTCCGCGCCGTCCGTCGCGGGGAAGAAGGCCGTCCGCGCCGCCGTCACCGTGAAACTTTCACCGGCGGGACCGAACCCACCGGCCGTATCGCCGGGATGCCGCGAAGGGGCCTTGGCCACTCCTTGACGGGCAGCGGTCACTGATGCAGCGTCGACAGCCCGTGGAGAAGAGGTTCCATGCTGCGTTCCCGGTACCTGAAGTCCCGCCTGCTCGCCGTACTGCTGGCGATCGGCGCCGCGTTCGGGGTGAGCGTGTCCGTCGCTCCCCAGGCCGGCGCCGCCTCGTTGACCCGGATCACCGGCTTCGGCAACAACCCGACCAACCTGCAGATGTACGTGTACGTGCCGAACAGCGTCAAGGCGCACCCGCCGATCCTGCTGGCACTGCACGGCTGCCAGGGCTCCGGGCCCTACCTGTACTCCAGCACCGACTTCGGAGCGCTGGCCGACCGGTACGGGTTCGTCGTCGTCTACCCCTCGACCAGCCCCGGCGGCAGTTGCTGGGACGTCTCGTCCGACCAGGCGCTGACGCGCAACGGCGGCAGTGACCCGGTCGGGCTGATGTCGATGATCACGTACGCCGAGCAGCACTACGGCGGGAACCCCGACGCCGTGTACGTCACCGGCGAGTCGTCGGGAGGGATGATGACGAACGTCATGCTCGCGGACTACCCGGACGTGTTCAAGGCGGGCTCCGCGTTCATGGGCGTGCCCTACCACTGCTTCCACACGGGCACCGTGCGCGGCTGGAACGGTCCCTGCGCCGGGGGCCAGATCTCCATGACCGCCCAGCAGTGGGGCGACCTGGTGCGCCGTGCCGATCCCGGCTACACCGGGCCGCGCCCCCGCGTGCAGTTGTGGCACGGCACCGCCGACCCCATCCTGAACCACCGCGATCTCGGCGAAGAGACCAAGCAGTGGACGAACGTCCTCGGAGTGCGCCAGACCCCGTCGTCGAGTGACACCCCTGTCACCAACTGGAACCGGGCCCGGTACGCCGACCGCTCCGGCATCACCCAGGTCGAGACGTACAGCATCGCCGGCGCCGGGCACCAACTGCCGATCCAGGGCACGCCGATGGCCGCCTACGCCGTCCACTTCATGGGGCTGGACGGCAGCCGCGGCTGAACAGGGCTTCGGGGCCGGTCTCCGCCGCCGTTGCGGGACCGGCCCCGAAGCATCCGCCGTCCCCTGCGGCGGCCGACGAGGCCGGGGAAGAGCCGGTCGGGTTCGCGGAGCTTCCTCCGTTACGGGGTCTCGGCCGGTGGGAGGTCGTGGACGGTGACGGTCGGGTGCAGTCGGCGGGTGTGGCCGAGCGGGCGGACCGGGCCGGTGAGGCGCAGCGGCACGGTGAGGCGGGGCTCGGTGCTGGAGGCGGAGATCCGCAGTTCCAGTGCGCCGGGTTCGACGATCCGCCGGCCGTCACGGCCGGTGAAGGAGGCCAGGTCGGCAGGGAGGGTCAGCTCCACCCGGCAGCCCGCTCCGGCGTCCAGCGGGATCCGGCGGTAGCCGATCAGCCGCTGCACCGGCTGGACGACGCTGGCCACCGGGTCGTGGAGGTAGAGCTGCACCACCTCGACGCCCGCCCGCGCGCTGGTGTTGCGCAGTTCGAAGGCGAGCCGGAACGTGCCCTCGGTGCCGGTCTCGGCCACCTCCACCTCCAGGCCGGACCACGTGAACGCGCTGTAGCCGAGCCCGTGTCCGAAGCCGAAGGCGGGTGTCGGATCGGTGCTGGAGACCTCACCCGCCTGGGCCAGCCGCGCGGCCAGGTAGGTCGAGGGCTGGACCCCGGGGTGGGCGGGGACGGAGACGGGCAGCCGCCCGGACGGGTTGACCCGCCCGCTGAGCACGCCCGCGAGCGCCTCCGTACCGGCCTCGCCGGGGAAGAAGCACTGGACGATACCGGCGGCCTCGGTGACGGCGCGGCCGAGCGTGTAGGGGCGCCCGGCCAGCAGGGTGACCACCACGGGCGTCCCGGTGTCCAGTACCGCCTCCAGCAACTGCCGCTGTCTGCCGGGCAGTTCGAGCGAGGCGGCGTCGCAGCCCTCGCCGCTGGTGCCGCGCCCGAACAGCCCCGCCCGGTCGCCGAGGGCGAGCACCACCACGTCGGCCCGCTCGGCGGCGCGCACGGCTTCGACGATGCCTGCGGTGTCCTCGCCGTCGACCGTCACGCCGCGCACCGTGCGCAGCTCGCTGCCGGGGAACTCGGCCGCCAGCGCCTCGCGCAGGGTGGGGAGTTCGATGCCGAGCGGGGTATCGGGGTGCTGGCTGCCGACGTGCACGGGGAAGGAGTAGCAGCCGAGGACCGCGGTGGGTTCGTCGGCGTTCGGGCCGATCAGCGCGATCCGGGTGGGCTCGCGCAGCGGCAGCAGGCCGTCGTTGCGCAACAGCACCACAGCCTGCTCGGCGAGTTCGGCGGCGAGCGCGCGGTTGGCGGGCCGGTCCAGGTCGATCAGGCCGCGCAGCGCCCGCGGCTCGCTCAGGTCCATGTCGGCGAGGGCGCCCGGTACGGGGGTCCAGTCGGCGTCCAGCAGCCCGAGTTCGGCCTTCTGGACGAGGACGCGGCGCAGCGCCCGGTCGATCAGCCGCTCCGGGACGCCTCCCGCCACGACCGCGTCGAACAGGGGCGGTCCGAAGGTGTTGACGGTCGGCAGCTCGACGTCGACCCCGCTCTCCAGCGCCAGGGCGGCGGCGTCGGACCAGTCGTCGGCCACGCCGTGCAGCGTCTTGAGGAAGGCGATGCCGAAGTAGTCGGCGACGACCGTTCCGGTGAAGCCCCAGGTGTCCCGGAGCAGTCCGGTGAGCAGGTCCTGGTCGGCGGCGGAGGGGAGGCCGTCGGTGTCGGTGTAGGCGTGCATGACCGAGCGGGGGCGGCCTTCGCGGACGGCCATCTCGAAGGGCGGCAGGATGACGTCGGCGCGCTCGCGCGGGCCCATCGAGACGGGGGCGAGGTTGCGCCCGGTGCGGGAGGCGGAGTACCCGGCGAAGTGCTTGAGGGTGGCGACGATCCCGGCCGACTCCAGGCCCTGGACGTAGGCGGTGGCGACGGTGCCGACCAGGTACGGGTCCTCGCCGATCGTCTCCTCGACCCGGCCCCAGCGGGCGTCGCGGACCACGTCGAGCACCGGCGCGAGGCCCTGGTGCACGCCGACGGCCCGCAGGTCGCGGCCGATGGCGGCGGCCATCGTCCGGACCAGCTCCGGGTTGAAGGCGGCGCCCCAGGACAGCGGTACGGGGTACGCCGTGGCTCCCCAGGCGGCGAAGCCGGCCAGGCACTCCTCGTGGGCCAGGGCCGGGATGCCGAAGCGGTTGGCGGCGGCGATCCGCTGCTGGGTGCGCAGCAGCGAGAGCGCACCGATCGCCGGGTCGACCGGAACGGTGCCGAACGGCCGGGTCAGCTGGCCGAGCCCGTAGGGCAGGAGGGTGTCGAGGTCGGGTGGCGGCTCCATCTCGTGCTGGTGGGGGGCGACTTCCTCGCCGTCGGCGTCGGCGCCGACCCAGACGCCGACCAGTTGGGCGGTCTTCTCCCGCAGGGTCATCGCGGCGATCAGGGCGTCGGCCCTGGCCTCCGGGGTGAGCGAGGTGTCCCGCCACGCGGGTGCGGGCTCGGGGTTGCGGTGGTCGTTCACTTTCCTCCGACCCCCGTCAGGCCCTGGACCAGGGCGCGGCGGGCGAACAGGTAGACGATGAAGACGGGGAGCATGGAGAGCACCACGGCGCTGAGCAGTCCGGGCACGTCCACGCCGTGCTCGGTCTGGAAGTCGTACAGGCCGAGGGTGATGACCTTGGTGGAGTCGGACTGGGTGAGGATCAGCGGGAAGAGGAAGCCGTTCCAGGCCTGGAGGGCGGCGAAGACCGTGATCGAGGACAGTCCGCCCTTGGACAGCGGGAGCACCAACTGGCGGAACACCCGTGCAGGGGACGCGCCGTCCATGGCCATCGCCTCGTACAGCTCGGGGCCGATGTCGCGCATCGCACCGGTCAGCACCAGGGTGCAGACCGGCAGGCAGAAGGCCGCGGTCGGGAGGATGATGCCGATCAGGTGGTCGTACAGGCCGGTCTTGCTGATGACGTAGAACATCGGCACGATCACCGCCTGGGCGGGGATCGCAAGCCCGAGCAGAAACAGCCGGAACACCCAGCCGGTCGCCCGGCCGCGGGCGCGCACGATGGCGTAGGCGAGCGGCGGGACGACCAGCAGCACGATGGCGATCACGCCGGCGGTGACGGTCAGGGTGTTGAGGAAGTCCTGGCCAAAGCCGGTCGAGAGGTCGGTCAGGTAGTTCTGCAGGGTCCACTGCGCGGGCGGCTTGAGCGGGCCCTCGGTGGAGTAGTCGGCGCGGGTGCGGAAGGTGGCGATCAGCAGCACGTACAGCGGCAGGCCGACCAGCACCAGCCACACCAGGGAGCCGAACCCGGCCAGGACGTTGGGGCGTCGTCGCATCACAGGCCCTCCGTGGTGCCGCGCATCCGGTCGTAGCCGGAGAGCCGGACGACCGCGAGCGAGATCAGGGTGGCGACCACCACGAGGACCAGTGCGATGGCCGAGCCCGTGCCGAAGTCGAAGCCCTTGAAAGCCTTTTGGTACATGTAGTAGGCGGTGACGGTGGTGTCCGTGCCGGGGCCGCCCTGGGTGAGGATCAGCACCGTGTCGAAGGTGGTCAGGCCGCCGACCACCATGAGGATCACCGAGGTGATGATCGTGTTGCGCAGCTGCGGCAGGGTGACGTGGAGGAACTGCCGTACCCGGCCCGCACCGTCGACGGCGGCGGCCTGGTAGAGCACCTGGGGGATGGCCCGGGCGCCGCCCTGGTAGATCAGCGCGTGCAGCGGGGTGAACTGCCACACGCCGACGAAGGTCAGCACCCCGATCGCCCCGCTCCTGCTGCCGAGCAGGTTGCCGTCGCCGAACAGCCAGGTGAGCTGGGCCGGTACGCCGAAGTTGGGGTCGAGGACGGCTCGCCACACCACCGCGACGGCGGTCGCCGAGAGCAGCAGCGGCACGAAGTAGATCGCCGAGAGCACGGCGCGGTTGCGCTGCTGCCCGGCGGCCCAGACACCGAGCAGGATGCTGATCGGCGTCTGGGTCACCACGCCGAGGGCGGTGAGCAACAGGGTGGTCCAGACGGACTGGAGCATCACCGGGTCGTGGAACAGGGCGGTCCAGTTGTCCAGGCCGTTGAAGCGCGGTTCGCCGACGCCGTCCCAGCTGGTGAAGGAGAGCACGACGACCAGCAGCAGCGGTGTGAGCGCGAACAACAGGAAGAACACCGCCGCGGGGAGCGCCCAGACGAAGCCCGGGCGGGTCGCCTCCGCGCCGGGCCGCGCACCGCGCGTCATGAGGTCGGCAAGGCCTGCATGGCCTTGATGAAGCCGTCGGCGTCGAGCCTGCCGTCGAAGAACTGCTGGACGGCGGTGTGCATGGGGGTCATGGCGCTCGGCGGGTAGGCCTGGTCCCAGGAGAGCTGGAAGGAGGGGGCGGCCTTGACCAGCTGGTACTGGTCCTTGGAGTACCCGGGGCTGGCCGAGAGGTCGAAGAAGTCGGCGGTGCTGGTGGTGGTCGGCAGGTTGCCGATGGCCAGTTGGGCCTTCACGAACTCGTCGGAGTACATCAGTTTGAGGAAGGCCGCGGCGGCCTCCGGGTGCTTGGTCTTCTTGAGTACGGAGTAGAAGTTGTTGGTGTTGCCGACGACGTCGGCCGGGTCGCCCTTGCCGCCGCTCAGGGCCGGGAAACCGGTGTAGCCGAGGCCGGTCTTGGCGAAGTCGGGGTTGGCGTCCTGCTGGGTGGAGTAGTACCAGGAGCCCATCAGCTCGAAGGCGGCCTTGCCCTTGGCGACCAGCGCCGGTGAGCCGCCGTCGGTGAACTTCACGGAGTCGTAGTTGCTTCCGAAGGCCCCGGCGTCGACCAGCTGCTTGAGGGTGTCCAGTGCCTTTCGGCTGTCCTCGCTCGCCCAGGCCTCCCGGTCGCCGCCGAGCGCGCGCTGGAACAGGCCGGGGCCGGCGATCCGGTCGTAGAGGTACTCGAACCACATCAGGGTGGGCCACTGGTCGCCCCCGCCGAGCGCGATCGGGGTGATGCCCTTGGCCTTCAAGGTCCTGGCGGCGGTGACCAGTTCGTCCCAGGTCTTCGGCGGGGTGAGCCCGGCATCCGCGAGCACCTTCTTGTTGTGGAACAGCAGCACCGGCTGGGTGCCGCGCATCGGCACTCCGTACGGCTTGCCGTCCACCACCGCCGAGTTGAAGACCGCGGGCAGGAAGTTGTCCTTCAGTCCCTGGTCCTTGGCGATGAAGTCGTCCAGCGGTAGCAGCAGGCCCGCCTTGACGAACGGCTGGATGGAGCCGCCGCCCCAGTTGAAGAAGACGTCGGGGGCCCGCGAGGTGTTGATCACGGTCTGGAGCTTCTGCTGGTAGTCCGCGCCGGGGACGGTGTCGAGTACCGCCTTGACCTTGGACGTCCGGTTGAACGTCTCGACGATCTGCTTCTCGACCTTGTTGCCCGCGTCACCGTAGACCAGCACGTGGATCGTGCCGTCGCCGGCGTCGGAGGAGGAGCCCCCCGAGCCGCAGGCGGCGGACGTCCCCAGGACGAGTGCGGTGACGGCGGTGATGGCGGCGACTCTCGATCGCATATCCTGCCCTCTGTCTCGAATGTTTCGAGTAAGTTGCCGAATGTTGTGGGAAACCTAGATCCGACGTGACCGTCCGTCAAGAGACCCGACGGGGTCGGCCTCGACTCGTCGGGGGGCTAGCATCCGTGCGGTACGGCCGCCCTCGGCCGTCTCGTACAGCCACCCACGACGGAGTTCGCCCAGCAGGGGCAGTGCAGGAGGAACCCGTGACCAGAGCGGCCACGCTCGCCGAGATCGCGCAGGAGGCAGGAGTCTCCGCGCCGACTGTTTCGAAAGTCCTGAACGGGCGCGCGGACGTCGCGCCGGCCACCCGGGAGCGGGTGGAGGAACTGCTGCAGCGGTACGGCTACCGGCGGCGGCGCGGCAACCGGCAGACCAGCCCGCTGCTGGAGCTGGTCTTCCACGAGTTGGAGAGCGCCTGGGCGGTGGAGGTGATCCGGGGCGTCGAGAACGCCGTCCGGGAGGAGGGCCTGAGCATCGTGCTCTCCGAGTCCGCCGAACGGCACGGTCCCGGCCAGTCCTGGGTGGACGGGGTGCTCGCGCGGCGCCCCACCGGTGTGGTGCTGGTGCTGTCCGACCTGGACCGTTCGCTGCGCGAGCAACTGGCCCGCCGGGACATCCCGTTCGTGGTGATGGACCCGGCCGGCGACCCCGGCCAGGAGGTGCCCGCCGTCGGCACCACCAACTGGGACGGCGGCCTCGCCGCCACCCGGCACCTGCTCGACCTCGGGCACCGCCGGATCGGCCTGATCGGCGGCCCCGCCCGGATGATGTGCAGCCGCGCCCGGGCCGACGGCTACCGGGCGGCGCTCGACATGGCGGGCCTCCCGTACGACCCGGAGCTGGTCCGCGAGGGCGACTTCCACCATGAGTCCGGACGCCTGCTCGGGCTGGAGCTGCTCGGCCTGCCGGACCGGCCGACCGCCGTGTTCGCCGGGAACGACCTGCAGGCGCTCGGCCTGTACGAGGCCGCCCGCGAGCTGGGGCTGCGCATCCCGGAGGACCTCAGCGTGGTCGGCTTCGACGACCTGCCGCTGGCCCGCTGGGTGGGCCCGCCGCTGACCACCGTGCGCCAGCCGCTGACCGAGATGGCCGAGGTGGCGACCCGCCTGGTCATCGACCTGGCCCGCGGGGTGCGGCCCGGCACGCTCCGGGTTGACCTGGCCACCAGTCTGGTCCAGCGCAGCAGCACCGCCCCGCCGCGAACGGTCGTCCCCGGCCGGGCGGAGCGCGGTTGACGGGCGGTCGGGCGGTCGGGCGGTCGGGCGGTCGGGCGGTCGGGCGGTCGGTCCGGCCCTCGGGTGCCGTCCGGGCCGTCAGGCCGTCAGACCGGAACGCGGTGCGGCCGGGCGGCCCGGGGAACCCGGCGCCGTCCGGCCGCACCGCTCCGCTGTGTCAGCCGAGGGTCCACTGCTGGTTGTTCCGGCCGCTGCAGGTCCACAGCTGGGCCGGGGCGCCGTCGGCGGTGGAGCCGCCGGACACGTCCAGGCACAGGCCGGACTGGACGCCGGTGACGGTGCCGTCGGTGTTCACGTGCCACTGCTGGTTGGCCTGGCCGTTGCACGGCCAGACGACCACCCTGGTGCCCGAAGCCGTGCCCTGCCCGGAGGCGTCCAGGCACATCCGGCCCGCGCCGCCGTACACGCTCAGCTGGTCGGCGGAGGTGTGCGTCCAGATCTGGTTGGTGCCGCCCCAGCAGCTGTAGATCTGCACCTGGGTGCCGGCCGTGGTCGAACTGTTCGGCACGTCGAGGCACTTGCCGGCACCGACCGCGTGCAGCTCGCCCGTCGTGCCGCCACCGCCGCCGCCACCGCCGGTGCTCGAACCGCCGAGGGCGGAGAGCGTCGCGGAGAAGGCCGGCTTGGGCTGGTCGTTGTCGTCGTACATGGTGGCGGCGCCGTATCCGGGGAAGGTGCCGGGGATCCAGGAGTGCGCGTCGTCCACGCCCCACTGGCTCACGCCCACGCAGCGGGAGACGGCCAGGCAGGCCCGCACCACGGCGGCGTAGTCGGTGGCCTGCTGCTGGAGGGTGCCTCCGGAGGCGGGCAGCTGGATCCGGTCGTCCAGTTCGGTGACGGCCACGTCCAGCCCCAGGTTCGCGAACCGCTGCATGTTGGCCTGCAGGTCGGCGGGGATCTGGCCGACGATGAAGTGGCTCTCCAACCCGATGCCGCCCAGCGGCACGCCCTGGGCGAGCAGCGACTGCGCGAGGCTGTAGAGGGCATTGCTCTTCGCGTTCACGCCCTCGATGTTGTAGTCGTTGATGTAGAGCTTCGCGCTCGGGTCGGCGGCGTGCGCGGTGCGCAGCGCGTCGGCGAGGTAGTCGGTTCCCATCGCCCGGTAGAACACGTCCGGGACGAGCGAGCCGTCGCCGTTGAACGGTTCGTTGATCACGTCCCAGGCGTAGACCTGCCCCTTGTAGTGGGTGGCCTCGGCGGTGATGTGCGCCTCCATGGCGGAGCGAACCTGGTTCAGCGGCAGGTTCGACGCCCAGGAGGGGAGCTGGTTCTGCCACACCAGGTTGTGGCCGCGCACCCGCATGCCGTGCGCCCGGGCGAACTGGACGAGCTGGTCGCCCGGCCCGAAGTTGTACGAGCCCGGGGACGGCTCGATGGTGTCCCACTTCATCTCGTTGGTCGGGGTCAGCGCGTCGAACTGCGGCCCGACGACGGCGGTTTCCCCGCCGACGCCGAGGTCGCCGTCCGACAGGGCGGTGCCGAAGTACCGGCCGTTCGCTTCCGCCGCCGCCTTCAACGTGCTGCCGGCCGCCGCGGCCGGGGTCGTCGCGGCCAGCGCGCCGGTCGCGAGCACCAGCGCCAGGACCACCGTGGCCGTCCAGGCATGGTGAATTCCGATCAGGATCCTTCGAAGAGGCATGGTCGCCCTCCAGCGTCGCTCCAGGGGGAGGTGCACACCCGCGCTGTCGGCGGGTCGTGGCGCACGAGCGATGACGGCGGTGGGGCCGTCGGTTCGGGGAACGGGAGCGCTGTGGCGACCGTCCGGCAGACGGCGCCCGGTGGGTTGCGCTCCCGTGGCTAGGTAACTCGGAGTGCGTGGGGCCCGTCAATACGTGTTTGAAAGTTTCGGCGATGTTTCGGAAATTCCTACGCCGAAACGCGGGTGAAACCGAGCCGTGCCCGAGCGGAACCGCCACGGCCGGATCCGTTGACTAGGCACCCCGGGCCGGGCTAGCTTCGCGGAAACGCTTCCACCTCTTCACGGGCCCTTTCGCGCTCGCAGTGGGAGCGCTCCCAATAGGCTCCGAACACTCCGAACAGGAGATGAGTTCCCATGGACGAGCCACGTACTGAGCTGGGTGACACCGTCGGCACCCGGTTCGTCGAGCGCAACCTCGACCTCGTCGGCAAGCTCTACCAGCGTTCCGTCCATCCAGCCGTCCTCGACGTCGCCCGAGGCGGGCGACTGACCTCCCCGCTCGTGGTCGACCTCGACCCGACCACCGTCTGCGACCTGGCCTGCCCGGAGTGCATCTCCTCCCAGGTCCTGCACCACGGGCAGATCGGCCAGGACCGCGTCCTGCGCCTCGCCCACGAACTCGCGGATTCCAAGGTCCTCGCCGTGATCCTGATCGGCGGGGGCGAGCCGCTGATGCACCGCTCCGTGGGCCGGATCATCGAGGTGCTCCACGAGGCGGGCATCAAGCTCGGTCTGGTGACCAACGGCACCCAGATCCACCGCTACCTCGACCAACTCGCCGACATGCTCTCCTGGGTGCGGGTCTCGATCGACGCCGGCACCGCCGAGACCTACGCCGCGTTCCGCCCCAGCCGGGGCAAGCGCAGCGTCTTCCCCCAAGTCATCGACAACATGCGGGCGTTGGCCGAACGGAAGTCCGGCCGGCTCGGCTACTCGTTCCTGCTCATGCAGCGCTTCGACGAGGACGGCCGGGTCACCGACTCCAACTACGCCGAGGTGTACCGGGCCGGCGTGCTCGCCAAGGAGATCGGCTGCGACTACTTCGAGGTCAAGGCCATGCTCGACGAGGACCACTACACCGTCAACCAGCGCTCTGAGGACATCGCGGCCGTCGAGGAGCAGATAGCCCGGCTGCGCGAGCTGGAGGACGACGGCTTCCACGTCCTGCACTCCTCCAACTGGCAGGCCGTGCGCCGCAGATCCGACACCGTCCAGGAGAAGGACTACCACCGGTGCGCCGTCGCCGAACTACGCACCACCGTCACCCCGACCGGCGTATACGTCTGCCCGTACCACCGGGGCAACCCCAAGGGCCGGATCGGCGACATCGGGGAGTCGACCTTCGCCGAGATGTGGGCGGCGGCCGACACCGGTGTCATCGACCCCAGCCGGGACTGCCGGTTCGTCTGTGCGCGGCACCCCTCCAACCAGGAGATCGCCGTGATGGCGACCGGACCGGAGGCGCAGCCGTGCGACGACTTCGACCCCTTCATCTGACGGCGCCTCCGGTCCAGTGCCGGAACCAGTGCCGGATCCAGTGCCGAACTCCGTTCGGGCCCCGCCCATGAGCCTGGAGACTCCATGCGAACAGTCGTGATCGGAGCGGGCCCCGCAGGGCTCACCTGCGTGCGGCAGGCCCGCTCCGCCGGCCTCGACGTCGTCTGCCACGAGAAACGCGAGGATCTTGGCGGCATCTGGAACCCTTCGGCCGGCGGCGCCTACGCGGGGGTGCGCATGCAGAGTTCACGCATGAGCATGCCGTTCAGCGACCACCCGCCCGGGTTCGCCACCGCCTTCCCGACGCAGCCCGAGGTCCAGGAGTACCTGCGCTCGTACGCCACCCGGTTCGGCCTTCTGGACGCCGTCTCGTTCGGCAGCGAGGTCGTCCGGGTCGCGAAGGCGGACGGCTGCTGGCAGGTCACCACCCGTACGACGGACGGCCGGGAACGCACCGAGCGCGCCGACGCCGTCCTGGTCGCCAACGGTGAACTCTGGCGCCCCCGGCTGCCCGACCGGCTGCCGGCCCCTGGAGCGCCCGTACGGGTCCTGGCCGCACCCGAGTACCGCGGACCGGCGGCCTTCGCCGGCTGCCGGGTGCTGGTGGTCGGCGGCGGGGTGAGCGGCGCGGACATCGCCGCCGACCTCGGTGCCGCCTCCGCGCACGTGGACTGGTCGGTGCGCCGCCGGCAGCTCTTCCTGCCGCGCCTGATCGGCGGCGCCTACAACGACGCGCTCTTCTCGTACGCGGGGCGCGTCGCGGTCGAGGAGGTGCCGTACCCGGTCTACCTCGACTGGCTGACCGAGTGCATACCCGAGTACATGGCGATGTACCGGGCCACCGGCCTGCTGCCGCAGACGGGCTTCCACGGCGCCGTCCACGTCAACGAGCGGATCGTCCCCCGGGTCCACGCCGGGGACGTCCACCCGGTGCCGGCCTTCGAGCGGTTCGCCGAGGACGGCTCGGTGGAGTTCGCGGACGGCTCCCGCCGCGGCTACGACGCCGTGGTGCTGTGCCTCGGCTACGAGATGCCCGACTACGGCTTCATCGAGGGACTGCGGCGCGAGGACCTGTACGAGCACCACTTCTGGCGCCACGACCCGACCCTGGCCGTGGTCAACACCCCGGTGGACACTGAGGCCTTCGGCACGGCCTGCCCGTACTTCGAGGCGGTGGCCGGCTGGGTGATCGCCGTACTGACCGGAAAGGCGGCGCTGCCCGACGCCCCCGCCCGCGCCGACTGGTGCGCGCGCCACATGGGGGCGCTCCACGACCGCCGCTACCTCGACTGCTGGCTGGAGACCGTCCGGCTGGGCCTGCTCAGCGGGACCGTGCCGGACCCGGCCGTCGACTTCGCCGGGTACTGGACGGTGGTCTCCAGCCAGGTGGCCCCCGGCAACCTGGAACCCGGCCGGGCCACGGCGATCCCGGCCGTGCTCGACGGGCGGCTGGACCTGACCGGCGTGCGGCACCGCATCCTGGCCGCCCTGCCGGCGCACGCCCGCGATCGCCTGCTCGCCGAGGCGGTGATCGACCGGGACGACCTGGCCGCCGCCGCCCGCGTCCCGGCCGGCCGCGAGCTGGCCCCCTGGCTGCCGTACCGGCAACGGGAGGGCGAGCCGAGGGGGGTGACGTCATGACCGCCGAACCCGTCGAGCGCTCCGCACCCGTCGCCCCGGTCGGCGCCGTCAACCGCTGGCGCCTGCTCACCGACCGGTCCGTCCTGAGCCTGATCGCCGCCAACGGCGTGGTCGGCCTGGCCGGCGCGTTCGTGGTCCCGACCGTCAGCCTCTTCCTGGCGGACGCCGTCCGGGCGACCCCGCTGATGATCGGCCTGTTCTTCGCCGTCCGGTCGATCGGGGAGATCGGTACCGACCTGGCCATGGGCGTCGTCTCCGACCGGCTGCGCGACCGGCGTACGGTGCTGGTGCTGACCGCGCTCTGCAACGCGGCCGGGGCGCTCTGCTACTCCGTACTGCGCGACTACTACCTGCTGCTCCCGGCCGGCATGGTGTGCTTCGGCCTGGGCGGCGCCTGCTTCGGTCAACTCTTCGCCTACACCCGCGAGTTGGCCGAGGCCAGAGAGGTCGACGCGCCGTTCTTCAACGGCTTCCAGCGCTCGATCACCTCGCTGGCCTGGGTGATCGGCCCGCCGGTCGCCTTCTGGCTGGTCGCCCGCTGGTCCTTCGCGGTGCTCTACCTGGGCGCGGCCGGGCTGTCCCTGCTCGCCGCGGCGATCTGCCGCTGGGGCCTGCCCCGGCTCCCCCGCCCGGCGCCGGACGAGCGCTCCGCCGACACCGCACCCGGACTGCGCGGGCTGCTCGCCGGGCTCGGTCCACGCACCGGGCTCCTGCTCGGGGCGATCGTGCTGCTGCTGGGCGCCAACATGATGTACCAGATCGACCTCTCCCTGCGGGTCACCGGCGAACTCCACCTGAGCACCGCCTTCGCCGGCCTGCTGCTCGGACTGAGCGCGGTGCTGGAGATCCCGCTGATGATCGGCGTCGGCATCTGGGCCGACCGGATCGGCAAGACCAGGCTGCTGCTGCTGGCCACCGTGTGCGCCACGCTCTTCTTCGCGGTGCTGCCGGTGGTCCACAGCCGGACGCTGCTGCTGCTCCTCCAACTGCCCAACGCCTTCTGGACCGCGGTGGTGATGAACATCCCGGTCGTGATGCTCCAGGACTCCCTGCCCGGGCGCCCCGGCACCGCCTCCTCGCTCTACGCCAGTGCGTTCAAGACCGGCATGTTCCTCGGCGGCCTGGTGGTCGGCACGGTCGCGACCTGGACGGGCTACGGGCAGGTCTTCTGGGTGTGCGCCGGCCTCACCGCCCTCGCCGGACTGCTGGTCTTCCTGCCCGCCCGCCCGGGCAGCTCCGAATCCACCGAGACCCCCCGAGGGAGTGCCGCATGACCGCGCCGCCCGACTGCACCGTGATCGTGCCCACCTACAACCGCGTCCGACTGCTGCGGCACACCCTGGACTCGCTGGCCCGCCAACGCCTCGCCGAGGGCGAGTCCTTCGAGGTGATCGTCGTCGACGACGGCTCCAGCGACGGCACCGCCGCGGTCGTGGCCGGCTACCGCGACCGGCTCGACCTGCGCTACTTCTTCCAGGAGGACCAGGGCTACCGGGTGGCCAAGGCCCGCAACGTCGGCATCGCCGAGGCCGGCGGCGGGACATGCGTCTTCGTGGACTCCGGTGTCGTCCTGCACTCCGACGCGCTCGCCGCGCACCTCGCCGCCCACCGCCGGGCCGACGGCCCGATCGCCGTCCTGGGCTACGTCCACTGCTTCAACGAGGGCAACGAGGACGGCGAACAGATCACCCGGGAGATCGACTTCACCGACCCGGACGTCTCCCTGCGCCGGTTCGCCGAGCAGCGGCGGTGGCTGGACCTCCGTGAGAGCTACTACGAGCGCTACGGCGAAGACCTCGGTGTGCTCACCGCGCCGTGGCTCATGTGGTGGACGTGCCACGTGTCCGCCGACACGGCCCAACTGCGCGGGGTCGGCGGGTTCGACGAGGCGTACCGCTCCTGGGGAGCCGAGGACGTCGACCTCGGCTACCGGCTGCACCAGGCCGGCGCCCGGTTCGTCCTGCGCCGCGACGCCGTCTCACTGCACGTGCCCCACCCCAAGAGCTACCAGGACAACATGGCCGCGGCGGCCGCGAACTACCGGTACTTCGCCGAGAAGTTCGACACCCCGGTCGCCCGGCTCGTCCCCGACCACCACTTCGAGGAGATCGAGGACATCCTGCGCTCCCGCGGACTCGCCCGAGGGGCCGTGACCGACCGCTTCGGGACGGTCACCCGCGCGATCGACCAGGCCGTCGAACCGCCGCCGGCCGCCGACCGGGCCGTCGCCGAGGGGAGGAACGGATGACTCCGCCGCTGCTCGGCACCTGGACCGAATGGCACCTGCGCGCCCGGCGTTCCCGGGGAGCCGTGCTGGTCTTCGCGCCGCACCCCGATGACGAGGTGATCGCCTGCGGAGGCACCATCGCCCGGCTGGTGTCCGAGGGCACCCGCGTGCGCGTGGTCTTCGCCACCGACGGTGCCATGTCGCACTCCGCGGTGCTCGGCATCCACACCGACCCCTCCCCGGCCGAACTGCGGTCGATCCGCCGCCAGGAGGCCCGGGCGGCCGCGCGGGCGCTGGGACTGCCGGACGACGCCGTGCGGTTCCTCGACTTCCCGGACACCCGGCTCGCCGACCACCTGAAGGAGTTCCGCGGCAGGGTCCTGGAGGTGCTCGACGCCCACCCGGGGGTGGCCGAGGTCTACCTCCCGCACGAGGTGCGGGAACTCAACGCCGACCACCGGCTGACCGGCGAGACCGTGCTCGGCTGCCTGGCGGAACTGGGCCTCGCGCCGACCGTCTACCGCTACGTGGTCTGGGACGAGCGGACGGAGCAGGAGTTCGCCTTCGTCAACCGGAACCCGCCGTCCGACGGCGCGGGTACGGCCGAGCGGCTCGTCACCGTCGACATCGCCGAGCAGCTGCCGCTCAAGCGGGCCGCCTTCCGCGAACACCGCACCCAGGTCGAGCTGTTCGCCCCCGGCCAGACCCGGCCGGTCGTGCCGCAGCCGTTCCAGGAACGCGTGCTGGCCGCCGCGGTCGAGGAGTTCTGGATCAGCGAGCCGGCACCCGCCCGGCCGGAAACGGAGTGAGACAGTGCCACAGACAGTGCCCCAGCCAGTGCCGTCCACCGGGCGCGCCCCGCTCCCCGCGCTCGCACCGCTGCCGGCCTGGCCCCGGCTGACGTCCGCGATCCCGCCCGACCCCGTGATCGAAGGCCAGGTGGCCGCGATTCTCGCGCAGTTGACGCTGGAGGAGAAGGTCGGGCAGCTGGTCCAGCCCGAGCTCGCCCAGCTCACCGCCGAGGACATCCGCGAGTACAAGATCGGATCGGCGCTCAACGGGGCCGGGATCTGGCCGCACGGCCGCCGGCACGCCACCGTCCGGGACTGGGTGGACCTGGTGGACCACTTCTGGACCGCGGCGGAGCAGACCTGGCAGGGCCGGCCGTTCCGCATCCCGTTCATGTGGGCGACCGACGCCGTCCACGGCCACAACAACGTCCACGGCGCCACGGTCTTCCCGCACAACATCGGCCTCGGCGCCACCGGTGACCCGGACCTGATCCGCCGGATCGGCACCGCCACGGCCCGCGAGGTCGCCGCCACCGGGATGGACTGGATCTTCGCCCCCACCGTGACCAATCCGCGCGACCGCCGCTGGGGCCGCTACTACGAGGGCTACGGCGAGGATCCGGCGCTCGGCCACGCCTACGGCCGGGCCATGGTCGAGGGCTTGCAGGGCGATCTCGCCGCCCTCCGCACCGACCACCGGGTGCTGGCGACGCTCAAGCACTGGATCGCCGACGGCGGCACGGTGGACGGGCGCGACCGGGGCGCCGCGCGCTGCTCGGAGCAGGTCCTGCGCGACATCCACGCCCAGGGGTTCCTGGCCGGCATCCAGGCCGGGGCGCAGAGCGTGATGGTCTCCTTCAGCAGCTGGGAGGACCCGGCCAACTACGACCACACCCCGGGCGGCGGCGAGCCCTACAACCACAAGGTGCACGGCAGCCGGTACCTGATCACCGACGTCCTCAAGGGCGCCCTGGGCTTCGACGGCGTCGTGATCAGCGACTGGGACGCGCACGCCGAGGTCGCGCGCTGCTCGGCCGGGGACGCCGGGTACGCGATCAACGCGGGCCTCGACGTGCTCATGGTGGCGGGCCGGGAGGCCTGGCAGAGCGTCCACCGCACGGCCGTGTCGCAGGTGCGGGCCGGTGTCATCCCGCAGGAGCGGATCGACGACGCCGTCTCCCGCGTCCTGCGGGTCAAGCTGCGCGCCGGTCTGTGGGACAAGCCCCGGCCCTCCGAGCGGTCGCTGACCCGCCCGGGCGCTCCGGTGGTGATCGGCTCACCGGAGCACCGCGCGCTGGCCCGCGAGGCGACCCGCAAGTCCCTGGTGCTGCTCAAGCACACCCCGGGGCTGCTGCCCCTGCCCCGGACCGGCCGGGTGCTCGTCACCGGCAGCGCGGCCGACGACCTGGGCAAGCAGTGCGGCGGCTGGACCCTCACCTGGCAGGGCGACGACCTGGACCGCTCCGACCTGCCCGGCGGCGCCACCATGGCCGACGCCGTCCGCGCGGTCGTCGGCACGGACCACTGCACGGTGGACCCGGCGCCGGCCGTCACCGATCCAGGGGAGTACGACCTCGCGATCGTCTGCATCGGCGAGGACGCCTACGCGGAGATGCGCGGCACCGTCCGGCCGTGGCGCTCGATCGGCTACGCCGACCTCAAGCAGAGTTACGCGCGGGACCTGGAGCTGCTGCGCCGCCTGCGCGCGGCGGGCGTGCGCACCGTCACCGTCCTGTTCACCGGCCGTCCGCTGTACTGCACGGAGGAGATCAACCTCTCGGACGCCTTCGTGGTCGCCTGGCTGCCGGGCCCGTACGCCCAGGGGGTGACGGACGTGCTGTTCGCGGCGCAGGACGGTGCGCCCGCCCACGACTTCCAGGGCAGGCTGCCCTCCTCCTGGCCGAGGACGCGCGACGCCAGCGCCGTCAACGGCATCCCCGCGCACCTGCCGGACTACCGGGTGCCGGCGGAGGAGACGGCGCCGGAGGGGGACCGCACCCCGCTGTTCCCGCTGGGCTACGGCCTGTCGGCGCACGACCCGGCGCCGCCCGGCGAACCGCTGCCGCCGCACACTCCGGCGGCAGCGCCCCCGGCGCCGCGGGTGAGCGGCCCCCTGCGCGTCCTCGACGCGCAGGGATCCGCCTACCGCCTGCGGGTCGGCGGGCACAACACCTGGTCCCGGGAGGACATCAGCCTCGAAAAGCCGATGGACTGCCTGATCGTCCACGCGACGCCGTTCGCCACTCCGGAGGGGACCGCCCTGCGGCTGCGCTTCAAGGGTCATCCGGCCTTCGTGTACGCCGAATCCCCGTCCGGAGCCCCCGCCGACCTGCGCGGGTACCTGGAGGGCGGGGCGCACATCCGGTTCGCCGTGCGCGTGCTGCGGCAGCCCTCCGCCCCGCTCTACCTGGCCTGCCACGACGACTTCCCCGCCCAGCCCGGTGTCGACCTGGTGGCGCGGCTGCGCGCGGCCGGGCCGACGGCCTGGACCACCGTCTCCGTCCCGCTCGCCGAGCTGGCCGCGGTCGGTACGGACCTGCGGCACGTCGACGTGCCGTTCATGCTCTACACGGACGGCACCGCGGAGCTGGAGGTCGCCGACGTCTCCTGGTGCCTTCCGTAGCTGCCTTCCCCGGCACGGCCTCCGGCCCCGGCTCCGCGGGTGTGCGCGGAGCCGGGGCCGGGGCCTGGGTGGGTGGGTCCGGATGGGTGGGCCGCTCGGCGCGGCGGCGTGTAAGTTACAGCGTCTTTTGGGAGCGCTCCCGCAGCTATTGACGCCGTTTCACGGGCCCTGGCTTGATGTGAAGGGATCGCCGCGCCCCAAGTGGGCGCGTTCCCACCCAGTTTCCGCGATCCCGTCAGGAATCCCCACCCATCCGAAAGGACCCGGACGTGCCTCATCCCGTCCTACGTCGGCTCCGCACGGCAGCGGCCGCCACGCTGTTCGGCGCCACCGGCCTGCTGCCGAGCATCGGTGCCGCCACCCCCGCACACGCGGCCCCCGCCGCGGCCGCCGCCCACGTCGCCAACCCGTTCGCCGGTGCGACCGGCTACCTCAACCCCGACTTCGCGGCCGAGGTCAAGGCCCAGGCCTCCACCGACGGCGGCACCCTGGGCGGCCTCGAGTCCCAGGTCGCCGCCAACCCCACCGCCGTCTGGATGGACCACATCGGCGCGATCGCCGGCGACGCCACCCACCTCGGCCTCCAGGCCCACCTGGACCACGCGCTCACCGAGCAGCAGGGATCCACGCCGGTCGTCTTCCAGGTCGTCATCTACGACCTGCCGGGCCGGGACTGCGCCGCGATCGCCTCCAACGGCGAACTCCCCGCCACCGCAGCAGGGTTGACCACGTACGAGACGCAGTACATCGACCCGATCGCGGCCGTGCTGGCCAACCCGAAGTACGCCGGCATCCGGATCGCGGCCGTCATCGAGCCGGACTCGCTGCCCAACGCCGTGACCAACCAGTCCAAGCCGACCTGCGCCACCGCCACCCCGTACTACGAGTCGGGCATCGAGTACACGCTCAACAAGCTGCACGCGATCCCCAACGTGTACAACTACCTGGACATCGGCCACGCGGGCTGGCTCGGCTGGTCCAACAACATGGTTCCGGCGGGCAAGGAGTACGCCAAGGTCGCCCAGGCCACCACCGCCGGGTTCGCCAGCATCGACGGCTTCATCAGCGACACCGCCAACACCACCCCGCTCACCGAGCCGTTCCTCACCAACCCCGACCTGACGATCGGCGGGCAGCCGCTCAAGTCGGCGAACTTCTACCAGTACAACCCGGCGTTCGACGAGTACCACTACGACACCACGATGTACTCCACCCTGGTGGCCAACGGGTTCCCGAGCAGCATCGGCATGCTGGTCGACACCTCGCGCAACGGCTGGGGCGGCTCCGCCCGGCCCACCGCGCTCAACTCCGCCCCCACCACGGTGGACGCGTACGTCGCGGCCAACAAGGTCGACCAGAAGCCCTTCCGCGGCGACTGGTGCAACGTCAACGGCGCGGGCATCGGGGAACGTCCGCAGTCCCAGCCGTACGGCGCGGGCAGCCCGATCATCGCGTTCCTCTGGGTCAAGCCGCCGGGCGAGTCGGACGGCGACTACCCCGACGCCTCCCACCCCCACGGCGACCCGCACTGCGACCCGAACGGCACCCAGAGCGACGGCAACGGCAACACCTACCCGACCGACTCCATCCCCGGCAGCAACATCCCGGCCGGACAGTGGTTCCCGGCCCAGTTCCGGCAGTTGGTGCAGAACGCCTACCCCGCGTTCGGCAGCGGCTCCGGCGGCAACACCGGCCCGACCGCGCCGAGCGGACTGACCGTCACCGGCACCACCAGCAGCAGCGTGTCGCTCAGCTGGACGGCCTCCACCGACCCGGCCGGCGTGACCGGCTACTCGGTGTACCGGAACGGGGCCAAGGTCGCCACCGTGACCACCACCGGCTACACCGACTCCGGACTCTCCCCCGCCACCGCCTACCAGTACACCGTCACGGCGCAGGACGCGGCCGGGAACGTCTCCGCCGCCTCCGCCGCGGTGACCGGCACCACGGCGGCGTCGAGCGGTGGTGGCGGTGGCAGCAGCGGCTGCTCCGCCAGCTACGCGGTCGGCAATGACTGGGGCAGCGGCTTCACGGCCGGTGTCACCGTCGCCAACACGGGCAGCACGGCGACAAAGTCCTGGACGGTCACCTGGACTTGGGGCGGCAACCAGCAGATCACCAACAGCTGGAGCGCCACCACCGCCCAGAGCGGCAGCGCGGTGACGGCCGCCAGCCAGGCCTACAACGGCGCGCTGGCGCCGAACGGCACCACCAGCTTCGGCTTCCAGGCGACCTACTCGGGCGGCAACACCGCTCCGACGCTGACCTGCACCGCGAGCTGACCCGCATCACGAGCTGACCTCACTCGGCCGGGGCCGCACCGGCGGCCCCGGCCCCCACCCCCCCGAGGAGTTCGGCATGCCCCCTAGCGTCCCTCACCGCACCGCCGCCACCCGCACCACCCCTCCCCGCACCGCCGCACTCGCGGCCGCCACCGCCGCGTGCGCCGCCCTGGCAGTTCTCCCCCTCACCGCCTCGGCGGCCACCTCCGCCCTGGCCCCCGCCGCCGGCCCCTCCTGCGACGTCAAGTACGCCGTCAACGACTGGGGCGGCGGATTCACCGCCAACCTCACCATCACCGACACCGGCACCACCCCCATCAACGGCTGGACCCTCGGCTACTCCTACCCCGGCAACCAGACCCTCCAGAACGGCTGGAACGGCACCTGGAGCCAGACCGGACAGGCCGTCACCGTCACCAACCCCGGCTACGCCCCCACCATCAACCCCGGCGCCACCTACACCACCAGCGCCAACTTCTCCTACAGCGGCGCCAACACCGCCCCCACCGCCTTCACCGTCAACGGCACCCCCTGCGGGCCGCGGTCGAGCCCGTCGCCGAGCCCCTCCCCCACGCCGACCACCACGCCACCGACCACGCCGCCCCCGAACGGGCCGGCCCCGGCCGTGCACGTCTCGGGCAGGACGCTGGCGAAGGCCGACGGCAGCCCGATCACCCTGCACGGGGTCGACCGCTCCGGGGCCGAGTTCATGTGCGTCCAGGGCCACGGCTTCTTCGACGGCCCGGCCGACCAGGCGTCCGTCACCACGATGAAGTCCTGGCACATCAACGCCGTCCGGGTGCCGCTCAACGAGGACTGCTGGCTCGGCCACTCCAACGTCGACCCCGCCTACGCCGGTCCGGCCTACATCAGCGCGGTGCGAAGCTACGTCGACCTGCTGGAACGGAACGGCCTGGTGGCGGTCCTGGACCTGCACTGGACCGACGGGCTGTACACCGGACCGTCCGCCGGCTGCTCGGACGCCAACGCCACCTGCCAGAAACCCATGCCGGACGCGGCCGGTGCGATCCCGTTCTGGACGTCGGTGGCGCAGACCTTCAAGGGTGACGACGCGATCGTCTTCGACCTGTTCAACGAGCCGTACCCGTCACGCGCCACCGGGAGCCAGGACAGCGGCTGGACCTGCTGGCGGGACGGCGGCAGCTGTCCCGGAATCGGCTACCAGGTCGCCGGGATGCAGGCGATGGTGGACGCGGTGCGCTCGACCGGCGCGGACAACGTCCTGATGCTGGGCGGCCAGGAGTACGCCAACGACCTCACCCAGTGGGCCGCGCACCAACCCGCCGATCCGCTGCACAACCTGGCCGTGTCCTGGCACTCGTACAACTTCAACGCCTGTAGCACCAGTTCCTGCTGGGACGGCCAGATCGCCCCGCTCGCCGCCCAAGTACCGATCATCGCGGGCGAGTTGGGTGAGAACGACTGCGCGCACGGCTACCTGGACTCGCTGCTGCCCTGGCTGGACCAGCACGGCGTCTCCTACCTCGCCTGGGCCTGGAACACCTGGGACTGCGGCAACGGCCCGGCGCTGATCAGCTCCTACGACGGCACGCCGACGGCCTTCGGCGCCGGCTACCGCGCCCACCTGGCCGGCACGTAGGACGGAGCTGGCCCCGGTCATGAGGACTCCCGCACCACCAGTTCCGTCGGCAGGACCGTCTGCCGACGGAACCGGCCCGGCTGGGCGATCTCCTTGAGCAGCGACCGGACCATCAACCGCCCCATCTCCTCGGTCGGTTGACGGACACTGGTGAGCGGCGGCTCGGTGTGCCGGGCCACCACGGAGTCGTCGAAACCGACCACGGCGACGTCCTGCGGCACCCGCCGGCCCGCCTCGCGCAGCGCCTGCAACGCACCCGCCGCCGTCAGGTCCGAAGCGCAGAACACCGCGTCCAGGCCGGGCCGGCGGGCGAGCAGTTCCCGCATGCCCTCGCGACCGCCGCGCTCGGTGAAGTCCCCGTGGGCAACGAGCCCCTCGTCCGCCGGTACCGCGGCCTCGGCCAGCGCCTGGCGGTAGCCGGCCAGACGCGCCGCGGCGCCCTCCATGTCGAGCGGCCCGGTGACGGTCCCGATGGCCGTCCTGCCCCGGGAGAGCAGGTGCCGGACGGCCGCGCGGGCGCCGCCCGCGTTGTCGGCGTGCACGTAGCTCAGCGGTTCCAGCTCCGAGCGGCGGCCGCCGAGCACGGCGGGCAGCTCCAGCCGCTCCAGCAGCTCGGGGAGCGGATCGTCCTGGTGCACCGAGACCAGCAGGACACCGTCCACCCGGCGCGCGGTGAGATAGCGGGTCAGCCGCTCCCGCTCGTGTTCGTCACGGACCAGAACCAGCAGCAACTGCAGGTCGGAATCGGCGAGTTCGGCCGAGACTCCGGTGATGATGTCGGAGAAGTAGGGCTCGGAGCTCAGTTTCGCGACGCTCTCGGGGATGACCAGGGCGACCGCGTCGGTCCGGGAGGTGACCAGGGAGCGCGCCGCCTGGTTGGGGACGTAGCCGAGTTCCGCGATGGCCTGTTCGACCGCCGCGCGGGCCTTGGCGCTCACCTTGGGCGAGCCGTTGACGACCCGGGACACCGTGCCCCGGCCCACTCCGGCCCGCGCTGCCACCGCCTCCAGGGTGGGACGGGCAGCGGGCGGCTGCTGCGCGGCTCGGCTCATGATCGTTCTCCCGGCGGACGGTGGACGGCGGACGGCGACGACCGCGGCGAGGGCGTTGGGACGACACGGTCCGGTAACGGAGCCGTAGCACGCCCTTGACACACCTCGCGCGGCGAAGCAATCTTCCCACATCGCAGTGGGAGCGCTCCCATACTGTTTCGCACGCACTCGCACTCCCACCAGTTCCGAGCACCGTTCCGCCGCCCCAGTGGCGCGGCGCAGCCATGCACCCAGCCTGGACAAGGAGATTCGGCCATGCGGAACCCCGGCACCACCCACGGCGGCAGAGCCACCGCCCCCCTCCCCGTGCACAAGGTACCCAAGCCGCTGCTGAGCGCCGCGACCGCCGCCCTGTGCGCCCTGCTGGTCGCCGGGTGCAGCAGCTCCGGCTCCGGCTCGGCCGGCACCGCGGCCTCCGATGCCAAGATCACCCTGACCGTCGGCGACTACGGCACCTTCGGCTACAAGCAGGCCGGCCTGTTCGACGCGTATATGCGGGAGCACCCCGGCATCACCATCGTGGAGCACACCGTCGAGCAGGAGACCGACTACTACCCGGCCCTGCAGACCCACCTCGCCTCCGGCAGCGGCCTGGACGACATCCAGGCGATCGAGGTCGGCCGGATCGCCCAGGTGGTGAAGAAGCAGGCGAACAAGTTCGTCGACCTCGGAAAGGCGGACGGGGTCGACAAGGGCGCCTTCCTGCCGTGGAAGTCCCAGCAGGCCAGCACCCCGGACGGCCGCACCATCGGCCTGGGCACCGACATCGGTCCGATGGCGATCTGCTACCGCAAGGACCTGTTCCAGCAGGCCGGGCTGCCCACCGACCGCGAGGAGGTGGCCAAGCTCTGGCAGGGCGACTGGGTCAAGTTCGTCGAGACGGGCAAGCAGTACCAGGCCAAGGCACCCACCGGCACCTTCTTCACCGACTCCGCCGGCGGCCTGTTCAACGCCGTGGTGTCCTCCAGCACCACCCAGTACGACAACAGCAGCGGTCAGCTGGACTACAAGAACAGCCCCAGCGTCAAGAACGCCTGGAACCTGGCGACCGGCGCGGTCCAGGCCGGGATCAGCGCCGGCCTCAAGCAGTTCGACACCCCCTGGTACCAGGCGTTCGCCAACTCCAAGTTCGCCACGGTCGCCTGCCCGTCCTGGATGACGGCCATCGTCGCCGACAAGTCCGGGAGCGCCAACAAGGGCAAGTGGGACATCGCCACCGCGCCGGCCGCCGGAAACTGGGGCGGCTCCTTCCTCGCCGTACCGAAGGCCGGCAAGCACCAGAAGGAGGCCGAGGCGCTCGCCGCCTGGCTCACCGCACCCGCGCAGCAGGCCAAGGTCTTCACCACGGTCGGCAACCTGCCGTCCAACACCAAGGCCCTGAGCCAGCCGGAGGTGCAGAACGCCCGACTCGACTTCTTCGGCGACACGCCCACCGGCCGGATCTACGCCGCCACCGCGCAGTCCATCCAGCCGACCGTGATCGGCGAGTGGGACGGCCTGGTCAAGGACACCCTCACCAACGGCGCCCTGCTCAGCATCGAGCAGCACCAGAGCGACCCCGCCAAGGCGTGGAGCAACGCGGTCAAGGAGATCGACGACAAGGTCAGCGACTGACGCCCGGTCTCCCGCCGTCCGCCCGACCCGGCCCCGGCCCGGCCGGGACAGCCCCGCCCTCCAGAGAGGTCTTCACCATGCTCGACGAGGCCGTCCCGGCCACTCCCCTCGGCCGGCCACGCCCCGCTCCCCCGCCGCCCCGCCCCTGGCGCACCCGGCTCTACCGGTGGGACCTCAAGGCCTCGCCGTACCTGTACGTCGCGCCGTTCTTCCTCTGCTTCCTCGCGTTCGGCCTGTTCCCGCTGATCTACACGGGCTGGGTGTCGCTGCACAGCGTCGACCTGCAGACGTCCGACCAGATGCAGTGGCGCGGCTTCGACAACTACACCCGGCTGCTCCACGACGACCTGTTCTGGAACGCCCTGCGCAACACCGTCACCGTCGGCGTGCTGTCCACCGTGCCGCAGTTGCTGATGGCCCTCGGCCTGGCTCACCTGCTGAACTACCGCCTGCGCGGCCGCGGTTTCTTCCGGATCGCGATGCTCGCGCCGTACGCCACCTCGATCGCGGCGGCGACCCTGGTGTTCACGCTGCTGTTCGGGCGGGACTACGGGATGATCAACTGGCTGCTGGGCGACCTCGGCCTGGGCCACGTCGACTGGGAGGGCGGCACCTGGAGTTCCCAGATCGCCATCTCCACGATCGTCACCTGGCGCTGGACGGGCTACAACGCCCTGATCTACCTCGCCGCCATGCAGGCCGTCCCGCACGACCTGTACGAGGCGGCCGCGCTCGACGGCGCCAACCGGTGGCAGCAGTTCCGGCACGTCACGGTGCCGTCCATCCGGCCCACCATCCTGTTCACCGTCGTGGTCTCCAGCATCGGAGCCACCCAGCTCTTCGGCGAGCCACTGCTGTTCGGCGGCGGAGCGACCGGCCACAGCGGCGGCTCGGCCCACCAGTACCAGACCCTCGGGCTGTACCTGTACGACCAGGGCTGGTACGCCTTCCACCTCGGCCGGGCCGCCGCCGTGGCCTGGACGATGCTGCTGATCCTGCTGGCCATCGGCGCGCTCAACCTCGCCCTGGTCCGCATCCGCCGTGCCCGGAACGGAGGTTGAGAGCGATGGCCGTCAACCCGGGACGACGGCGCGCGGGAGCGCGCGGCCTCACCGGCGCCGGACCGTTCACGTACGCGGTACTGATCCTCGTCGCCGTCCTCTCCCTGTTCCCGCTGTACTGGACGCTGGTCGGCGCCTCGACCTCCGGGAGCCGGATCGCGCAGACCCCGCCCCCGCTGCTGCCCGGCGGGAGCCTGTGGCACAACCTGGACATCGCCTGGAACCAGGTCCACATGGGCCAGGCACTGCTCAACTCGGCGGTGGTGGCGAGCTGCGTGACCGCCAGCACCGTGCTGTTCGCGACGCTGGCCGGCTTCGCCTTCGCCAAACTGCCCTTCCGGGGCCGCAACGCCCTGCTGAGCCTGGTGGTGGCGACCATGACGGTGCCCGCCCAGCTGAGCGTCATCCCGCTGTACCAGATCATGGCGCGGCTGCACTGGACCGACCGGCTGCAGTCGGTGATCCTGCCCAACCTGGTGGCCGCGTTCGGGGTGTTCTTCATGCGGCAGTTCCTCTCGGAGGCGTTGCCGATCGAACTGGTCGAGGCGGCCCGGATGGACGGCGCGAGCAGCCTGCGGATCCTGTGGAGCGTGGTGCTGCCGATCGCCCGGCCCGGGATGGCCGTGCTCGGCATGCTGGTCTTCGTGCAGTCCTGGAACGACTTCTTCTGGCCGCTGATCGCGCTGAGCCAGAGCAATCCCACCGTCCAGGTCGCGCTGGCCGGTCTCGGCGGCGGATCGTACGACTCCGACCAGGCCGTCATCCTCACCGGCTCGCTGCTCGGGACGGCACCGCTGCTGCTGGTGTTCGCCCTGCTGGGCAGGCAGGTCGTCGGCGGCATCACCGCTGGCGCCGTCAAGAACTGACGTACAGTCAATCCCCCTGTCAGAAACGGAGAAGCCAGCGATGACTTCCGCACGGACCGAGTCGGCCCCGGTCGACACCTCCGTCTCCGCCTTCCCCGCCGGTTTCCTCTGGGGAGCCGCGACGGCGGCGTACCAGATCGAGGGGGCCGTCGACGTGGACGGCCGGACCCCCTCGATCTGGGACACCTTCAGCCGCATCCCGGGACGAACGGCCGGTGGCGACACCGGCGAGCGCGCCACCGAGCACTACCACCGGTACCGGCAGGACGTCCGGCTGATGAGCGAACTGGGCCTGGGCGCCTACCGGTTCTCGGTGTCCTGGTCCCGGGTGCAGCCGACCGGCCGCGGGCCGGCCGTCGAACGGGGCATGGACTTCTACCGGCGCCTGGTGGACGAGCTGCTGGAGCACGGCATCCAGCCCGCCGTGACGCTCTACCACTGGGACCTGCCACAGGACTTGGAGGACATCGGAGGCTGGCCGGCCCGCAACACCGCGGGGCGGTTCGCGGACTACGCCGCGCTGGTGGCCGACGCCCTCGGCGACCGGGTCGGCCTCTGGACCACCCTCAACGAACCCTGGTGCTCGGCCTTCCTCGGTTACGGCTCCGGGGTGCACGCCCCGGGCCGTGCCGACTGGACGGCCGCCCTGCGCGCGGCCCACCACCTCAACCTCGGCCACGGCCTCGCGGTCGAGGCGCTGCGCGCGGCGCTGCCCCGGGACGCGCGGATCGCCGTGTCGCTCAACCTGCACGAGGTGCGGCCGCTCACCGAGTCCGCCGCGGACCGCGAGGCCGCCCGCCGGATCGACGCGGTGGGCAACCGCGTCTTCACCGGACCGATGCTGAACGGTGCCTACCCCGACGACCTGCTCGCCGACACGGAACACCTGGTCGACTGGCAGGCCCTGGTCCACGACGGTGACCTGGCCGCGATCGCCCGGCCGGTCGATCTGCTGGGCGTCAACTACTACACCCCCACCGTGGCTTCGGCCCTGCCGCCCGGGCAGGCCCCGGACCCCACGACCGCGAGCGACGCGGGCCACGGCGACGGTGCCCAGTCCCCCTTCGCCGGCTGCGCCGACGTGCTCTTCCACCGCGCGCCCGGCCGGCGCACCGCCATGGGCTGGCCGATCGACCCGGCCGGCCTGACCGACCTGCTGCTGCGGATCCACCGCGAACACCCCGGGCTGCCGTTGATGGTCACCGAGAACGGTGCCGCCTTCGACGACCGGCTGACGCCGGAGGGCACGGTGCACGATCCGCAGCGCATCGACTACCTGCGCGGCCACCTCGACGCCGTCCGGCGGGCGATCGCGGCCGGCGTGGACGTGCGGGGCTACTTCCTCTGGTCGCTGATGGACAACTTCGAGTGGGCGCACGGCTACGGCAAACGGTTCGGCCTGTACTACGTGGACTACGCCACCCAGACCCGGATCGCCAAGGACAGTGCCCGCTGGTACGCGGAGGTGATCCGCCGGGGCATGCTGCCTGACCTGCGCGGGTGAGGACGTCGGATCCCTTGACGCTGGTCGTTCAACCGACCAAGCTGGCAGCGGTGGGTGGACCGGCGCGCGCGATGAGTTCGGGGTGCAGTTCCCGTGTCGAGTATCGATCCAGGACGGCCCCATGCCCCAGCCCTCACCCAGCAACGACCCCGCTCCGACACTGGCCGCGGTCGCCCGGCACGCCGGTGTCTCCACCGCGACCGCCTCCCGGGTGCTGAATCGTTCCGCCCCGGTCTCCACTGACGTAGCGGCCCGGGTGGAACGGGCGGCGCGCGAGTTGGCGTACGTCCGCCGCCGGGCGGCCAGTGCCCGGGAGACCGGCGTGGTGGCCGTCGTGGTCTTCGCGGATCCGGTGCAGTACCACGCCGACGCCTTCCCCGTGCGGCTGCTGGCCGGGCTGCGGCGCTCCCTGCCGGGCGCGGAGCGGGAGTTGGCCGTCTTCACGGTGCCGAGACGCTCCCGGCGGCCACCGCTGGTGCGCTACCTGTGCGGCGGCCACGTCGACGGCGTGCTGCTGGTCGGCCCCTGGGGGGACACCGCGCTCACCAGGCTGCTGCACGCGGCCAGGGTGCCCGTGGTGTCGCTCGGCCGGCCGCCGGAGCCGGGCACGGTGGCATTCGTGGACGCGGACAACCTCGCCGGCGCCAGGGACGCGGTGCGGCGGCTGTGCGCGTCCGGGCGCCGCTCGGTGGCCACCATCGCCGGACCACCGGACACCGCCGCCGGCGCGGACCGGCTGGCCGGCTACCGCCAGGCGATGGCCGCGATGGCCGCGGTACGGCCCGCCGTCGCCTACGGCGACTTCAGCAGTGCCTCCGGAGAGCACGCGATGCAGCGGCTGCTGGACCAGCACCCCGAGGTGAACGCGGTGTTCGCCGCCTCCGACCAGATGGCCGCGGGAGCCCTCCGGACCCTGCGGCGACACGGCCTGCGGGTGCCGGAGGACGTCGCGCTGATCGGCTTCGACGACGCCCCCGTCGCGGCGCGCTGCCGGCCGGGCCTGACCACCGTCCGCCAGCCGGTGGAGGAACTCGGCTCCCGCGCCATGGAGTTGCTGCTGAGGAATCCGGCGCACGGCGAATCGGTGGTGCTCCCCACCCGGCTGGTCGTCCGGGCGTCCGACTGACAGCCGCAGAGCAGTCCCATCTGCGCCACGAAACTTTCGAGATACCTGCTCTGGTTATTTACCGCCCGTCCGGGAGAGGGCAGCGGCAACCAGTCGGCCAGCTCGGCCGCCAAGCGCCTGACCGGTACCTTTCCTGGAAGGAGCGTGACCGGGCTACGGCCGACTCTTTCGCCTTCTCTGCCGAAAGAGTTGACAGCTTGTCGAGGGCAGGCCAACACTGTCGCCGTCGACAAGTGCGAATGGCCTTGGATCCGGACCCGGATCCGGGTCGCGTGTCGCCAACCAGCGCTCGGCGGGGCGCTGGTGACGACACGCCGGTTCCCTGCGCCGCCATGCGATGTCGCTCGGCCCACCATCCGTCAGCGATCACCGGTGGCACAGAGTCGCACCCCACCCCCACTCATCGGCAGAACGGATCACCCCGTGAATCCTCCCCACCCCAAGAGCCGCAAGGCCGGCCGCCTCCGGCGGTTCGTCGGCAAGGCACCCGTTCTCGTGCCGGCCCTGGCGGTCGTCCTGATCCTGCCCGGCACCGCCGACGCCGCCACCGTGACCACGAACCGGACCGGCACCGACGGCGGATACTTCTACTCGTTCTGGACCGAGGGCACCGGTGCGGTCTCGATGTCGCTGGACGGCGGCGGTCACTACGGCACCTCCTGGGCCAACGCCGGCAACTTCGTCGCCGGCAAGGGCTGGAGCACCGGCTCCCGCAATCCGGTGACCTACTCGGGCACCTGGAGCACCAACGGCAACGCCTACCTCTCGCTCTACGGCTGGAGCACCAACCCGCTCGTCGAGTACTACGTCGTCGACAACTACGGCTCCTACAAGCCCACCGGCGCGTACAAGGGCACCGTCACCAGTGACGGCGGCACCTACGACATCTACGAGACGACGCGCTACAACGCCCCCTCGATCGAGGGCATCAGGACCTTCAACCAGTACTGGAGCGTCCGCCGGGACAGGCGGACCGGCGGAACCATCACCGTCGGGAACCACTTCGACGCGTGGGCAAGGTACGGGATGAACCTCGGCACCATGAACTACGAGATCCTGGCCACCGAGGGCTACCACAGCAGCGGCCACTCCGACATCACGGTGGGCTCCGCCCGCGGCGCGGGCCGCTCCGGCGGCACGGGTTGAGCCGAGCCGCGGGGCACGCGTCATCCTCCGCGCGCTCTCGTGTTAACGCTCACATACTGTCGTCTGCCGGCCCCACCCGGCCGTGAAGGAGTTCCTCATGCGTGAACGAAAGTCCGACCGCGGGCGACCGGCCACGGTGCTCATCGCCGTGGTCGCGGCCGTGGCGGCGTTGGCGGCCATGCTGGTCGCCGGCCCGGCGCAGGCCGCCACCAGTGGCGCCCTGCGCGGTACCGGTTCCGGCCGGTGCCTCGACGTGGCGAACGCCAGCCAGACGGACGGCGCGTCCCTCCAGGTCTACGACTGCTGGAACGGGACCAACCAGCAGTGGACGTTGACGCCCGACAACCAGCTGACCGTGTACGGCGACAAGTGCCTGGATGTTCCGGGCCACGCCACCACCGCCGGTACCCGGGTGCAGATCTGGAGCTGCACCGGCGCCGCGAACCAGCAGTGGCGGGTGAACGCCGACGGCACGGTGGTGGGCGTGGAGTCCGGGCTGTGCCTGGACGTCGCGGGCGCCGGTACGGCCAATGGCACGCCGGTGCAGATCTGGCCCTGCAACGGCGGCAGCAACCAGAACTGGACCGGCCTGTCCGGGTCGGCCCCGCCAGGCGGCACGTGCGCGCTTCCGTCCACGTACCAATGGTCGTCGACGGGTGCGTTGGCGCAGCCGGCGAACGGATGGGTGTCGGTGAAGGACTTCACCGACGTCGTGTACAACGGCAAGCACCTGGTCTACGCGTCGAACGTGTCGGGATCGTCGTACGGCTCGATGATGTTCAGTCCCTTCTCGGACTGGTCGGACATGGCCTCGGCCGGCCAGATCGGGATGAACCAGGCCGCGGTGGCGCCCACACTGTTCTACTTCGCGCCCAAGAACATCTGGGTCCTGGCCTACCAGTGGGGTCAGTGGCCGTTCATCTACCGCACGTCGAGCGACCCGACCAACCCCAACGGCTGGTCCGCGCCGCAGCCGCTGTTCACCGGCGGCATCCCGGGCGCCGCCCCGATCGACCAGACCCTGATCGCCGACGACCAGAACATGTACCTGTTCTTCGCCGGTGACAACGGCAGCATCTACCGGGCGAGCATGCCGATCGGGAACTTCCCGGGCAACTTCGGCTCCTCGTACACCACGGTCATGAGCGACACGGTGAAGAACCTCTTCGAGGCCCCGCAGGTCTACAAGGTCAAGGGCCAGAACCAGTACCTCATGATCGTCGAGGCCCGCGGCGCCAACGAGCAGCGCTACTTCCGCTCCTTCACCGCCACCAGCCTCAACGGCACCTGGACCCCGCAGGCCGCCACCGAGGACCACCCCTTCGCCGGCAAGGCCAACAGCGGCGCCAACTGGACCAACGACATCAGCCACGGCGACCTGGTCCGCAACAACCCCGACCAGACCATGACCATCGACCCCTGCAACCTCCAGCTCCTCTACCAGGGCAAGTCCCCCAACGCCACCGGCCCCTACGACCAACTCCCCTGGCGCCCGGGCCTCCTCACCCTCCAGCGCCACTGACCGGAACTCACCACCACAGGGAACCCCAGCCGGCGTTGCGGCTGGGGTTCCCTCGTCGGCGACGACCCGGCCCGGCTCAGTCCCAGCCGTTGAAGTTCAGCGCCGGACGGGCGTTCTCCACCAGCGTGCGGGCCTGCGCCGCCCACCAGGTACCGGCCGGTGGATCGACGACGCCGGACTCCGGGTCGACCGTTCCGCCGGGGATGCCGCGGTTGCACTGTCCGTCGGACTGGCCGACGGTCTTGATCCACAGGTAGGCGTCGGCGAGCGGGGTGCCGGTGTCGGCCGTGGGGCGGTCGCCGATGCCGCGGCCGGGCGGGTTGCACCAGATCTGCGGGTCGCCGGTGTACTTGCCCGCCGGGGGCGTCCAGGAGCCCTGCCCGTTGCGGCTGGTGTCGACGACAAAGTGGGTGAGCTCCTTCGCGGGCGGGGTGCCGACGTTCTGCTGGTACCACAGGTCGGTCCAGTGCCAGGTGCCGGAGTCGTCCACGTCGACGGAGTTGCCCGGCCGGCCGTCATTGGGAGCGGCCGAGGAGTAGTACTGGCCCGCGCACGAGTCGGCGTGTCCGCGTGCCGCCGCCGGGCCCTTGGTGGCGTACCAGAGGCAGTTCGACACCCACGTGCCGTAGCGGTCGGACAGGTCGGTGGCGAAGAAGTTGGAGACGTTCAGCGAGAAGCCCTGGGCGTGCTCGACGCCCGCGTCCATCAGGCGCTGCGTCATGGCGCCCACGCTCTGCCAGTGGCTGTTGCCGGCGTCCAGGTAGACGGTCGTGTTCGGCTGCTTCTCCAGGACGTCGATCGCGTAGCGGAGATCGGCGATGCGTCCCGCCGTGAGCGCGCCCGTCGGGTCGGTGGTCGGAGAGCAGTCGCGGGGCAGATTGGCCAGGGCGTCGGGTTCGAGGACGATCACCGCCTTGCCCCGGCCGATGCCGCGGGCCAGCCCGGCTGCCCAGGCCCGGTAGTCCGCGTCCGACTGCGCCCCGCCGCTGGAGTACTGCGAGCAGTCCCGCCCCGGGACGTTGTAGGCGACCAGGACCGGGACGGTTCCGGTGCGGGCCGCGCGGCGGACCAGGGTCCGCGTCTGGTCCTCGACCTGGTCCGGTGTGCCGTCGGTGAACCAGTGGGCTCCGGGCCAACTGGCCAGCTTCGCCATGGTGGCGGCGCTGTCGAGGTCACCGTGCAGCAGGTCCGTGACGGACTGCCGGGCGGCGTCGCGGTCCGGTTCCACGTAGAAGCGGGTCCCGGCCGGCAGCGTGTGACCGGTGGCCTCCCGGGCCTCGGCCTGGGCCTGGGTCGGGACGGCGAGCCCCGTCAGCAGGGCGGCTATGCCGACGGGGATCAGCGCGCGGGGGATGCGTAGTCTCACTGAACGGTCCTCATGTCGGTTTCTCGGCTCATTAGCCGTAGATCAGGTTGTAGGCGACCTGCGGCAGGAACTGTCCGGCCGTCGAGCCGGTGCCGGTGCCGCAGTTGCCGTCGGACTCGCCGGGGGCCTTGATCCACAGCAGCATTTCGGCGCCGCCGCCGAGCTGCGTGGGCGTGCCGATCCGGCGCCCCGCCGGGTTGCACCAGTTGCCGTCGGATCCGTTGCCGTTGCGGCTGGTGTCGATGACGAACGGCTTGCCGAAACCGTTCGCCGACTGCAGGGCCGCGCTGACGGCGTTGCCGTACGCCGTGTTCTGCGCGGTGGGGAGGAAGTTGGACACGTTGAGCGAGAACCCGTGGGCTCCGCTCACCCCGGCCGCGGCCAGGTGGTTGGCCATGGTCTCGGCGCTCATCCAGGCGGGGTTGCCTGCGTCCAGGTAGACCCAGGTGTTGGGGGCCTTGGCGTTGAACTGCGCGATGGCGTTGCGCAGCATGCCGTTGCGCTCGGCGATCTGGTCGGCGCTCATGCAGGTCTCGTCCCCGAGCGAGTCGGGTTCGAGGACGACCACCGCCGGCCGGTTGCCGATGCCGCTGGCGAAGGCGGCGATCCAGGTGGCGTAGTCGGCGGGGCTGCCCGCCCCGCCGCCGGACTGGCCGGCGCAGATGTCGCGGTTGGGGATGTTGTACGCCACCAGGATCGGCAGCTTGCGCTGGGCGGCGGCCGCGCCGACGAAGGCGCCCGTCGCCGTCCCGATGGTGCCGCTCCAGTTGCCGAACCAGCGGGCCGTCGGCACGTTGGCGATCGACGACCGGATGGCCGGGGCGCGGCCGTCCCCGGGGTTGGCATTGAGCCACTGCTGTGCACTGGAGTTCGGGTCGACGTAGAAGCCGCTGGTCATGGTGGTGGGGTCGGCGGCGTACGCGGTCCCGGGGTGGACGGCGACCAGGAGAGCGGTGAGCGCGGGGGTCAGGAGCAGGGACAGCCTGCGGAGCGAGCGGCGCATGGTTCTTCCTCCACTGGGTGGGGGCGGGAGGGGAAAGTGGAAGCGCTTCCAGTTGCCAGATGATTGGGCCGATTCGAACCGGTGTCAAGACGTTCGCTCCAAGTTCCCTCCACCATCGTCTGCCCTGGTCCAGTTGAGTTGCCGCTGTCCCGGCGGAACCCGGCTCCCTGGGCCTACAGTGTGGAAGCGCTTCCGACGAGCGGAGGCGAGAGGGCGGTCGGTCGCATCGGTGTCACGGGATGCCGTGGAACCATGGACCGGAGAACGCCCGCCGGCAACAGGAGGATCAACGATCGCGATGGAGACGTCCCCACGACGCCAGCCGACACTGGACGAGGTCGCGGCCCGGGCCGGTGTCTCGCGCACGGCGGCGTCCCGCGTCATCAACAACGTGCCGCACGTGAGCGCGGCCAAGCGCGCCGCGGTGGAACGGGCGGTCCGCGAGCTCGGCTACGTGCCGAACCCGACCGCGCGGGCACTGGCCACCCGGCGCGCGGGTGCGGTCGTGCTCGCGGTGTCCAGCGACGAGCCCGGGCTGTTCGCCGACCCCTTCTTCGCCGAGGTGACGGTGGGCGTCAGCTCCTTCCTCGACCAGACGGACCTGGAGTTGGTCCTCCTGCTGGCCAACACGCCCCGCGGCAAGGAGCGGCTGCGGCGCATCCTGAGCTCCCAGCGGGCGGACGGCGTGATGCTGATGGCCGTGCGCGGCGACGACCCCCTGGGGCGGCTGGCCGAGGAGACGGACCTGCCCGTGGTCTTCGGCGGACTGCCACTCGCGGGCACCCCCCGGTGGTACGTGGACCCGGACAACCGGGGCGGCGCGCGCCTGGCGGTCGAACACCTGGTCCGCGGCGGACGCCGGAACATCGCGATGATCACCGGACAGGTCGACCTCCAGGCCGCCATCGCCCGCGAACAGGGCTTCCGCGAAGCACTGGTCCTGGCCGGCCTGTCCCCCGCCGGCGTGGTGCCCGGCGGCTTCACCCAGGACGGCGGCGAGGCCGCGATGGAACGACTGCTCGCGGACCGCCCGGACCTCGACGCGGTGTTCACGGCCAATGACGGCATGGCGCTGGGAGCGCTGCGCGCCCTGCGGCGGCACGGCCGGCGCGTCCCCGAGGACGTCGCGCTCGTCGGCTTCGACGACCTCGCCAGCGCCTTGTACGCCGACCCGCCGCTGACCACCGTGCACCAGCCGGTGCGCGCGCTCGGACTGGAGCTGGCCCGGATGCTGGTGGCCGTCATCGAGGGCCAGGACCCGACCCCCCTCGTCCTGCCGACCCGCCTGACCGTCCGGGAGTCCGCACCCCCGACGTCCCGCTGACCTCAGACCGCGAACAGGCTGCCGGAACGGAAGCGCTTCCATGACTTTCCACGCGTTCCACGCGCCGGTCGCACTCAGCGTCCACAGGTGAATTAGCCAGCCGTCACCACGCCTTCACGGTGCGGCGATCGACCCTGCCCGGGACGGCGGGGCGGCTCGAAAACCCTCCTTGGACATCTCTTGACAGTCACCTGTGCGAGGGAGCAGGGTTTGGCGAAACTGGAAGCGCTTCCACTCATGGTCCGGCGCTCCCGGGGCGGGCGGACCCGATCCGTCCGAAACCCCCTCACGTACCTCCTCGCGGGCGCTCGGGGCTTCCGCTCCCCGCACCGCCAGGCAACCGCCCGAGCAACTCCCACCCGCGCAGCCGCCACCCCTGCGCATCCCGCCACCGCTTCCTGGAGAACCCATGTTCCTGCGTAGCCGTCCCCGCAGAGCCGCCGCCGTCCTGTCGGCCACCGTCGTCACCGCGGTCCTGGCCACCGGATGCTCCTCAGGAGGGGCCGGCTCGGACGACCCGAACGCGCAGATCACGCTCACCGTGGGCGACTTCGGCACCTTCGGCTACAAGGAGTCCGGGCTACTCGACGAGTACATGAAGGCGCACCCGAACATCACGATCAAGGAGAACACCACCACCCAGGAGGGCGACTACTGGACCGCGTTGCAGACCCGGCTGTCCGGCGGCGGGCTCGACGACATCCAGGCGCTTGAGGTGAGCCGGATCGCGTTGGCCACCTCCGACCAACTCAGCGGCGCCTTCACCGATCTGTCACACGTTCAGGGCGTCGACCAGGACGCCTACCTGCCCTGGAAGTGGAAGCAGGCGACCACCGCCCAGGGCAAGACGGTCGGCCTCGGCACGGACGTCGGCCCGATGGCGATCTGCTACCGCCAGGACCTCTTCCAGGCCGCGGGCCTGCCCGGCGACCCCGCCGCGGTCAGCGCCCTGTGGGCGGGGGACTGGGCGAAGTACGTCGAGGTCGGCCGCCAGTACCAGGCCAAGGCCCCCAAGGGCACCTTCTTCATGGACACCGCCACCGGCCTGTACAACGGCGTGGTCTCCTCCAACCCCGAGCAGTACTACAAGAACGGCAAGATGAACTACCAGGACTCCGCCGGTGTGAAGAACGGCTGGAAGCTGGCCTCCGACGCCGTCCAGGCCGGCATCACCCAAGGGCTCAAGGAGTTCGACACCCCCTGGCAGACGGCCTTCTCCAACTCCACGTTCGCCACCACCGTCTGTCCGTCCTGGCAGCAGGCCAACATCGAGAAGTTCTCCGGCCCCGGCAACGCCGGCAAGTGGAACATCGCGCAGGCCCCCACCGCCGGCAACTGGGGCGGCTCGTTCCTGTCCGTGCCGGCCTCCGGCAAGCACGTGGCCCAGGCCCAGGCGCTGGCCGTCTGGCTCACCGCGCCCGAGCAGCAGGCCAAGGTGTTCCAGAAGGTCGGCAGCATCCCCGCCAACCAGAAGGCCTACGCGCTGCCGGGCGTCACGGACTTCAAGAGCCCCTACATCGGCCCGAACGCCCCCACCGGGCAGATCTTCTCCACCGCGGCCAAGGCCATCCAGCCGGCCGAGACCGGTCCGCACCACGGTGACCTGCACGGGGCGTTCAGCAACGGCGTGCTGCTGATGGAGCAGAACCACATGAGCCCCGAGGCGGCCTGGGCCGACACCGTCAAGCAGATCGCGAGCACCATCCAGTAGCCCGGGCCACGCCGTACGGACCACGCGGCAGCCCTTCCCCCGCGCGGTCCGTACGGCATCCGGCAGCCAGGACCGAACTCTCCACCGAACCGTTCCCACCGAACGTTCCCACCGAACCCCCTTTTCCAGAGCGCCCCGACGGACCCCACCGGCCGTCGACCCGGCACGGAGGAACCCTGTGGCCACCTCGACCCGCACCCACCGAAGCGATCCAGCCGACCCGGCCGACCCGCCCGCCGCCAGCCCGCCGGAGCGCGGCAGAACGCCGACGGGCCTGCGCAGCCGACTGCACCGCTGGGACCACATCGGCTCGCCCTACGTGTTCGTCGCACCCTTCTTCCTCGTGTTCGCGGTCTTCGGCCTCTTCCCGCTCCTCTACACCGGCTGGCTGTCCCTGCACCAGGTCAGCCTCTTCAACGTGGACCAGGCCGACTGGGTCGGTCTCCAGAACTACCGTGACCTGTTGTTCGGGCCGCCGAGCGAGCTGTTCTGGCGCGCCCTGCGCAACACCGTCACCCTCGGTGTGCTGTCGACCGTCCCGCAGCTGCTGATCGCGCTCGGCCTCGCCCACCTGCTCAACTACCGCCTCCCGGCCCGCGGTTTCTTCCGCACGGCGCTGCTCGCGCCGTACGCGACCTCGGTGGCGGCCGCCACGCTCGTCTTCGCGCTGATCTTCAGCCCCGAGGGCGGCATGGCCAACTGGCTGCTCGGCCTGGTCGGCATCGGCCCGGTCAGCTGGGAATCCGGCACCTGGAGCTCCCAACTCGCCATCTCCGTGATCGTCATCTGGCGCTGGACCGGCTACAACGCGCTGATCTACCTCGCCGCGATGCAGGCCATCCCCCGCGAGCTGTACGAGGCCGCCGCGATCGACGGTGCCAACCGCTGGCAGCAGTTCCGCCACGTCACGATCCCCGAGCTGCGGCCCACCATCCTGTTCACCGTCGTCGTCTCGTTCATCGGAGCGACCCAACTCTTCGGTGAGCCCTACCTGTTCGGCGGTCAGAGCGGCCACCAGGGCGGTACGCAGCACCAGTACGAGACCCTCGGCATCTTCATGTACGACCAGGGCTTCCACTACAGCATGCTCGGCCGCGCCTCCGCGGTCGCCTGGCTGATGTTCGGTCTGCTCGTGCTGGTCGGCCTGGCCAACACGCTGATCGCCCGCCGCCTGCGTTCTGCCAAGTGACCGAGGAGGACGACCGCATGACCACCATCCCCGCCCCCGACTCCCCCGCCGCCCGCGCGGCACGGCCGACCGGCGGCTCCGTCGACCGGCGCGGCACCGGGCGCCGGCACCGGCTGCGCTCCCCGGGCGCGGGCGACCAGCACCGGGCCGGGCCGCTCGCCCTGGCGACGCTGATCCTGGTCGCCATCGCCTCGCTGTTCCCGCTGTACTGGACACTCGTCGCGGCGTCGACCGACGGCCACCGGGTGGTCGCCACACCCCCGCCGCTGCTGCCCGGCCGGAACCTGTTCCACAACATCGGCTACGTGTGGGACAACGCCGGGGCGCGCGGCATGGGCGCCGCGCTGCTCAACTCGACCCTGGTCGCCGGCACCGTCGCGCTCAGCACGGTGGCGTTCTCCGTCCTGGCCGGCTTCGCCTTCGCCAAGCTGCGCTTCCGCGGCCGCGGCGCGCTGCTCGCCCTCGTCGTCGCCACCATGGCCGTCCCCGCCCAGGTCGGCGTCGTTCCGCTGTTCATCCTGATGCGGCACCTGGGGCTCGGCAATCAACTCGGCGCCCTCATCCTGCCCTCACTGGTGACCGCCTTCGGCGTCTTCTTCATGCGCCAGTACCTCACCCAGGCCCTGCCCACCGAACTGCTTGAGGCCGCCCGGGTCGACGGCGCGAACTCGCTGCGCGTCATCTGGCACGTCGTTCTGCCGATCGCCCGCCCCGCCATGGCCGTGCTGGGGATGCTCACCTTCGTCCAGTCCTGGAACGACTTCCTGTGGCCCGTCATCGCGATGAACGGCGCCATCAATCCCACGGTCCAGGTGGCACTCGCCGGACTCGGCACCGGCTGGTCGACCGACTGGTCCGTCATCACCGCCGGCGCGTTGATCGGGACCGTGCCGCTGCTGCTGGTCTTCACCGTCTTCGGCCGGCAGATCGTCGGCGGCATCACCCAGGGCGCACTGAAGGGGTGACCGGCAGTCAGGCCGGCACCCGTTGTTCACCACACCGCATTGGAGCACACCCGTCATGACCGTGGTCTCACCGGACAACGCCCGTACCCGGCGTGCCTTCCCGCCGGGCTTCGCCTGGGGGACGGCCACCGCCGCCTACCAGATCGAGGGCGCCGTCGCGGAGGGCGGCCGAACCCCCTCGATCTGGGACACCTTCAGCCACACCCCCGGCAAGGTCGCCAACGGTGACACCGGGGACATCGCGCTCGACCACTACCGGCGTTTCCGCGAGGACGTCCGGCTGATGGCCGACCTCGGCCTGACCGCCTACCGGTTCTCGATCTCCTGGCCCCGCGTCCAGCCGACCGGCCGCGGCCCGGCCTCCGAACAAGGCCTGGACTTCTACCGGGCGCTGGTCGACGAACTGCTCGCCCACGGCATCACCCCGGTCGCCACGCTCTACCACTGGGACCTCCCCCAGGAGTTGGAGACCCCGTCGATCAGCGGCTCCGCCGCGGGGGGCGGCTGGCCGTCCCGGCAGACCGCGCACCGCTTCGCCGACTACGCGACGCTCGTCGCCGAGGCGCTCGGCGACCGGATCGGCACCTGGACCACCCTCAACGAGCCCTGGTGCAGCGCCTTCCTCGGCTACGGCGCCGGCATCCACGCCCCCGGCCGCACCGACCCGGCCGACGCGCTGCGCGCCGCCCACCACCTCAACCTCGGCCACGGCCTGGCCGTCGGCGCGCTGCGCGCCGCCCTGCCCGCCTCCGCCCAGGTGGCCGTCTCGCTCAACCTGCACGCCGTGCGGCCGCTCAGCGACCGCCCGGAGGACCTGGAGGCGGCCCGCCGGATCGACGCCGTCGGCAACCGGATCTGGACCGGCCCGATGTTCAGGGGCCGGTACGACGAAGACCTCCTCACGGACACCGCGCACCTGGTCGACTGGGACACCCTGGTCCACGAGGGCGACCTCGCCGAGATCTCCCGCCCGATCGACCTGCTCGGCCTCAACTACTACAATCCGACCGTCGTCTCCTCCCCGGCCGCCGGCGAGGTGCTCCCCCGCAACGACGGGCACGGCGCCGGCGCGGCCTCGCCCTGGCCGGGCGCCGAGGACGTCGCCTTCCACCTCGCCAACGACGACGTCACCGCCATGGGCTGGCCGATCGACCCGACCGGACTGTCCGACACGCTGCTCGCCCTGCACCGTGAGTTCGGCCTGCCGCTGCTGGTCTCCGAGAACGGCGCCGCCTTCCAGGACACCGTAGCCGCCGACGGCACCGTCCACGACCCCGAGCGGACCGCCTACCTCCGCGGTCACCTCGACGCGGTCGCCGACGCGATCGCCGCCGGCGCGGACGTGCGCGGCTACTTCCTCTGGTCCCTGCTCGACAACTTCGAATGGGCGTACGGCTACGACAAGCGCTTCGGCATCGTCCACGTCGACTACGACACCCTGGCGCGCACGCCGAAGACCAGCGCCCACTGGTACGCCGAGGTGATCCGCCGCGGCGGGCTGGACTAGCGAAGGCCCCTCCCCGAGGCCCCCGGGGCGGTACGCACCGCCGTCGCCGAGCCCGCCGCCGCCCGGCCGCGGACCCTCCGACGGGTCCGCGCGGGTGCCGGGCGCCCGCCACGGGCATAGCGTGGCCCACGGCGGCCCGCCCACCCGGCGGTGCGCGGGACCGCAACACCCGCTCCTTGGAGGTCGGTTCATGCACGCCGTGACCTACGACTCGTACGCCCAGGACAACTCCCGGCTGCGGTACGGCGAGGTGCCAGACCCGAAGGTCGGCCCCGGGCAGGTGCTGATCCAGGTCCGGGCCGCCTCCGTCAACCCGGTCGACTGGAAGGTCATGGCGGGCGGTCTGGACGGCATGATGGACACGGTCTTCCCCGTCATCCCCGGCTGGGACGTGGCCGGCGTCGTCACCCGCACCGGGCCGGACACGCCCGAGTTCGCCCCGGGGGACGAGGTGATGGCCTACGCCCGCAAGGACGTGGTGCAGGCCGGCACCTTCGCCGAGTACGTCGCGGTCGCCGCCCCCGCCGTGACGCGCAAGCCCGCCGGGCTCGACTGGGCGCAGGCCGCCGGACTGCCGCTGGCCGGCCTCACCGCGTTGCGCAGCCTGGACCGGCTCGAGGTCGGCCCCGCCGACGTCCTCCTGGTGCACGGCGCCGCCGGCGGCGTGGGCAGTCTCGCGGTGCAGCTCGGCCGCGACCGCGGGGCCCGGGTGATCGGCACCTCCTCCGAGCGCAACCACGCGTTCGTCCGCGACCTCGGCGCCGAACCGGTGACGTACGGGGACGGCCTGACCGAGCGGGTGCGTGCGCTGGCTCCCGACGGCGTGTCGGCCGTCGCGGACTTCGTCGGCGGCCAACTGGAGACGACGCTGGCCGTGCTCGCCGGGGGCGGGCGGCACGTCTCGATCGCCGATCCCGGGGTGTCCCAGCACGGCGGCCACTGGGTCTGGGTCCGCCCGGACGGCGCCAAGCTGGCCGAACTGGCGGCGATCGTGGACCGCGGCGCACTGACCGTGGAGGTCGCCCGGACCTTCCCGCTGGAGCGGACGGCCGAGGCCTTCGACGCCAGCCGCACCGGTCACACCCGCGGGAAGCTGGTCGTCCTGCCGTGACCGACCGTGCCCTCCCCGCTGGGAGCGCGTGTGGCGGGAGCCGGACCTAGGGCCTGTCTTCAAACTCCCGTCGTCCGCCCGGAGGGCGGGCGGGGCGGCGTTGGGGTGCGTGGATCGCAAGGCGGAGGAGGGAGCCACTGCGGTGGGGGCACCTCCCGGCCGAAGGCTGGGGGCCATTGGCGACCGACGACAACGCGGCGAGGCGCGCTTGTGCCCTGGGGGTACCTCCCGGCCGAAGGCTGGGGGAGCGTCGCCCCGCAGGCGGGAGTTTGAAGACAGGCCCTAGGGTGGATCCAGGCCGCCGGAATCCGTTCCGGCACACACCGCTGCCCGGACGGAGGCGCGCGTGGAGACGACTGGCGAGCAGGACGCACCCACCGCCGCTGTCGTGGTCGGCCCGGACGGTGTGGTGAGCGGCTGGAGCGAGGGCGCACTGCTCCTGCTGGGCTGGAGGGCGGAGGAGACCGTCGGCCGCCCCGTGACCGACTTCCTGGTCGATCCCCGACCCGGGTACCTCGGGGGCGCCGGCCCCGGTACCACGCCGCTCACGCTGCGCCGCCGGGACGGGTCCACGGTGGACGCCGCGGTGACGATCCACCCCCTGAACGGCAGCGACGGACAGCCGCTGGGCCGTGTGCTGACCGTCCAGCGCTGGGACCGCCGACCGGTGATCGCCGACCGGGCCTTCGAACAGTGCCCCTTCGCCCTGGGGGTGTACGACCCCGAGCTGCGGTTCCTGTGGGTGAACGCCGCCGCGTGCCGGGTGATGTCGCACTCGGAGGCCCAGGTGCTCGGTGAGAAGTACCGCGAGCTGTTTCCCGAACTGGACGACGCCGCGTACACCAACCAGCTCTCCGAGGTGGCCAGGACGGGCGAACCCGCGCGCCTCATCACGGTCTTCCGGCCGCTCGGCAGCGCCTATGCCAACGCCTGGGCCACCAGCATGTGGCCCGTCCGGGACGCCGGGGGCAGGGTACGCGCGGTCGCCAACTGGGGATTCGACATGAGCGCGGAGTACTGGGCCCGCCAACGCCTGCTCATCCTCAACGAAGCCAGCAGCGGCATCGGCCGGACCCTCGACGTGATCAGCACCGCCCGGGAACTGGCCACCGCCCCGGTGCCGGGCTTCGTCGACCTCGTCACCGTCGACCTCTTCGACGAGGTCCTGCGCGGGGAGGAACCGCCCGCCGCCGCGGTCACCACCGGTGGCACCATCACGCTCAGCCGCGCCGCCCGGCACAGCGCGAAGCGGGACCCGGACGGACCCTTCGGGCCGGTGACGCCGGTCGGGTACGCCCCCGGTTCCGTCCCCGCCCGCTGCATGGCCGCCGGCACGTCCATGGTCCAGCTCGCCGCCGAAGCCGACCAGGGCGGCGAGTGGGCCTTCGGCCCCGGCCTCGCCGCCGACCCCGCCCACTGGCCGCCGGGCCTCCCGCTGATCGACCGGACCATCGCCGCCCAGGGACTGACCGGCCGGATCACCGTGCCGCTGCTGGCGCGCGGCGCCCTGCTGGGCGTCGTCGCCTTCGCCCGGAAGGACCGGCCCGAGGCCTTCACCGCCGACGACCTGATCCTCGCCGAGGAACTCGCCGCCAAGGCCGCCGTCGCCATCGACAACGCCCGCCGGTACACGCGCGAGCACACGACCGCTCTGACCCTGCAACGCAGTCTGCTGCCGCGGCGGCTGCCGAGCCACGGGGCGATCGAGGTGGCTTCCGGATACCTGCCCGCCGGGGCCGGCGCGGGCGTGGGCGGCGACTGGTTCGACGTCATCGCGTTGTCCGGCGCGCGGGTCGCCCTGGTCGTCGGCGACGTCGTCGGCCACGGCGTGCACGCCTCCGCCAGCATGGGCCGACTTCGCACGGCGGTCCGCACCCTGGCCGACGTGGACCTGCCACCTGACGAACTGCTCACCCACCTGGACGACCTGGTCCTCCACCTTCCCGACGACCCCCGGCCCGACGGCGGTTTCGAGCCGACCGGCGAGACCGGCGCCACCTGCCTGTACGCGGTGTACGACCCGGTCTCCCGCCGCTGCGCCCTGGCGAGCGCGGGCCATCCGCTGCCGCTGATCATCGCGCCGGACGGCACCGGCACCCCGGTCGAAGCGCAGCCGGGGCCCCCGCTCGGCATCGGCGGCCTGCCGTTCGAGGTGACGGAGTTCGACGCTCCCGAAGGCAGCCTGCTCGCCCTCTACACCGACGGACTGGTGGTCAGCCACGAGCGCGACGGCGAGCAGGGGGCCACCGGCCTGCTCCGGATCCTGAGCCAGCCGGCCGCCTCGCTGGAGGCACTCTGCGACGCGGCGATGAAGGCCATGCTGCCGGAGCACCGCACCGATGACGCGGCCCTCCTGCTCGCCCGCACCCGCGCGCTGGACCCCGACCACGTCGCCGACTGGGCGATCGAGCCCGACCCCGCGCAGGTGGCGCGCGCCAGGCGGCTGGCCGCCGACCAACTGGCCGTCTGGGGCCTGGAGGAGACGGCGTTCGTCACCGAACTGGTCGTCAGCGAGCTGGTCACCAACGCGATCAAGTACGGCCAACCGCCCATCAGACTGCGGCTGATCCGCGACACCTCGCTGATCTGCGAGATCTCCGACGGCAGCGACACCGCCCCGCACCTGCGCCGGGCGCGCACCTTCGACGAGGGCGGCCGGGGCCTGATGCTGGTCGCCCAGCTCACCCAGAGCTGGGGCACCCGCCACACCACCAACGGCAAGACGATCTGGTGCGCCCAGACCCTCGGTCCGGTGTGATCCCCTTCCCACGCCCCCCAGTTCGCTCCCCCCTGCGCAGCGCAGTTCGTCGGCCGCCGCCCCGGACGTGCCCGCCGTCGCCTCCCTGACGGAACTGCTGGAGCTGTTCTGACACCGTGCGGCACGGCATGCCGGCTACCCGGCACGTTACGTGACGGCCCGGGGTGGTGCGGCAGGTACGGGCTACTCCTGCTTCTCGCCGGAGGCGTAGCGGGAGATGATCAGCGCGACGATGATGATCGCGCCGTTGAGGAACTGGTTCCACAGCGGCGGGACGCCGGCCAAGGTCATGACGTTGACCACGAGCTGGAGCGTGAGCACGCCGGTGAGGGCGCCGAAGAGCGTGCCGCGGCCGCCGTTGAGGCTGACGCCGCCGATGACGGTGGCGGCGAAGACCTGGAAGATCCAGCCGTTGCCCTGGTCGGCGGAGATCGATCCGTAGTGGCCGGTGTAGAGGATGCCCGCGAAGGCCGCGAGCAGGCCGCCGAGGACCAGCACGGCCCAGACGATCCGGTCGACCCGGATGCCCGCTGCCCGGGCGGCCTCCGCGTTGCCGCCGATCGCGTAGAGGGCCCGGCCGTGCCGCAGCCAGGCGAGGGCGCTGGCGCCGGCGAGGAAGAGCAGGGCGCAGATCCAGATCGCGGCCGGGACGCCGAGCCAGCTCGCGCTGCCGAGGTAGCGGAAGGAATCGGGCACGTTGACGATGGACTGCCCCTGGGATACGGCGACTTGGAGGCCCCGGAGCAGGGTGAGCGCACCGAGGGTGACGATGAAGCCGTTGAGGCGCAGCTTGAGGATGAGGAAGCCGTTGATCGCGCCGATGAGCGCGCCGACCAGCAGGCACAGCGGGATGGCGGTCCATTCGGGGAGGAGTCCGAGGCCGTTGAAGCGGGCGCCGTGGTCGGGCAGGACGAGCCAGACGGCGATCACCGGGGCGACGCCGATGGTGGACTCCAGCGAGAGGTCCATTCGCCCGGCGATCAGGATGAGCGCCTCGGCGAGGACCAGCAGGCTCAGTTCGGTGGCCTGTTGCCCGACGCCGAGGAGGTTGTCGGAGGTGAGGAAGGCGGGCGAGACGATGAAGCCGATGACGCCCAGCACGAACAGGACCGGGACGAGCGACAGATCGCGGTAGCGGGCGAGGTCGAGACGGCGGCTGGCGGGGGCGGCGGCCGCCGCTCCGGGGAGCTCGGGGAGCTCGGGGAGCTCAGTGGTGGGGGTCATGGCCTTCCTTCGGGTCGGTCGGGCCGCGCATGCCCTCCATGGCCGCGACCAGTTGTTCGTCGCTCCAGCCGGGTTCGAACTCGGCGACGACACGCCCCTGGAACATGGCCAGGACGCGGTCGCAGACGCGTAGGTCGTCGAGCTCGTCGGAGACGATCAGGGCGGTCCTCCCCTCGTCGGCGACCTGGCGGATGGTGCCGAGCAGGGATTCCTTGGACTTGATGTCGACGCCGTTGGTCGGGCGGATGGCGACCAGGACGTGGGGCCGGGTGGCGAGCGCCCGCGCGATGACGACCTTCTGCTGGTTGCCTCCCGAGAGTGCGGACACCGGGGTGGCGGGGCCGGGGGTCTTGATGTCGAGGTCACTGATCACGCGCTGGGCGAAGCTCCGCGTGCGCGAGGGCAGGACGGTGCCGTACGGGCCGAGCTGGTCGGTGACGGTGAGGGTGGCGTTCTCGGCGACGCTGCGCTGGGGTATCAGGCCCTGGACGTGCCGGTCCTCGGGGACGAATCCGATGCCGGCCGCGAGTGCGGCGGGCACCTTGCCGGTGCGCACCGGGCGCCCCGCGACGGTGACCGTCCCGCTCTGGGGCCGGTGCAGGCCCGCGAGGGTCTCGCCGAGCTGCACGTTGCCGCTGGCGGCGGCGCCGGCCAGGCCGACCACCTCGCCGGGCCGGGCGGTCAGGGCGACGTCGCGGTAGCGGCCGGCCAGACTCAGGCCGGTGACGTCGAGCAGCGGCGCGCCGTCCGGGTGCGCTCGGCCGGCCGCCGACCAGCTGGGCTCCGTGCCGCGGGAGGACTCGCCGGTCATCGCCTCCACCAGGGCGTGCTGGTCGAGTTCGGCCACCGGGGCGGTGACGATGTGCCGGGCGTCGCGGTAGACCGTGACGGTGCTGCAGAGCTCGTAGACCTCCTGCAGGTGGTGCGAGATGAACAGGAAGGCGACGCCCTGCTGTTGGAGTCCGCGCAGCTTGTCGAAGAGCCGGTCGATGCCGCGGGCGTCGAGCTTGGCGGTCGGCTCGTCCAGGATGATGAACCGTGCGCCGAAGGACAGCGCCCGGGCGATCTCCACGAACTGGCGCTGCTCGACGGTGAGGTCCTCGGCGCGGGCCGTCGGGTCGACGTCCACGCCGTACTCGGCGAGCAGCTCGCTCGCGCGCAGGCGCAGTTGCTTCCAGCTGATCGGGCGCAGCGCACGGCTGGTCTGCCGGTCCAGGCTGTGTCTGTTCAGGAAGAGGTTCTCCGCGACGGTCAGCGCGGGGATGATCGTGGAGCGCTGGTAGACGCAGGCGACGCGCGAGCGCCAGGCGTCGGTGTCGCCCGGGGCGGGGGCGGGTTCGCCGTCGTACCGCAGGGTGCCGGTGTCGGGGGTCTGCAGTCCGGTGAGGATCGAGACGAGGGTGGACTTGCCCGCACCGTTTCGGCCGACCAGGGCGTGGGATTCGCCGGGGGCGACGGAGATGCGGGCGTCGCTGAGGGCGACGGTGGCGCCGAAGCGCTTGCTGATCCCGTCGGCCTCGACGACGGGGCCCCGGACGGGGCTGGGGTCCGCCATGGCGGGGGTGTCCTCTCCACGGGGCCCGCGGGCGGGCGAGCCTCGGCCTGGGGTGCCTTGCTCCGCCCGTCCACGGGGGTCGGGTCACTTGCCGACGCTGTTGCCCCACAGGGCCTTGTCGTCGACGTTGTCCTTGGTCACCAGCGGCGCGGGGAGCTGGTCCTCCAGGCCGTTGGGCAGGGAGATGATGGTGGACTGGTGGTCGGTCAGGCCGGGCTGGAAGGTCTTGCCCTCGGCGGCGGCCTGCGCGTAGGACAGCGCGTACTTGGCGTACAGGTCGGCGGGCTGGGAGACGGTGGCGTCGATGTCGCCCTTGCGGATGGCGTCGAGTTCCTGCGGGATGCCGTCGTTGGAGACGACGGCGATGTGCCCCGGCTGACCGGCGGGCTTGAGCAGGCCCTTCTGCTGGAGCAGGGCGAGGGTCGGCTGCAGGAAGGCGCCACCGGCCTGCATGTAGATCCCGCCGAGGTCGGCGTTGGCGGCCAGCGTGGACTGGAGCTTCGCGGAGGCGACGTCCCCCTTCCAGTCCGTGGCCAGCTCGATCACCTGGACGTCGGGGAACTTCTCCTTCATGCAGGCGGCGAAGGCCTCCGAGCGGTCGCGGCCGTTGATGGAGCTCAGCGCTCCCTGGAGCTCGGCGACCTTGCCCTTGCCGCCCAGCTGCCTGCCGAGGAATTCGCAGGCCTTGGTGCCGTAGGCCTTGTTGTCGGCCCGGACGACCATGTAGACGTTGCCCTTGTCGGGACGGGTGTCGACGCTCACGACCGGGATCTTCCTGGCGGACAGCTGGTCGAGGGTGGAGGCGATCGCGCCGGTGTCCTGCGGAGCCATGACGACGACCTTGGCGCCGGTGTTCTGGAAGACCTGGACGTTTGCGACCAGCTTGGTCACGTCGTTCTGCGAGTTGCTGACCGGCAGGGTGTTCAGGCCCTGGGAGGAGGCGTCCTGCTTGACGTACTGCGCGTAGGAGTTCCAGAAGTCGGAGTCCGCGCGGGGCAGGTCGATGCCGATCGCCGGCTTGCCGCCGCCGGAGGCGGAGGAGCCCGAGTCGCTGCCGCGGTTGCAGGCCGTGGCGAACCCCGCCAGGACGGCCACGGTGGCGGCCGTGGCCGCGATTCTGGAGGAGCGAAGCTTCATGGTGCTGGTCTCCTTGGCTGGGAGGGCCGGCGCCCCTGCGGAAGGGTGGGAGGCGGATCGCAGGGGGAATGACCGGGCATCCGGAGGCAGTCATCGGATGGCTTGCGGTGCCGAGGACTCTACGAGCCGGATATCCGACTGACAAGAGGAAACCTCGGATGGTTCCGAACCGTGATTCCCAGCCATACCCCGCAGCACTGAACGATGCCAATTACTGCCATGAACTGCACAGTTGAACGGCCCGACCGGCGGAATGACGCGCAGACATCGGAGGAATCCTTGCGACGGCCAATGCAGCCTCGTATGGTCATGGCACCACGGATTCATCCGATGTGTTGATGGGAGCCACCACATGAAGCTGCTGCGAGTAGGCGAACCCGGAGCGGAGACGCCGATCGTCCGCGACGTTGACGGCGTCACCTTCACCCTCGCGGGCCTGACCGACGACATCGACGGTGCGTTCCTCGCCTCGGGCGGGCTCGACCGGGTCCGGGCCGCCCTGGCCGAGGGTTCGCTGCCCCCCGTGGACGCGGCCGGTCTGCGGATCGGGTCGCCCGTCGCCCGTCCGGGCAAGGTGGTCTGCATCGGCCTCAACTACCGCGATCACGCCGAGGAGACCGGCGCGGCCGTCCCCGAGCGGCCGGTGGTCTTCCTGAAGGACCCGTCCACCGTCGTCGGCCCCTTCGATCCCGTGCTGATCCCGCGCGGCTCGGTGAAGACCGACTGGGAGGTGGAACTCGCCGTCGTCATCGGCCGCGAGGCCCGCTACCTCGCCGACCCGGGCGAGGCGGCGAAGTGCATCGCGGGTTACGCGATCAGCAATGACGTCTCCGAGCGGGAGTTCCAGCTGGAGTACTCCGGCCAGTGGGACCTCGGCAAGTCCTGCGAGAGCTTCAACCCGCTCGGCCCGTGGCTGGTCACCCCGGACGAGGTCGGCGACCCGCAGGACCTGGGACTGCGCCTGGCCGTCAACGGCGAGCCGCGGCAGGACGGCAGCACCAAGAACATGATCTTCGAGGTGGGTTACCTGGTCTGGTACCTGAGCCAGTACATGGTGCTGCGCCCCGGCGACGTCATCAACACCGGCACCCCGGCCGGCGTGGCCCTGGGCCTGCCCGGCAACCCGTACCTGCGCGACGGCGACACCGTCGAGCTGTCCATCGACGGCCTCGGCACCCAGCGCCAGACGTTCATCACCGCGTGAAAGGCATCCCCTTGTCCGCAACCACAGCGCGGATCACCGCCGTCGACACCTATGACGTCCGCTTCCCCACCTCGCGGGAGCTGGACGGGTCCGACGCGATGAACCCCGACCCCGACTACTCCGCCGCCTACGTCATCCTGCGGACCACCGAGGGCGGCCACGAGGGCCACGGCTTCACCTTCACCATCGGGCGCGGCAACGACGTCCAGGTGGCCGCCATCGACGCGCTCCGCCCGCACGTCCTCGGCCGCCCGGTCGCCGAGCTGTGCGCCGACCCAGGATCGCTGTACCGCGACCTGATCGGCGACAGCCAACTGCGCTGGCTGGGCCCGGAGAAAGGCGTGATGCACATGGCCATCGGGGCCGTCGTCAACGCCGTCTGGGACCTCGCGGCCAAGGAGCGGGGCAAGCCGCTCTGGCAGTTGCTCGCCGACGCCGACCCCGAGTGGCTCGTCTCCCAGATCGACTTCCGCTACATCGCCGACGCCCTCGACCCGGCGGAGGCGCTGGAGCTGCTGCGGCGCGGCAAGGAGGGCGCGTCCGAACGCGCCGCCGAGCTGCTCCGCCGGGGCTACCCCGCCTACACCACCTCCCCCGGCTGGCTCGGCTACGACGACGAGAAGCTCACCCGCCTCGCCCGTGAGGCCGTGTCGGACGGCTTCCGGCAGATCAAGCTGAAGGTGGGCGCCGACCTGGCGGACGACATCCGCCGCTGCCGGGCCGCCCGCGCCGCCATCGGGCCCGACATCAGGATGGCCATCGACGCCAACCAGCGCTGGAACGTGGCGGAGGCCGTCGAGTGGACCACGGCGCTCGCGGAGTTCGACCCGTACTGGATCGAGGAGCCCACCAGCCCGGACGACGTGCTCGGGCACGCGACGATCCGGCGCGGGGTCAGCCCGGTGAAGGTCGCCACCGGCGAGCACGTGCAGAACCGGATCGTCTTCAAGCAGCTGCTCCAGGCCGGTGCCATCGACGTCCTCCAGCTGGACTCGGCGCGGGTCGGCGGCGTCAACGAGAACCTCGCCATCCTGCTGCTCGCCGCGAAGTTCGGCGTCCCGGTCTGCCCGCACGCCGGCGGCGTGGGCCTGTGCGAACTCGTCCAGCACCTGTCCATGTTCGACTTCGTCGCTCTCTCCGGCACCACCGAGGACCGCGTCATCGAGTTCGTCGACCACCTCCACGAGCACTTCCTCGACCCGGTGGTGATCGCCGACGGCCACTACCGCACCCCCACCGCGCCCGGATTCTCGGCGGCCATGCACCAGTCCTCGCTGGACACCTACCACTACCCCCACGGCTCCTTCTGGGCCGAGGAGCTGGCGCAGCACCAGGAGGCGATCGCATGACGACGGCTGAACTCGACGGACTGACGGCGCTCGTCACCGGCGGCGCCTCCGGGATCGGCCTGGCCACCGCCACCCTGCTCGCCGAGCGCGGCGCCCGGGTGGCCGTCCTCGACCTCGACCCGCGGACGGTCAAGGAGCCGCTGCTGGGCTTCACCGCCGACGTCACCGACGACGCTTCGGTGCGCGGCGCCGTCCAGGCGGCCGCCGAGGCGCTCGGCGGGATCGACGTCCTGGTCAACAACGCGGGCATCGGCGCGATCGGCACGGTGGCGGACAACCCGGACGAGCAGTGGCACCGCGTCCTGGACGTCAATCTGCTCGGCGTCGTCCGCACCACTCGGGCCGCCCTGCCGCACCTGCGCCGCTCGACCCGGGCCGCGGTGGTCAACACCTGCTCCATCGCCGCCACCGCCGGCCTGCCGCAGCGCGCGCTCTACTCGGCCAGCAAGGGCGCCGTCCTGTCGCTCACCCTGGCCATGGCCGCCGACCACGTCCGCGAGGGCATCCGGGTCAACTGCGTCAACCCCGGCACCGTGGACACCCCCTGGGTCGGCCGGCTGCTCGACGCCGCCGACGACCCGGCCGCCGAACGCGCCGCCCTCAACGCGCGACAGCCGACCGGCCGGCTGGTCACCGCCGAGGAGGTGGCCGCCGCCATCGTCTACCTGGCCTCCCCGGCCGCCGGCAGCACCACCGGCACGGCGCTGCAGGTCGACGGCGGCATGGCGGGCCTGCGGCTGCGGCCGGAGTCCCGGCCGTGATCGCGCGCGGCCGGCCGCTGGGCCGGAGCAAGGTCGAGGTCGGCGAGCTCGCCTTCGGCGCGGCGGGCATCGGCAACCTGTTCACCCCCGTCACCGACGCCGACGCCGAGGAGGCCGTCGCCGCCGCCTGGGAGTCGGGCGTGCGGTACTTCGACACCGCCCCGCACTACGGCCTGGGCCTGTCCGAGCGGCGGCTCGGCCGGGCCCTGCGCGGCCGTCCCAGGGACGAGTACGTCCTCTCCACCAAGGTCGGCCGGCTGCTGCGCCCGGCCCCGGAGCCGGGCGGCGACGACCTCGCCCACGGCTTCGCCGTCCCCGCCACCCACCACCGGGTCTGGGACTTCAGCGCCGTGGGCGTCCGCCGCTCGATCGAGGACAGCCTGGAGCGGCTCGGCCTGGACCGGATCGACATCGTCCACCTCCATGATCCCGACGACCACGCGGAGCAGGCGCTCAGCGAGGCGTACCCCGAGCTGGCCCGGCTGCGCGCTGAGGGGATGGTCGGCGCGATCGGTGTCGGGATGAACCAGGCCGGGCTGCTCGCCCGGTTCGTCCGCGAGACCGACCTCGACGCCGTCCTGTTGGCCGGCCGTTACAGCCTGCTCGACCAGCGTGGACTGACCGAGCTGCTGCCGCTGGCCGCCGAACGCGGCGTCGGCGTCGTCATCGGCGGAGTCTTCAACTCCGGCCTGCTCGCCGACCCGCGCCCCGGCGCCACCTTCGACTACACCGCCGCACCCGAGGAGTTGCTCACCCGCGCCCTCGACCTCAAGGCCGTCTGCGAGGAACACGGCGTGCCGCTGCGTGCCGCCGCGCTGCGCTTCCCGTTCGGGCACCCCGCCGTGGCGAGCGTCCTGGTCGGCACCCGCAACGCCGCCGAGGTCCGGGACGCCGCCGCCATGCTCCGGCACCGCGTCCCGGACGCGCTGTGGGCGGAGCTGAAGGACCGCGAGCTGCTCCCGCCGGACGTCCCGACCCCGCAGGAGGTCACCTGATGCGCGTCGCACTGTTCATCACCTGCTTCAACGACACCATGTTCCCCGGCACCGGCCGCGCCGTGGTGACCGTCCTCGAACGGCTCGGCCACACCGTGGCGTTCCCGCAGGAGCAGACCTGCTGCGGACAGATGCACATCAACACCGGCTACCGTACGGACGCCGTCCCGCTGATGGCCCGGTTCGCGCGCGCCTTCGGCGAGTACGACGCCGTCGTCACGCCGTCCGCGTCCTGCGCCGGGCTCGTCCGGGAGCACCATCCGGCCCTCGCCGAGGAGTACAGCCCGCCACAGCTGCGCCGGCAGGTCGCCGAACTGGTGCCCCGGGTGTACGAGTTCACCGAGTTCCTGACCGACGTCCTCGGCGTCACCGACATCGGCGCCCGCTTCCCGCACCGCGTGACCTACCACCCCACCTGCCACTCGCTGCGCGGGCTGCGCCTCGGCGACCGCCCGCGGCGGCTGCTGCGCGCGGTCGAGGGCCTCGACCTGGTCGAGCTCCCGGCCGCCGACTCGTGCTGCGGCTTCGGCGGCACCTTCGCCGTCAAGAACTCCGCGACCTCCGGCGCGATGCTCGCCGACAAGGTCGGGGCGGTGCGCGAGACGGGCGCCGAGGTGCTGTGCACGGTCGACAACTCCTGTCTGATGCACATCGGCGGCGGCCTGTCCCGGCAGGGCGCCACGGTGCGGACCATGCACCTGGCCGAGATCCTGGCCACGACCGAAGGAGGACGCCCGTGAACTCCCCCGGCGAGCGCGGAGTGGTCTGGCTGGGCTCGCCGTCCTTCCCGGACGCCGCCCGCGAGGCCCTCGGGAACACCCGGCTGCGGGCCAACCTGAAGCGGGCCACGACCGTCATCCGCGACAAGCGCCTCGCCGTCGCCTCGGAGCTGGACGACTGGGAGGCGCTGCGCACCGCCGCCGACGCGATCAAGACCCGGACCCTGCGCCACCTCGACCACCACCTGCTGCGGCTGGAGGAGTCGGTCACCGAAGCCGGCGGAATTGTGCACTGGGCCGCGGACGCCGCCGAGGCCAACCGCATCGTCACCGAACTGGTTCGGGCCACCGGCGAACGGGAGGTCGTGAAGGTCAAGTCGATGGCCACCCAGGAGATCGGACTCAACGAGGCGCTCGCCGAAGCCGGCATCACCGCCTACGAGACCGACCTCGCCGAGCTCATCGTCCAGCTCGGCGACGACCGCCCCTCCCACATCCTGGTGCCGGCGATCCACCGCAACCGGACCGAGATCCGCGAGCTGTTCGCCGAGCGGATGGGCGCGTGGGGGCAGCCGGCCCCGGAGGGCCTCACCGACGATCCCGCCGCACTCGCCGAGGCGGCCCGCCGGCACCTGCGGGAGAAGTTCCTCCGTGCCAAGGTCGCCGTCTCCGGTGCCAACTTCGCCGTCGCCGACACCGGCACCGTCGTCGTACTGGAGTCCGAGGGCAACGGCCGGATGTGCCTCACCCTGCCCGAGACCCTGATCACCGTGATGGGCATCGAGAAGGTCGTCCCCGGCTGGGCGGACCTGGAGGTGTTCCTCCAACTGCTCCCGCGCTCCTCAACCGGCGAGCGGATGAACCCGTACACCTCCACCTGGACCGGCACCACCGAGTCCGACGGCCCGTCCGCCTTCCACCTCGTCCTGCTCGACAACGGCCGCACGGACACCCTCGCCGACACCGTCGGCCGCCAGGCCCTGGCCTGCATCCGCTGCTCCGCCTGCCTCAACGTCTGCCCGGTGTTCGAACGCACCGGCGGGCACGCCTACGGCTCGGTCTACCCCGGGCCGATCGGCGCCGTGCTGACCCCGCAACTGGTCGGCGTCGACCACGCCGCCTCCCTGCCGTTCGCCTCCACCCTGTGCGGGGCCTGCTACGAGGCCTGCCCGGTGAAGATCGACATCCCGAAGCTGCTGGTCCACCTGCGGTCCGAGGTGGTCAAGGCCAGGCGCGCTGCCGGAGGACTGCCCACCGGCGAGGCGCTGGCGATGAAGGCGGCCGCCACCGTCCTCGACTCCCCCGCGCTGCTCGCCGCCGCCCAGCGGGCGGCCTCGCTCGGCGGCCGGGCGCTGGCCCGGGGCGGCCGGATCGGCCGGCTGCCCGGCCCGCTGAGCGGCTGGTCCGCCGACCGGGACACCCCGGTGCCGCCCGCCGAATCGTTCCGCGCCTGGTGGCGCAGGAACCGGGAGGGGAAATGATGAACACCCGCGATGCCATTCTGGGGCGCATCCGTGCCGCGCTCGCCGACGTGCCCACCGACGAGGGCCCGGAGGACGTTCCCGTACCGCGTGACTACCGGCGCGGCCACACCGCCCCCGGCCAGGACCTCGTGGCCCTGTTCGCCGAACGGGTCGCCGACTACCGCGCCACCGTCACCCGGACCGATCCGGCCGGACTACCCGGCGCCATCGCGGCCGCCCTCACCGCCCGCGGTGCCGTGCGTCTGGCGGTGCCCGAGGGCTTCCCGGACGGGCTCCTGCCGCCCGGGGACTGGGAGTGGCACCGGGAGCCGCTGGACGTCCCCGCCCTGGACGCCCTCGACGGCGCCGTCACCCTCGCCGCCGTCGGCATCGCCGTCACCGGCACCATCGTCCTGGACACCGGTCGGGGCCAGGGCCGGCGCGCGCTGAGCCTCGTCCCCGACTACCACCTCTGCGTCGTCCGCGCCGAGCAGATCGTCGACGACGTCCCCGAGGCGCTCGCCCGCCTCGACCCGCGTCTGCCGCTGACCTTCGTCTCCGGCCCGTCCGCGACCAGCGACATCGAACTCAGCCGGGTCGAGGGCGTGCACGGGCCCCGGACCCTGGACGTGGTCATCGTCGACACGACGGACACCGCCACCGACCCCGAGCAGCATCCGGAGCAGTCATGAGGATCGCCCTGCACACCCGCGTCCGGACGGACCGGATCGAGGAGTACGAGGCCGCGCACCGCGAGGTGCCCGGCGAACTCACCGACGCCATCAGGGCGGCCGGCGTGAGCTCCTGGACGATCTGGCGCAGCGGCTCCGAGCTGTTCCACCTGCTGGAGTGCGAGGACTACGCCCGGCTGCTCGCCGAGCTCGAACACCTCCCGGTCAACATCGCCTGGCAGGCGCGGATGGCCGAACTCCTCGACGTCGTCCACGACTACTCGGCGGCCGGTTCCGCGGCCGGGCTGCCCGTGGTGTGGGAGTTGTGACCGTCCCGGCCGCCCGGTCGGACCCCGGTGTACGGAGGCACCGGGGCCCGGCCGGGCGAAGCCCTTATGCTGCGAAGATCAGATGACCAGGAAAGGCGAGGCCGTGCCAGTCACCGACGAGGCGATCGAGAAGATCAAGGCCATGATCGTGAGCGGCGAGCTCCGCCCCGGCGCGAGGCTCCCGAAGGAGGCCGACCTCGCGGACCGGCTCGGCCTGTCCCGCAGCTCCCTGCGGGAGGCGGTGAAGGCCCTGTCGCTCATCCGGGTGCTCGACGTGCGCCAGGGCGACGGCACGTACGTGACCAGCCTGGAGCCCGAAGTCCTCCTGGACGCCCTGGGTTTCGTGGTCGACTTCCACCAGGACAACACGGTGCTGGAGTTCCTGGAGGTCCGCCGCATCCTGGAGCCGGCCGCCGCCGCGATGGCCGCCCGGGTGATGTCCGAGGAGGACGTCACCGGCCTGGACGAGGTGCTGGGGAGCCTGGACGAGGACGCCTCGCTGGAAGAACTCATCGCCAACGACCTGGAGTTCCACCGCAGGATCGCTGCCGGGTCGGGCAACACCGTGCTCTGCTCGCTGATCGACGGCCTGTCCGGGCCCACCATGCGGGCGCGCATCTGGCGCGGGCTGACCGAGGAGGGCGCGGTGGCCGGCACCCGTCAGCAGCACCGCGCGATCTTCGACGCCATCGCCGGCCGCCGCCCGGAACTCGCCCACGCCTGGGCGACCGTGCACGTCGCCGGGGTCGAGCAGTGGCTCCGCGACACCCTCGGCGAACCGGGATCGGCGCTCGGCTGACGCGCAGTGGTGTGGCGCAGTGGTGGGGGGGGCGGGGGCCCGGGGGCCCCCCCCCCCCCCGCGGGGCGCCCCCCCCCGCCCCCGCCCCCCCCCCCCCCCCGCGCCCCCCCCCCCCCCGAGTCAGCGGCCCCCCCGGGACCGACGGGG